>JAKFFB010000036.1:0-3904 GCA_036675425.1 Actinomycetales bacterium | reverse complement strand
GCCAAGCGGGCGGCCTCCTCGGCCGACCGGGCCGGGCGCGGTGGGGCGAACCCCGCCAGCGGCACCCGTCCGGTGGACCGCGGCGCCGGTCCGCGCGGGCCGCGCGGCAAGGCGGGGGCGGACGCGCCGGAGACAGTGGTCGGTCGCAACCCGGTGGTCGAGGCGCTGCGCGCCAAGGTGCCCGCGACCGCCCTCTACGTCGTGATCGGCATTGACGCCGACGAGCGGGTCACCGAGGCCGTGGCGCTCGCCGGCAAGGCCCGGCTCGCCCTGATGGAGGTCAGCCGCGCCGAGCTGGACCGGATGACCGGCCGCGCCCTGCACCAGGGGCTCGCGCTGCAGGTCCCGCCGTACACCTACCTGCACCCCGACGACCTGCTGCAGCGCGCCCTCGCGGCGCCGGCGCCGCTGATCGTGGCGCTCGACGGCGTCACGGACCCACGCAACCTCGGCGCGGTCGTCCGGTCCGCCGCCGCCTTCGGCGCGCAGGGCGTGCTCGTCCCGGAGCGCCGGTCCGCCGGCATGACCGCTGCGGCCTGGCGGACCTCGGCCGGGGCAGCCGCCCGGCTGCCGGTGGCCCGCTGCACCAACCTGGCCCGCACGCTCAAGGAGTACCGCGAGGCGGGGCTGTTCGTCGCCGGTCTGGCGATGGACGGGTCGGTCGCGCTGGACGACCTCGAGCTCGCGACCGAGCCGCTGGTGGTCGTGGTCGGTTCCGAGGGCGACGGGCTGGGCCGGCTGGTCACCGCTTCGTGCGACGTGACGGTCTCCATCCCGATGGCGGACGGCAACGAGAGCCTCAACGCCGGGATCGCCGCCGCCGTGACGCTGGCCGAGGTCGCGCGGCGGCGTCGTACCTCCTGACAGCGTCCCGGCGGGCTGTCCGCAGCGCCACTGTGCGCTGACCAGCCGTCCGTTCTGCCCGGTTTGAGCGGTTCCTTACCTCTCGACTTGGTGAGACGACCATCACTTCGGGTACCCTCTTGTCCGGAAGTGCCCAACAACACACCCTTTCTTCGGTGCCGGCGGCGCGTCACCCTCGCGTCGCCGCGTCGTTGGAGGGTCATACCGGTGTCGACGAAGCCACCGGAGCACCACCGTCCGACGTGGCGCGGTCCGGTATCCCGGTCGCGTCGCCGCAGCCAGTCACCCACGACGGCGAAGGGTTCACGACGTGCGTCTGCTCCGCGAGCGGTCCCCCCAGAAGTCCTCCACACCGAAGGCGGATGCGTCGGCGCTGCGCGTCGTGCCCGACCTGGTCGAGGGCACCGTGCTGGTCGAGGAGCTGGCCACCACCGTGGAGGCCGAGCTGGCCGTCGGCGGCGCCGACGTGTCGCTGGTGGACGAGATCGCGCAGGCCGAGGAGCTCGTCTCCGAGCTCGACGCCGAGGTGCACGGCGGCACGCTCCCCACGGCGCCGCTCCGCGAGCGCTGGCGGAACGCCGACGGCAAGACCGACGACGACCTGGTCATGGAGGCCCGCGCCGGCGACGAGGCCGCCCTCTGCGAGCTGCTCAACAAGTACCGCGCCTTCGCCCGGGTGAAGGCCCGCTCGTACTTCCTGGTCGGCGCCGACCGCGAGGACATCGTCCAGGAGGGCATGATCGGCCTCTACAAGGCGATCCGCGACTTCAACCCCGAGCTGCAGACCTCGTTCCGCGCGTTCGCCGAGCTCTGCGTCACGCGTCAGATCATCACGGCCATCAAGACCGCGACCCGGCAGAAGCACGGCCCGCTCAACAACTACGTCTCCTTCGAGCGCCCGGTCGGCAGCGACGACGACGGCGAGCGCGTCCTCGGTGACGTCCTCCCGACCGTCGCGATCAGCGACCCGGCCGACCTGGTCATCTCCGCCGAGCGCATCCGCGCCCTGCAGGCCCACTTCGACGAGGTGCTGTCGGACCTCGAGACCGAGGTGCTCCGGCTCTACGTCGAGGGCAAGAGCTACCAGGAGATCGCCGAGCGCCTCGAGCGGCACGTGAAGTCGATCGACAACGCGCTGCAGCGCATCAAGCGCAAGCTCGAGGGCCACCTGCAGGCCCGCGCGGTCGCCGACGCCGGCTGAATCAGGCCTCGGCGCGCTCCGCGTCCAGCTCGACCTCGACCTGCGGCTGCTGCGCGGCCCAGCTGCGGAAGCGGTAGGTCGTCCCCTCGTCCTGGACGACGTACGTCGTCACGCCGCTGCGCTGCCAGTGCAGGATCAGCAGGCCGTAACGCTCGGCCAGCGTGGCGAGCGCGTCGATGTCGGGGACGTCGACGACCGGGCGCCCGGGGCTGAGCGCCACCGGGAGGACCGGCAGCAGCAGGCTCTTGTGCCGGGCGCGGATCCGCTCGGCCTCGTCCACGGGGCCGTGCATCCGCGCCAGGGCGAGCAGGGCCAGCCCCAGCAGACCCGCGAGCGCGATGGCCGCGAGCGACGCGGAGCGAGCCGTTGCGATGTCGACGCTCCGGCCGAGGGCGGTCAGCTGCGCCGGCGCGGTGCCGGTCCCCGCCGTCTGGCTGCTGGTGGACGCGCTGAGCGCCTCCTCAGAGCTCGGCTTCAGGGTGGTGCTGTCCAGCGTCAGCGGCAGCTCGGGGGCGAACTGGCCGCCGCCGTCCATCCAGATCCTCGGGATCACGGTGACGGTGAGGCTGCCGGCCGGGATGCCGGTGACGGCCGCGGCGGCCTCGGCCCGGTCCTCGAGGGCTGACAGGTCGAGCCGGACCTTGCCCTGCTGCGCTGCCTTCAGCGGCTGCTGCTTGCTCAGGTGCACGGTCGACTGCCAGCCGCTGGCGGTGGAGAGCTCGGCCACCACGGCGATCTTGCCCGGCCGACCGGCGTAGTCGTAGGTGACGTCGACAGTGTCGGTCAGCGCGCGGAAGACCGGCTGAGGGGCGGTGACGGTCGTGCCGTCGTAGGCCGCCGAGGCGGGCACCGTCGCGGTGTAGGAGAAGTCGAGGGTCGAGTCGACGCTGCTCATGCTCGCGCCGGTCGTAGTCGTCGGCCGCGTCCAGCTCAGCCCGGCGAGGGCGACCCCGACCAGCCCGAGGGCGGCGGCGATCGCGGCGACCGGCTGGAGGGCCGGTGGCATCGCGCTGAGCGAGCGGGGGGCGGTGCTGCGGTGGCGGGGAGACACGATGCGGCGCTCCTTGCGACGTTGGCGCGTGGTGGTGGCGACGGCGGTGCCGCCGGCGAGCAGGAAGAAGGCGTACGCGGCGAGCGCCGGCGGGCTGGTGAGCTGCTTCAGCCAGATCCCGCCACGCGGGATGTGGAGCAGCTCCTTGCCCACGAGGTCGTCGATGGTGGGTTTCTCCGGGTCGAGCCAGGAGTTGTTGTCGCCTTGGAAGACGTAGCGGTCGCCCTCGACGGCCACGATGCGGTGCAGGACGACGGTGTCGAGCATCGGGCTGTGGTAGGCGGCGGAGTCGCCCACCTGGTATGCGTCGGCTGGCCGTACGACCGCCAGGTCACCTGCGTAGAGGTGCGGCTCCATGCTGACGCCGTTCGTGACCACGTAGGTCGCCTGCCCGCCGACGCCAGAAGGGGCCAGGAGCCACGCGGCGGACGTCAACGAGAGAATGAGGAGAAGCCAGGTGACGGCAGTCCTTCGCATTGTGGCGCTCCCCTTCGGCGGGCTGACCGCGTCGGGCCCGGCTGAGTGACCAGCCGGGCCCGACGAGACTCAGGAGTTAGACAGCGACCAGGGCAAACTTGGTGGCTGTGCTCACGGCCTGGCTGACGGTGCAGCTGTAGGTCGTGCTCGGCGAGAGGTAGCTGCCCGCAGCAGAGCAGGTTGCGGGTGCAGCGTCGTTGAAAGCGATCTTGATGACCTTGGCCGTCGTGTCGCCCGTGAGGACGAGCCCGACCGAGGTGATGGTGTCACCGGGAGTGTTGGTGTTGTACGTCACCGAGGTGGCAGTCACG
>JAKFFB010000232.1:0-3911 GCA_036675425.1 Actinomycetales bacterium | reverse complement strand
GGTCAGCAGCCGCGAGTCGGCCTCGGGCAGCAGCACCGCGATCCGTCGCGCCTGGCTGCCCTGGCTCTTGTGGATCGTCATCGCGTGCATCGTGTCGATCGCGTCCAGGCGGGCGGGCGCGAAGGACCGCGGTGCGTCCGCGCCCGCGATCCAGGCGCGGGGACGACCCTGGGAGTCGGCGACCACGACACCGGTCTCGCCGTTGTAGATGTCGAGGGCGTAGTCGTTGCTGGTCACCAGGAGCGGGCGACCGGCGTACCAGGCGGAGCCGAGCGGAGCGCCCAGCTCGGCGGCCAGCCACTGCTCGACGTGGTGGTTCCAGACCCGGACACCGTGCGGGCCCTCGCGGTGGGCGCAGAGCAGCCGGAACCCGTCGAGCGCGGCAATCGCTGCCGCGGGGCCGTCGTCCTCCGCCGCTCGCCGGACGGCCAGGGCGGAGGCCGTGCACTCGGCGCGCAGGGCCGTCACGGGGTCGCCGGTCTCGACGTACTCGACCTCGCCGGTGCCGGCACGGAGCACCTCCAACACCCGGTCGGCGGCGTCGGGGCCGTCGTCGCGCAACGCGGCGGCGAGGCCCTTGATCTCCTCCGTGGAGCGGTGGTTCTCGGTCAGCGCCACGACCGGTGAGTCGTCGTGGCCGGCGAAGCCGCCGACGAGGTCCGAGAGGACCGCGCCGGCGCCGACCGAGGTGAGCTGGCGCGGGTCGCCGACCAGCACGAGCCGCGTTTCCGGACGCACCGCATCGAGGAGGCGAGCCATCATCGTCAGGTCGACCATCGAGGCCTCGTCGACCACGACGAGGTCGTACTTCAGCCGATTGCCGCGGTCGTGCCGGAACCGGGTCGTGTTGTCGGGGCGCCAGCCGAGGAGCCGGTGCAGGGTCATCGCCTCGGGCGCCGGGACCTGGTCGGGTCCGTCGCCGAGTGCGCCCAGGGCGCCGAGCTCCGCACCGACCGCCTCCTGCAACCGGGTCGCGGCCTTGCCGGTCGGTGCCGCGAGGGCGACCGACATCCGGCGGGCGTGGTCGACCCGGAACTGGTCGGCCAAGGCCAGCACCAGCCGGGCCACGGTGGTGGTCTTGCCCGTTCCGGGGCCGCCGGTGAGCACGGTGGTGCGGTGCCGGGCGGCGTGTTCGACGGCCCGGGCCTGCTCCTCGCTCAGGTGGTCGCCGCTCACGCGCTGCAGCGTTGCGGTGAGGGCGGCCTCGTCGACCGAAGGGCGGCCGAGCGCGATCCGCTCCGCCAGGTCGTCGGCGACCTGGCGCTCGAGGCGGTGGTAGCGATCGAGGTAGACGAGTCCGAGCTCGTGGTGGATGACGCCGCCGGCCACCAGCGGCGACGCGTCGATGGCCGCCGCCCACTCGACCAGGTCGGGCCAGGCGACCTGGTCTCGAGACGGTTGCTGCGCAACCTCCTCGACCAACGAGCTGACGTCCGGCAGGCCTTCGAGGTCGAGTCCGACGGATCCGGCGCGCACCGACCGGACCGCGAGCGCAACGGCCAGCTTGACCCGCTCGTCGCTCTCGCCGCCCAGGGCGGCGACCCGTTCGGCGACGCGGACGTCGGCCGCATCGATCACGCCGGCAGCATTGAAGGCGCCGAGCGATCCGGCAACCCGGCGCGCGACCCGCGGGTCGTGGGGCGACGTCGCCTCGAAGAGTCCGGTCATCGGCGCACCCCCTCCAGCGACCCGTCGAGCAGGTCAGACAGGTCGGTGACCAGGGCGGCCGGCGGCTGCCACGTGAAGATGCCGCACGGTTCGCCGTCGACGGACGGGTTCTCGGGTCCGCACATGCCGCGGAGGTAGAGGTAGGCGACGCCGCCGAAGTGCAGCTCCGGGTCGTACCCGGGCTGGCGCCAGCGCAGGAACCGGTGCAGCACGACGGCGTACAGGAGGGCCTGGAGGGGGTAGTCCGAGTGGCCCATCGCATCGACCAGCTCCGAGGGTCGGTACGACGCCGCGGTGAGCGGCTCTTCGCGCGGACCGAGCCAGTTCGTCTTGTAGTCGACGATCACGTAGCGGGGGGACTCGGGCTCCCCGAGCCGGAGCACGACGTCGACCGAGCCGGTGAGGTAGCCGCGCAGCGTCTGGTCGCCGAGCAGCGGGTTGTCGAGCGACTCGGCATAGGCACGCACCGGGTCGCCCTCGGGCAGATGTCTACGCAGCAGCCCGGCGATGTCGCCGAGCAGGACGGTCGCCTCCCCCGGCGCTTCGGCCGCGTCGCCGCCGGCCAGCGGCAGCTCGAAGTCGAGCTCGCAGAGCCGGTCACGGACGCCGATCCGGCGCAGCGTCGTACCGTCCATCAACGGACCGAGGGGTGTGTCGAGCACGGCGACCAGGGCGTCGGCCAGCTCCCCGGGCTCGACCGGGACCGGCCACCAGGTCAGCTGTTCGTCGATCTGTGTCAGCAGTTCGGCGCGCAGGTCGGCGGCGGTGGGGTCGGTGTGCTCGAGGACGGCGTGGACGAGGGAGCCGAAGGTGGCGCCGACGGGGAGGTCGGCCATCGGGGAGGGGGTTTCGAGGCTCGCTGGCGCTCGCACCTCAACCACCGGGAGGCCGGGGGTTTCGAGGCTCGCTGACGCTCGCACCTCAACCTCCTCCGGCTCGTCGTCCTTGGCCTCGACCTCGGGCTCGCTGTCGACGCCCGGCTGCCCGACCTCGGCGGCGAGGTCCACGTTGCTGAGGGAGGAGTACGACGTCCGTCGCCAGCCGGTGTCGACGGACCGTGTGAACGCGCGCGCCGAGAGCTCACCCGGCGACTCGGCCACGAGCGGGGCCGTGGTCGCGGCCGGGTGGGACACCTCGGGGCTGGGGCCGCCGCGGTCGCGCCAGGCGGCGAACAGCGCGGTGACCGTGTCCTCGTCCGGCACCGACGGCGCGACAGGGACGTCGGCGCGCAGCGATCCGTCGGCGGCGGACTGCCGCATCAGGAGTCGGTGCAGGGGC
This sequence comes from Actinomycetales bacterium, assembly GCA_036675425.1. Taxonomy (GTDB): domain Bacteria; phylum Actinomycetota; class Actinomycetes; order Mycobacteriales; family SCTD01; genus SCTD01. The sequence goes on along the minus strand of JAKFFB010000232.1, from coordinate 965 downwards.
GAGGCCTCGGCGTTCTTGGTCGGCGCCCACCAGGCGACGACCTGGCTCTGGGCGCGGGTGACGGCGACGTACAGGAGGCGCAGCCACTCACCGGCCTCCTCCTCGGCCCAGCGCCGGCAGTGGTCGTTCCAGTCCGGTCCCGAGCCGCCGATGTCGAGGCAGCGACGGCCGTCGGCGTCGTGGAAGAGCGGCCGCTTGGGCTTGCCGACGAAGCGGTCGCCGAGCGCGGGGAGGTAGACGATCGGGTACTGCAGGCCCTTGCTCGCGTGGATCGTCACCAGCTGCACCGCGGCGGCATCGGAGTCGAGCCGACGGGTCCGCTCGGCACCCCGACCGTCACGCGCCTCGAGCACCTGCTGGCGCAGCCAGGCCAGCAGCGCGACCGCGCCCATCTGCTCGCGCTGCGCGACCTCGTGCAGCACCTCGCCGATGTGGCGGACATCGGTGAGGGTCCGCTCGCCACCGATCCGGGCGAGCATCCGCGCGGGCATCCCGCCGGACGTCGCGGCCTCGAGCACCGCAGCCACGCCGCGGCGGGCCAGCGCCTCCGACCACGAGCGGAGCCGGTCGCCGAGGTCGTCGGCGAGGTCGTCGCCACCCGCGGCGAGCGTTGCGGCGTCGTACCCGAGGAAGCAGGTGAGGGCGGCTGCCCTGACTCGTGGCGTGCGGTGTGGCTGCTCGAGCGCCTCGAGCAGCGAGAGCCACTCGGTCGCGGCGGGGGTCGCGAAGACGCTGCCGCCGCCGGCGATGACGGCCGGGACGCCGACCGCCTGGAGTGCCGCCCGGGCCGCGGAGAGGTCAGCGTGGCGATAACAGATGACGGCGACGTCGCTGGGGCGGAGCGGGCGCCCCTCGAAGGTGGCGTCGCTGGTGATCAGCGCCCGGATGTCGCGCGCGAGGTCGTCGGCGATGTGGGGTCGGACCTTGGGGACCGGGATCAGCGCAGCGGGTCCGCGGCGGAACGT
>JAKFFB010000295.1:0-3947 GCA_036675425.1 Actinomycetales bacterium | reverse complement strand
AGGCCGCCGACCATCAGGTTCGGCAGCTCCAGCACCAGCACGTCCGAGCGGCCGGAGATGAGGTCGGGGGCGTAGATGCGGCCGAGGGCGGCGTACAGAGGGGGCAGGACGTAGAACACGCCCAGCAGCACGAGCACCGCGAGCGTCGTACGACGGGCGGCCCGACCGTCGGGGTTGGTGTAGAACCGCACGACCACGTGCGGCAGTCCCATCGTGCCGAGGAAGGTCGCGACGATGAGGGAGTACGTCGTGTAGAGCCCGACGCCTCCACCTGAGGCCAGCGGGGTCGACCACGACGCCGGCGCGGTGGTGGTCGGGTCCGGGGCGCCGTCGGAGGCCCACACGGCCAACAGGATGAAGATCGGGATCAGCAGGGCGGTCAGCTTCATCCAGAAGTGGAAGGCCTGCACGAAGGTGATCGACCGCATCCCGCCGGGGCTCACCGACGCCAGCACGACCAGCGCGACGACGAGCGAACCCGCCCACGGTGGCGCGCCGATCGTCGACCGCAGCGTCACGCCGGCGCCCTGGAACTGCGGCAGGAGGTAGAGCCAGCCGATGCCGACGACCAGCACGGAGCAGAGCTTGCGCACGCCCCGCGAGCCCAGCCGTGCCTCGGCGAAGTCGGGCAGCGTGTAGGCGCCCGAGCGGCGCAGGGGAGCGGCGACGAGCACCAGCAGGACGAGGTAGCCCGCGGTCCAGCCGACGGGATACCAGAGCATCTCCGCGCCGAAGGTCAGGAGCAGCCCGGCGACGCCGAGGAAGGACGCGGCGGAGAGGTACTCCCCACCGATCGCGCTCGCGTTGAGCCGCGGCCGCACCGTGCGCGAGGCGACGAAGAAGTCGCTCGTGGTGCGCGAGATCCGCAGCCCCCACGTGCCGATCACCAGCGTCGCGAGCGAGACCAGGACGACCGCGACGACGCCGGGGACGACGTCGGTGTTCATGACAGCTCCTCCGGCAGGACTGACCCGACGAGGTCGGCGAAGTCACGCTCGTTGGCCTCCGACTGCCGGATGTAGAACCAGCCGAGCACCACCAGCCACGGATAGGTCATCACCCCGAGCAGCAACCACGCCACGGGCACCGGCCCCACCCGGACGTCCCCGAGCGCGGGGACGAGGTGGAAGAGGAGCGGCAGCAGCCCCAGCGTCAGCGCCAGCGCGAACAGCACTCGCAGCGCCAGCATCAGCTGCTCGCGCAGCAGCGAGCGCATGAAGACCTCGCCCAGCGCGGTCTCCGCGTCGATCTCCCGCGTCCCCGCAGACCGTACGACGTCCGCTCGGCGCCGCGGCGGCCCGGTGACCCGCACCCGGGGCGGCGGCTGGTCGCTCACGGGCGCGGCCTCACGACTCGCGCTTCGTCAGCACCGACCGCAGCTCGCGCGTGTGCCGCCGGCTCACCGGCAGCTCGATGCCGCCGATCACGACGCTGACCCGACCGCCCTCGCTGCGCACCTCCTCGACGTGGGGGAGCGCGACGAGGACGGAGCGGTGGATCCGCACGAAGCCGGCCGACGCCCACTGCTCGGCGAGCGAGGTGAGCGGCGTCCGGACGAGGTGCGAGCCCTCGGCGGTGTGCAGCCGGGCGTAGTCGCCCTGTGCCTCGACGTGGGTGATCTCGGAGCGGTTGATGAAGCGGGTGACGCCCCCGCGCTCGACCGGGATCTGCACGTCACCCGACGGTGCCGGGCCGCCGGCCTCCACCACCCGGCGTACGGCCTCGGCGAGGCGCTCCTCGCGCACCGGCTTGAGGACGTAGTCGACCGCGCGCAGCTCGAAGGCCGCGACCGCGTGCTCCTCGTGGGCGGTCACGAAGACCACCGGCGGCGGGGCCTTGAAGCGCGAGAGCACCTGGGCCAGGTCGAGCCCGGTCAGCCCGGGCATCTGGATGTCGAGGAAGACCGCGTCGACCTCCTCGGCCTGCAGCACCCGCAGCGCCTCGGTCGCGGAGTCGGTGCCGCGGACCTCGCCGATGCGCGGGTCACGGCCGAGCAGGAAGGTCAGCTCGTCGAGGGCAGGGCGCTCGTCGTCGATGACGAGGACCTTCAGACCTGTCATACCTGGACTCCCGGGGCGAACTTGGGCACCCGCACGATGACCTTCGTGCCGGCGCCGGGTGCGGTCTCGACGACCAGACCGTAGTCGTCGCCGTAGGCGTTGCGAAGCCTCGCGTCGACATTCCCCAATCCGACGGAGTCCATCGACGCGTCGCCGGCCAGCGCCTGGCGCACGCGCTCGGGGTCCTCACCGCTGCCGTCGTCCTCCACCTCGAGGATGCACTCCTGGTCGAGGTCGCGCGCGGTGATGGAGAGCCGGCCGACGCCGTCCTCCTTGTTCGCGCTGGCCTCCAGCCCGTGGCGTACGGCGTTCTCCACGAGCGGCTGGATGCACAGGAACGGCACCGCCACCGGCAGCACCTCCGGCGCGATCTGCAGCGTCACCTGGAGGCGTTCGCCGAAACGGGCCTGCTCGAGCAGGAGGTAGCGCTCGACGGAGCGGAGCTCCTCGGCGAGCGTCGTGTACTCGCCGTGGCGACGGAACGAGTAGCGGGTGAAGTCGGCGAACTCCAGCAGCAGCTCGCGCGCGCGGTCGGGGTCGGTCCGCACGAAGCTGGCGATCGCGCCGAGCGAGTTGTAGATGAAGTGCGGGCTGATCTGGGCCCGCAGCGCGCGCACCTCGGCCTCCATCAGCCGGGTCCGCGAGGCGTCGAGCTCGGCGAGCTCGAGCTGGCCGCTCACCCACGACGCCACCTCGTCGGCGGCACGGACGAGGCCGCCGGTCGTGTGCGGTGCGCCGACGACCAGCGCGCCGACGAGGGTGTCCTCGACGACCAGCGGGCTGACGATCGCCTGCCGCACCTCGCAGCCACCGTCGTCGCAGACCAGGGTCCGCTCGTCGACGATCATCGTCCGGCCGGTCTCCGCGACCTGGCTGATCGTGGCCGCGAGCTGGCTGCGGTGGTGCCCGCCCAGGCCGTCCCACGCCAGCAGTCCGCTGGTGTCACCGAGCCCGGCTGCCGGAGTGCCGAGCAGCGCGCGCAGGTGGCGTACGGACCGCTCGGCGCTCGTGGTGGTCAGCCCCTCCCGCAGCGCGGGGCCGGCCAGGGAGGCGTTGTGGAGCGCCCGGAAGGCAGCGCGGTCGGCCTCGCCACCCAGGGACGTACGCCGCCATCTCCACGCCACCCCCGGAGACTAGTCGTCAGTTGCGCTCGCAGCGCCGCTCCCGCTCGGCGATGCAGCTGTCCCGGCCCGGCCCACCGTCCGCGACGTCCGTCCCGGCGTAGCCGCGGATCGTGTCGTTGCCCGCGCCGCCGTGCAGCTCGTCGTCCTGCTTGGTGCCCTGGATCGAGTCGTTCCCCCCACCGCCGAAGGCGATCATCCGGCGGTTGCGGCACTCGCGCTTGGGCGTGGCACGGTCACCGAGGGCGACGATCTGGTCGCCGGCGCCCCGGCCCCGGATGACGCTGGTCCCGCAGGCGGCGGTCCCGAGCCGGTCGAAGCCGGGCGTGCCCACGAGCGTGACGCGCTGGGCGACGCCGAAGAGCATCCGCGGCGACACGGCGAAGGTGGTGACCACCTCGCCGGCGAGGCTGACCCTCCCTGAGGTGCCGTCGATCGTCAGCCTCCGGCCGGGGGCGGTGACCTTGATCCAGCCCTCGTCGCGCGACATCGTCGTCGTGCCGATCACCGACGGCAGCGGCTCGCCGCGCGCGATCGAGTAGTTGAGGAAGTCGTCGCCCGCGTCCGCGACGATCGTGTCGTCGAAGCTGGCCTCGATGCGGTCCTCGCCGCCACCGCCGACGAACGAGTCACGACCGGGGCCGAGGTCGGTGAAGGCGTTGTTGGTCTCCCCCTCGGACACCACCGAGTCGTCGCCGGCGCCGGCATCGACCTCCTGGACGAGGGACAGGATGGGCCGCAGGCAGATGAGGTCGTCGCCGTCACC
>JAKFFB010000149.1:0-20164 GCA_036675425.1 Actinomycetales bacterium | reverse complement strand
GGCCGATAGGGTCGCCGCCATGCTGCTGAGCGACCGCGACCTCAAGGCCGCCCTGGCGTCGGGCCGGATGGGCCTCGCGCCCTACGACGAGGCGATGGTCCAGCCGAGCAGCGTCGACGTGCGGCTCGACCGCTACTTCCGCGTCTTCGCCAACCACCGGTACACCCACATCGACCCCGCCATCGCGCAGGACGACCTCACCGAGCTGGTCGAGCCCGAGGGCGAGGAGCCGTTCATCCTGCACCCGGGCGAGTTCGTGCTCGGGTCGACGCTCGAGGTGATCTCCCTGGGCGACGACCTCGCAGCGCGGTTGGAGGGCAAGAGCTCCCTCGGGAGGCTCGGCCTGCTCACCCACTCCACGGCCGGCTTCATCGACCCCGGCTTCAGCGGTCACGTCACGCTGGAGCTGTCGAACGTCGCGAACCTGCCGATCATGCTCTACCCCGGCATGAAGATCGGGCAGATCTGCGTGCTGCCGCTGTCGTCGCCGGCCGAGCACCCGTACGGCTCGTCGGTCTACGGCAGCCGCTACCAGGACCAGCGGGGGCCCACGCCGAGCCGGTCGTACCTGCGCTTCAGCCGGACCCCGACGCAGTAGGCGGAGCGGCTAGAGTTCGTAGCGCTCTGCGGGCGTAGCTCAATGGTAGAGCGCCAGCTTCCCAAGCTGGACACGCGGGTTCGATTCCCGTCGCCCGCTCCACATCACGCGTGCGCGGCGGCGTTGGCCGTCGCGCACAGCCGTTCGACGGCGACCCGCTGCGGGTGCGACGTGGACGTCAGGTCGACGTGGGTGCGGCCGTCCGGCAGCGAGTCGACGAGCCGGGCGCCGTCCACCACCGAGCGCGCCTGGGCATCGGACGGGATCACGACCAGCACGCTCAGGTGCGCGACGTCGACGGAGACCACCTGGACCAGACCGGCGCCCACCGTGACCTGGCTGAGGTGCACGCGCGCGGGAAGCGCCTGCTGGAGGGCGAAGACGCGCACGTCGATCTCGGGGTCAGCCGGGGAGCCGCGATGCACGGCGCCGCGCTGGGCGTCGGTCGCGGCGGTCGGCATGCCCTCCAGCAGCTCGGCCAGCAGGGCGGTCAACCGCGCCCAGCGCTCCACTGCCGGGGACGGGTGGGCCGGGGGCTCGCCGCCGCGGGCCAGCGCGAGCAGGTCCGGCTCGGCCCGCCAGCGGACGTCCTCGACCCACCCGTGCGCGCAGAAGTCGCACAGCGCCCGCAGGTAGGGGCGGAAGAACTTCGCGTTGTCCCGGTGGTCGGCGGGGATCCGCGCGCCGGCTGCGTCGGTGTACCAGCCGTGGTCGAGCGCGACCACCGGGTCGCCGCCGAACGCGCGGCTCCACTTGTCCTCGACCACGCAGCTGTCGACGAGCGGTCCGGCCGCGCCGCAGAACGCGCAGCCGCTGCCGGTCCGGGTCACCGCCGCACCGTACTCCGGGACTGCTCGCCTTACGCCGGCTTCGTTGATCATCCGCAGGATCCCCGTCGTAGGGCGCCGTGCGCGGCGCTGAGGACGGCGATGCTGCGGATGATCATCAGGAGGTACGGGCTAGGGGTTCTCGTGCCCGCCCGGGCCCTGGCCCTCGCTGTCGCCACCGGGGGCGTCACCGGCGGCGCCGGACCCCATCCCGTCGGAGTCCCCGCCGCCGCTCGCCAGCGTCGCGCCGGAGGACGCCGGGTCGCTGACGGTGCCGCTGTCGGGCGCGCCGCCCGCCTGCGCGAGCTGGCCCTGGTCGGCGCCGGCGGTCGCACCCGCGGACGCCTCGACGGGAGCCGCGGCCTGGGTCGTGTCGGCGCCGACGAGCGCCGGTGACTTCAACGAGCGAGCCAGGATCTGGCTGACGTCGAGGACCTGGACGCCCTCCTTGGCCGTGCCCTCCTGGACCTTCGCGGTGACGGCGTCGCTCAGCATCACGATGCAGAACGGGCAGGCGGTGGAGATCAGGTCGGCGTCGGTGCCGAGCGCCTCGTCGGTGCGCTCGACGTTGATCCGCTTGCCGATCTTCTCCTCCATCCACATCCGCGCGCCGCCGGCGCCGCAGCAGAAGCCGCGCTCCTTGCAGCGCGTCATCTCGACGGTCTGGAAGCCCGGGATGGCGTTGAGGATCTCGCGCGGCGGGGTGTAGACGCGGTTGTGCCGGCCCAGGTAGCACGGGTCGTGGTAGGTGACCTTCTCGTCGACCGGCGTGATCGGCACGAGGTGGCCCTCGTCGACGAGCTTGCCCAGCAGCTGGGTGTGGTGGACGACCTCGTAGTGGCCGCCGAGCTGCGGGTACTCGTTGGCGAGCGTGTTGAAGCAGTGCGGGCAGGTCGCGACGATCTTGACGTGGTTCTCGCGTCCCGCACCGACGCCGTTGAGGACCTCGACGTTCTGCATGCCGAGCATCTGGAAGACGAACTCGTTGCCGAGGCGGCGGGCCGGGTCACCGGTGCACGCCTCCATCTCGCCGAGCACCGCGAACTCGACGCCGGCGGTGTGCAGCAGCTCGGCGAACGCGCGGGTGACCTTCTTGGCGCGGTCCTCGAGGCCGCCGGCGCAGCCGACCCAGAAGAGGTACTCGACCTCGTCCGGGATGGTGTCCTCGACGACGCGGACCTCGAACGGCAGGCCCTCCATCCACTCCGTGCGCGCGCTGTTGTTCAGGCCCCACGGGTTGCCCTTGTTCTCGAGGTTGCGCAGCATCACGCCGGCCTCGCTCGGGAACGCGCTCTCGATCAGCACCTGGTAGCGGCGCATGTCGAGGATGTGGTCGACGTGCTCGATGTCGACCGGGCACTGCTCGACGCAGGCGCCGCAGGTGGTGCAGCTCCACAGCACGTCGGGGTCGATGACCCCGCCCTCCTCGGCGGTGCCGACGAGCGGGCGTACGGCCTGGTCGTGGTTGGTGCCCTCGACCCGCACGTAGCCGTCCTCGGGGACCGCGTGGCCGCTGTGCGTGCCCGCGTTGCTGAAGTCCGGGACGTGGTCCTCGGGTGCGGTCTTCGAGCCCAGGATGTACGGGGCCTTCGCGAACAGGTGGTCGCGCAGGTTCATGATCAGCAGCTTGGGGCTGAGCGGCTTGCCGGTGTTCCAGGCCGGGCACTGGCTCTGGCAGCGTCCGCACTCGGTGCAGGTCGCCATGTCGAGCATGGCGGTCCACTTGAAGTCCTCGACCTTGGCGACGCCGAAGGTGTCGACCTCGGGGTCGGCCTCCTCGAGCTCGAGCACCTTGCCGTTGCTCATCATCGGCAGCAGCGCGCCGAGGGCGGTGGTGTCCGGCATCGCCTCGCGCTTGGTCAGCACGTTGATCGGCGCGACGAAGATGTGCAGGTGCTTGGAGTAGGTCACCAGCACGAGGAAGCCGAACACCACCGCGATCTGGCCGAGGACCATGACGTCCTCGATCCGCTCGTTCGCGGTGTGGCCGAACGGCTCGATGATCTTCGACAGCAGGTTGGAGAAGAAGATCGCGCCGGGGTTGTCCTGCCACGGCGAGACGCCGGTGTTGAGCTGCGCGGCGCGGATCCCGAACATCGTCAGGATCACCAGGCCGATCATGCCGAGCACGACCCAGGCCGCGCCGGTGTGGGAGCCGTAGAAGCGGGAGTCGCGGCCGACGGCCTTGGGCTGGGAGCGCAGGCGGATGATCGAGAACGCGATCAGGCCGAGGAGCACGGCGACGCCGAAGAAGTCCTCCATGAACCCGAAGAAGGGGTTCTTGCCGATCAGCGGGATGTGGAAGTCGACGTCGAACAGCGCGCCGACGGCCTCGATGATCGTGAACGTGAGGATGACGAAGCCCCAGAACACGAAGAAGTGCGCGATGCCGGGGACGTTCCACTTGAGCAGGCGGACCTGCCCGAAGACCTCGACGAACTGACCCGCGAGCCGCTTCGGCCAGCCGTCCATGCGGCCCGGCGACGGCTGCCCGGAGGCGATCATCCGGACGAGGAACAGCACGCGCCGGCCGGCGATCGCCAGGGCGACCACCATGATCAGCAGGCCGACCACCAGGCGCACCATCATGTGCGTTTCCACGGGACCTCCGAGTACGGGCGGCGCACAGGGCACACCGCAGCGTGAGGAGCGTACGACCCGGTCGATCCCCGTACCTACTGGCGGGTAACCGACCGCGTGCGCACGTCGCGAAGAGCAGTGTCCCGCGCGCCTGTCGGTGCCGCGCGGCGGGGTCAGACCGGGACGATCCTCATGATCACCGGGAACGCGCCCGGCGGGTCCCCGGTGATCATCGGAACGGCGCCGGCAGGACGGTCAGATCGCGAGGTCGAGCACCTTGCCGAGCGCCTGCAGGACGAACAGCGTGAGCGGGCCGGCGAGCAGCAGGGCCACCACGATCGCGAGCAGTCGGATCCGCAGGTTGGGACCGCCGCGCGAGTCGCGCATGGAGCTGAGCACCCGTCCAGGGTGGCACAGCCCGGCCGCCACCCCTTGTCGATCTTCGTCTTGGTGTGGCGTCCGCCCGCGTGGGCCACCACAACAAGACGAAGATCACCGCGAAGTGTTCTTGAGCGGGGAACACTCAACTCGGTTTGACGATTGAACGAGGAGCCAGCACCCTGAGTGGCAGGCACTCAACCCCCGGTCCGAAGGAGCACGAACCCATGGCACGAGCGGTCGGCATCGACCTCGGCACCACCAACTCCTGCGTCAGCGTCCTCGAGGGCGGCGAGCCCACGGTCATCGCCAACGCCGAGGGTGCGCGCACCACCCCGTCGATCGTCGCCTTCGCCAAGAACGGCGAGGTCCTCGTCGGCGAGGTCGCCAAGCGCCAGGCGGTCACCAACGTCGAGCGCACGATCCGGTCGGTCAAGCGCCACATGGGCACCGACTGGAGCCAGAAGATCGACGACAAGGAGTTCACGCCGCAGCAGATCAGCGCCTTCATCCTGCAGAAGCTGAAGCGCGACGCGGAGAGCTACCTCGGCGAGACCGTCACCGACGCGGTCATCACCGTCCCCGCCTACTTCTCCGACCACGAGCGGCAGGCCACCAAGGAGGCGGGCGAGATCGCCGGCCTCAACGTCCTGCGCATCGTCAACGAGCCGACCGCGGCCGCCCTGGCGTACGGCCTGGACAAGGGCGAGAAGGAGCAGACCATCCTGGTCTTCGACCTCGGCGGCGGCACCTTCGACGTCTCGCTGCTCGAGATCGGCGACGGCGTCATCGAGGTCAAGGCGACCTCCGGCGACAACAAGCTCGGCGGTGACGACTGGGACCAGCGGGTCGTCGAGCACCTGGTCAAGCAGTTCCAGCTGAGCAACAACGGCGTGGACCTGTCCGGCGACAAGATGGCCATGCAGCGCCTGCGCGAGGCGGCCGAGAAGGCCAAGATCGAGCTGTCGGCGTCGCAGTCGACGGGCATCAACCTGCCGTACATCACCGCCAGCCCCGACGGCCCGCTGCACCTCGACGTCACGATCACGCGGGCGGAGTTCCAGCGGATGACGCAGGACCTGCTCGACCGCTGCAAGGGCCCGTTCCAGCAGGCGATCAAGGACGCGAGCATCTCGCTGTCCGAGATCGACCACGTCGTGCTCGTCGGCGGCTCGACCCGCATGCCGGCCGTGTCCGACCTGGTGCGCGAGCTCACCGGCAAGGAGCCCAACAAGGGCGTCAACCCCGACGAGGTCGTCGCCGTCGGCGCCGCCCTGCAGGCCGGCGTCCTCAAGGGCGAGGTCAAGGACGTCCTGCTGCTCGACGTCACCCCCCTGTCCCTCGGCATCGAGACCAAGGGCGGGATCATGACCAAGCTCATCGAGCGCAACACCACGATCCCGACCAAGCGCTCCGAGGTCTTCACCACCGCCGACGACAACCAGCCGTCCGTGCAGATCCAGGTCTTCCAGGGCGAGCGCGAGATGGCGCAGTACAACAAGAAGCTCGGCATGTTCGAGCTGACCGGTCTGCCGCCTGCGCCGCGCGGCGTCCCGCAGATCGAGGTCACCTTCGACATCGACGCCAACGGCATCGTGCACGTCTCCGCCAAGGACCTCGGCACCGGCAAGGAGCAGTCGATGACGATCTCGGGCGGCTCCGCGCTGCCGAAGGACGAGGTCGAGCGGATGATGAAGGAGGCCGAGCAGTACGCCGAGGAGGACAAGGCGCGGCGCGACGAGGCGGAGACCCGCAACTCGGCCGAGGCCCTGGTCTTCCAGACCGAGAAGTTCCTCGGCGAGAACGGCGACAAGCTCCCGGCCGAGGGCAAGGCGGAGGCCGAGGAGGCCCTGACCGACCTCAAGTCCGCGCTCGGCGGCAGCGACATCGCCGCGGTGAAGGCCGCCGCGGAGAAGCTCGCCACCAAGAGCCAGGAGCTCGGCGGGGCGCTCTACGCGCAGCAGTCCGCCGAGGGCGCGGCTCCGGGCGCCGAGGCTCCCGTCGACGACGAGGGCGTCGTCGACGCCGAGGTCGTCGAGGACGAGGGCAAGTGAGCTCGTCCGACGCCGAGCCGATCGTGGACGACCCGGACCGGGTGATCGTGCGCGACAAGCGCCGGCTGGACCCGGAGTCGGGGGAGCTGCGCGCTCCCTCGGCTCCGGCCGCCGCGCCGGAGACCGCGGAGTCGATCGCGGCCGAGGAGGACAAGCTCGCGGCCGAGCTCACGGCCGACCTGCAGCGGGTGTCGGCGGAGTACGCCAACTACCGCAAGCGGGTCGACCGCGACCGGGTCGCCGTCGCCGAGATGGCGACGGCGGGGCTGCTCACCGGGCTGCTCCCGATCCTCGACGACATCGACCTCGCGCGTGACCACGGTGACCTGACCGGGCCGTTCGCGGCGGTGGCGGAGAAGCTCTCGTCGTACGTCTCCAAGCTCGGCCTCGAGCAGTTCGGCGAGCCGGGCGAGCCGTTCGACCCCGCGGTGCACGAGGCGCTGATGCAGGCCGAGCCCGATCCGGACGCCTCGGTCGCCACCTGCGCCCAGGTGCTGCAGAAGGGCTACCGGCTGTCCGCCGGGCGCGTCCTGCGGCCCGCGCGGGTGTCGGTGGCGGAGCCTGGCTCACCGGCCGAGTCCTAGGGAGGAGGGGATCCCGTGAGCGCGCGCGACTACGTCGAGAAGGACTACTACAAGGCTCTCGGGGTCCCCAAGGACGCCTCGGCGAGCGACATCAAGAAGGCCTACCGCAAGCTCGCCCGCGACCTGCACCCGGACAAGAACCCCGGTGGCGAGGAGCGGTTCAAGGAGGTGTCGGAGGCCTACGACGTGCTGTCCGACGCGACCAAGCGCAAGGAGTACGACGAGGCGCGCAGCCTCTTCGGCTCCGGCCACCGACCCGGTGCCTACGCGGGCGGTGGGGTGCCGGGCTTCGACATCGGTGACCTCTTCAACCGGGCCGGTGGCGCGGCCGGAGGCGGGCTCGGCGACGTCTTCGGCGGGCTGTTCGGCGGTCGTGCGGCTGGACGTGGTCCGCGCCGGGGGCAGGACGTCGAGGCCGACGTGACGCTGGCCTTCGCGGACGCGGTCCGCGGAGCGACGGTGCCGCTGCGCCTCACGACCACGGGGCCGTGCACGACCTGCGGTGGCTCCGGGGCGGCTCCCGGCACCACGCCGCACGCCTGCGCGACCTGCGGCGGGCAGGGCGTGACCTCCCGCCAGCAGGGCGGTTTCGCGTTCAGCGAGCCGTGCCGTGCCTGCCGCGGCACCGGTCGCGTGGTGGAGACGCCGTGCTCGTCCTGCGCCGGTGAGGGCAGGGCCGTGCAGAGCAAGACGCTGAACGTCCGCATCCCACCGGGGGTGTCGGAGGGCTCCAAGGTGCGGCTGGCCGGTCGCGGCGGGGCGGGCGAGCGGGGCGGACCTTCGGGCGACCTGATGGTCACCGTGCACGTCACGCCGCACAAGTGGTTCGGCCGCAAGGACAGCCACCTGACGGTGAAGGTCCCGGTGACCTTCGCCGAGGCGGCCCTCGGCGCGCAGGTCAGCGTGCCGACGCTGGACGGCCCGGTGACGCTGAGGATCCCGGCCGGCACGGCGTCCGGGCGCACCTTCCGGGTGAAGGGCCGGGGCGTGCCCGGCAAGGGGGACCTGCTCGCGACGGTCGAGGTCGCCGTACCCGCACGTCTGTCGAAGGAGGCGGAGAAGGCGCTCGAGGCCTTCGCCGCGGCGGCGCCCGACGACCCGCGGGCCCACTTCACGCAGGAGGTCTCGTGATCGAGGACGACACACCGGTCTTCGTCATCTCGGTGGCGGCCGAGCTCTCCGGCATGCACCCGCAGACGCTGCGGCAGTACGACCGGCTCGGCCTGGTCACGCCTGGCCGCTCCGGCGGCGGCGGTCGCCGCTACTCCTCCCGTGATGTCGCCCTGCTGCGCGAGGTGCAGCGGCTGTCGCAGGAGGAGGGCGTCAACCTCGCCGGCATCAAGAGGGTCATCGAGCTGGAGAACCAGGTCGAGGCGCTGCGGGCCCGGGTCGCCGAGCTGACCGACGAGCTCGACGCGACACGGGATGCGCTGGCGAACGCGCAGAGCTCGGTCATGGCGAGCATGCGGCGGGACCTCGTCCCGGTCCGCGACGCCGCCCTGGTCGTCTGGAAGCCCAAGCCCCGCCGGGGGTGAGCCTGGTCGCGGGCTCGTTCGCACACAACGCGATCGCGACGCGCCGCCGCCGAGCGCGAACAGGGCGGTCCCACGGCGTGTCGGGCGAGGGTTGTGTGCGGCCTGGCTCAGTCGTCGACCCGCTCGGCCGGACCGGCGAGGGCAACGGCGACCAGACCCGTCGGGCTCGACGACTGGGGCTATCCCGTCGTCCGCGATCGCGAGGTGCCGGAGCCGCTGCTGCGCCATGCTCGAGCCGCCGTCGCGGCCTGCCCTGCGCCGGCGCTGCGTCTCACCCGAGGTTGAGCGGAAGAGACTCAGGGTTCATGCTGTTGGCAACGGCAGAAACCGCTCGACGCCGGAGGATGACACATGGACGCTGACCGCCTGACCACCAAGAGCCAGGAGGCCGTGAGCACGGCCGTGCGGCGGGCCGCCACCGAGGGGCACCCCGAGGTCGCGCCCGTCCACCTGCTGCTCGCGCTGCTGGACCAGGGCGACGGCATCGCCGGACCGCTGCTGCAGGCCGTCGGCGCCGATCCCGCGCAGGTCCGCAGCCGGGCCGAGCAGCTGCTCGCCGCGATCCCGAAGGCGAGCGGCTCGAGCGTCGCCGCGCCCGGGCTGTCGCGGTCGCTGATGGCGGTCATGAACGTCGCGCAGAGCAAGGCCAAGGAGGTCGGCGACGAGTACGTCTCGACCGAGCACCTGCTGGTCGGGTTGGCCGACTCCGGCGGCGACGTCGCCGAGCTGCTCAAGCAGCAGCAGGTCCTGCCCAAGGCGCTCGTCGACGCCTTCGCGAAGGTCCGCGGCGGGATGCGCCGGGTGACCTCGCAGGACCCCGAGTCCACCTACAAGGCGCTGGAGAAGTACGGCGTCGACCTCACCGACCGCGCCCGCCGCGGCGAGCTCGACCCCGTCATCGGCCGCGACACCGAGATCCGCCGCGTCGTCCAGGTGCTGTCACGGCGTACGAAGAACAACCCGGTGCTGATCGGCGAGCCGGGCGTCGGCAAGACCGCGGTGGTCGAGGGGCTCGCCCAGCGGGTCGTCGACGGCGACGTCCCGGAGAGCCTGCGCGGCAAGAGCATCGTCGCCCTCGACCTCGGCGCGATGGTGGCCGGCGCGAAGTACCGCGGTGAGTTCGAGGAGCGGCTCAAGGCCGTCCTCGAGGAGATCAAGCAGGCCGAGGGCCAGGTCATCACGTTCATCGACGAGATGCACACCGTCGTCGGCGCCGGCAGGGCCGAGGGCTCCATGGACGCCGGCAACATGCTCAAGCCGATGCTGGCCCGCGGCGAGCTGCGCATGGTCGGCGCGACCACCCTCGACGAGTTCCGCGAGAACATCGAGAAGGACCCCGCCCTCGAGCGCCGCTTCCAGCAGGTCATGGTCGGCGAGCCCAGCGTCGAGGACACCATCGCGATCCTGCGCGGCCTGAAGGGCCGCTACGAGGCGCACCACAAGGTGGAGATCGCCGACTCCGCGCTCGTCGCCGCCGCGTCGCTCTCCGACCGCTACATCCCCGCGCGCTTCCTGCCGGACAAGGCGATCGACCTGGTCGACGAGGCGGCGTCCCGGCTGCGCATGGAGATCGACAGCAAGCCGGTCGAGATCGACGAGCTGCAGCGCGCCGTGGACCGGATGACCATGGAGGAGCTCGCGCTCGAGCGCGAGACCGACGAGGCCTCGGTCGCGCGGCTCGAGCAGCTGCGTCGCGAGATGGCCGACCGCAAGACCGAGCTCGCGGCGCTCACCGCCCGGTGGGAGCGCGAGCAGACCGGCCTGAACCGCGTGGGCGAGCTCAAGCAGCGACTGGACCAGCTCAAGACCGAGGTCGAGAAGGCCCAGCGCGAAGGGGATCTCACCACGGCGTCGCGGCTGTCGTACGCCGACATCCCCGCGCTGGAGAAGGAGATCGCCGAGGCGAGCACGGCGGCCGAGAGCACGGAGCGGATGGTCGAGGAGCAGGTCAGCCCCGACGACATCGCGCAGGTCGTGAGCGCATGGACCGGCATCCCCGCCGGCCGGATGCTCGAGGGCGAGACGGCGAAGCTGCTTCGCATGGAGGAGTCCCTGGGCGCCCGCCTGGTCGGGCAGCGGCAGGCCGTGGAGGCGGTGTCCGACGCGGTGCGTCGCGCGCGGGCCGGCATCTCCGACCCCGACCGGCCGACCGGCTCGTTCCTCTTCCTCGGCCCGACCGGCGTCGGCAAGACCGAGCTGGCGAAGGCGCTCGCGGAGTTCCTCTTCGACGACGAGCGCGCGATGACCCGGATCGACATGAGCGAGTACGGCGAGAAGCACTCCGTCGCGCGGCTGGTCGGCGCGCCCCCCGGCTACGTCGGCTACGAGTCCGGCGGACAGCTCACCGAGGCCGTGCGGCGCCGGCCGTACGCCGTCGTGCTCCTCGACGAGGTCGAGAAGGCGCACCCGGACGTCTTCGACGTCCTGCTGCAGGTCCTCGACGACGGGCGGCTCACCGACGGGCAGGGGCGGACGGTCGACTTCCGCAACACGATCCTGGTCCTCACGAGCAACCTCGGGAGCGCGTTCGTCAGCGACCCGCTCCTCAACGCCGAGCAGCGCAGGGACAAGGTGATGGAGGTCGTGCGCTCGGCCTTCAAGCCGGAGTTCCTCAACCGGCTCGACGAGGTCGTCGTCTTCGACGCGCTCGGCACCGAGGAGCTCGCCCAGATCGTCGACCTGCAGGTCGCCTCGCTCGCGAAGCGGCTGCTCGACCGGCGGCTGACGCTGACCGTCACCGACGCCGCCCGCGACTGGCTGACCCTCACCGGCTACGACCCGGTCTACGGCGCGCGGCCGCTGCGCCGGCTGGTGCAGAAGTCGATCGGGGACACCCTCGCCCGGGCGCTGCTGTCCGGCGAGATCCGCGACGGCGACGAGGTCGTCGTGGACCGCGCCGACACCGGCGACGGCCTGACCGTGGCCCCTGCCGTCCACGCCGAGGCCTGACCCCCTCGCTAGCCTCGCGGGCATGACCACTGCGCTCATCACCGGCGCGACGGCCGGCATCGGTGCCGCCTTCGCCCGCCAGCTCGCCGCCCGCGGCCACGACCTGGTGCTCGTCGCCCGGGACGAGGCGCGCCTGGAGAGCAAGGCGCAGCAGCTGCGCTCGTACGGCGTGACCGTCGACGTGCTGCCCGCCGACCTGGCCGACGACGACGGCTGCGCGACCGTCGAGAAGCGCTGCGCCGCAGGGATCGACGTGCTGGTCAACAACGCCGGGCTCGGCACCAAGGGCGCCTTCCACGAGGTGCCCATCGAGGAGGAGGAGCACATGCTCCGCCTCAACGTCCGGGCCGTGCTGCGCCTCACCCACGCCGCGCTGCCGCCGATGGTCGCTGCCCGCAGCGGCGCGATCGTCAACGTGAGCAGCGTCGCCGGCTTCGCCCCCGGCGGGCGCGCGGCGACCTACAGCGCCTCCAAGGCATGGGTGACCAACTTCAGCGAGTCCCTTCACCTGCAGTACGCCGATGCCGGCGTGCGGGTCCTCGCCCTGTGCCCCGGCTTCACCCGGACGGAGTTCCACAGCCGCGCCGAGATGGACGTCAGCGGCATCCCCGAGCGGATGTGGCTCGACGCCGACGAGGTCGTCCGCGTCGGCCTGGCCGACCTCGACAAGGGCCGCTCGATCAGCGTGCCGGGCGGCCAGTACAAGGCGATCGTCGCCGCCACGCGCATGGTCCCGCCGAGCGTCCAGCGGGTGGTGGTGCGCGGGCTGCAGAGCCGCCTGCCGGGCCGTCGCGGATGAGGCTGCTCGTCCTCGGCGGGACCCGCTTCGTCGGTCGCGCCGTCGTCGAGGAGGCGCTGGCGCGCGGGCACGAGGTCGACGCCGTGCACCGCGGCGTCACCGGTGAGCTCCCGACCGGCGCGACCTCCGTGGTCGCCGACCGCACCGATCGAGCCCAGCTCGAGGCCGCGCTCGGCGACCGCAGCTGGGACGCGGTGCTCGACACCTGGGCGACCGCGCCCCGCGTCGCGACGCTGGCCGCCGACCTGCTGGCCGGGCGCGCGAGCCGCGCGGCGTACGTCAGCAGCCGCTCGGTCTACGCCTCGATGGATCCCGGTCGCGGCGAGGACGCGCCTGTCGTGGACGGCGACCCGAACGCCGAGGCGACGACCTACCCGGCCGACAAGCGCGGCGGCGAGCTCGGCTGGCTGGCCGCGTTCCCTGACGCGCTTCTCCTGCGCGCCGGCCTGATCCTCGGCCCGCACGAGGACGTCGCCCGGCTGCCGTGGTGGCTCGACCGGATCTCCCGCGGAGGGCGCGTCGTCGCGCCGGGCCGCCCGGAGCGCGGCCTGCAGTACGTCGACGTGCGCGACCTCGCCGCCTTCGCCCTCGACGGGCTGGAGCAGGGACTGAGCGGGGCGTACGACATCACGTCCGCACCCGGCCACGCCACCACGCTGGAGCTGCTCGAGGCGTGCGTCGAGGTGACCGGCAGCGACGCGGAGCTGGTCTGGGTCGACGAGGACGAGCTGGCCGCAGCGGGCGTGCAGCCGTGGACGCAGCTGCCCTGCTGGGTGCCCGAGAACGGCGAGAGCGCAGGCGTCTTCGCCGGCGACACCGGCAAGGCGCTGGGTGCGGGCCTGACCGTGCGGCCGATCGAGGAGACGGTCGCGGACACGTGGGCGTGGCTGCAGACGACGTCGGTGCCGAAGGGCCGGCCGGGCATGGAGCCGGGGCTGCCGGAGGAGCTCGAGCGGCGACTGCTGGAATAGCCCCATGACCGACCGCGAGCAGCTGCTGTCCCTGGTCCGCGAGCTGGCCGTCGTGCACGGCCGCGTGACGCTGTCGTCCG
This sequence comes from Actinomycetales bacterium, assembly GCA_036675425.1. GTDB lineage: Bacteria > Actinomycetota > Actinomycetes > Mycobacteriales > SCTD01 > SCTD01. The sequence continues at coordinate 6,809 of JAKFFB010000149.1, read as the reverse complement.
GGCGGGAGGCCGACTACTACGTCGACCTGCGCCGGATCACGCTGTCCGGACTGGCGGCGCCGCTGGTCGGCCGCCAGCTGCTCGAGCTCACCGCCGACCTCGACTACGACGCCGTCGGCGGGCTGACGATGGGTGCCGACCCGATCGCCGCCGCGATGCTGCACGCCGCAGCAGCGGAGGGTCGCCGCCTCGACGCGTTCGTCGTGCGCAAGGAGGCCAAGGCGCACGGCCTGCAGCGCCGGGTCGAGGGCCCGGACATCGCCGGCAAGCGCGTGCTGGTCGTCGAGGACACGACGACCACGGGCGGCTCGCCGCTGACCGCGCTCGCGGCCGTGCGCGAGGCCGGTGCGACGCCGGTCGCCGTCGCGACGATCGCCGACCGCGACACCGGCGCGGGCGAGAAGATCGAGGCGGAGGGCGTGCACTACCGCTACCTCTACTCCCTGCAGGACCTCGGGCTCGGCTAACCGCCGAACGCCTCGTCGTAGACCGCCTGCAGGTCGGCGGTCGCCGGCCCGGAGTAGCCGCACGCGTTGACCGTGCCGTCGAACGCTGCCACGAGGTAGTCCCCGCCGGCGCGGAAGTCGGTCGCGCCGAGCAGCGCCTGCATGTCGGGCGACAGGTTCGTCAGCACGACGGTGTCGGCGTCGCCGCCCCTGTACCAGCGGGTGACGTCCAGCCGCACCTCGTCGCCGTCGACCGCGGTCACGGTCCCGGCCAGCGCGACCGGCATGTCCGCGAGGAAGCGGGCCTCCACGGCGATGCACGACGCCATCGACGTGCCGTCGCCACCGGGCAGGGCCAGCCGCAGCTCGGACTGCTCGCCGCCGGAGGTGAGGGCGTACGCGCCGGCGGCTGCCGCGACGACGACTGCCGCGGCTGCGGCGGGCAGCCAGGTGCGTCGCCGGGCGGGGGTCTCGAGGGTCGATGTCATGGTGCGCTCCAGGAGCTCGCGGGACAGAGGCGGCACGGAGCGCGGCGCCGGGTCGGTCGCGGCGAGCGCTGCGCGCAGCTCGTCGTCGGTCATGTCGGCACCTCCTCTCCCTGCTGCTCCCCCTCGTGTCCGGCACTCCCGCGATCCTGTCCGAGCTCGGCCCGCAGCGCTGCGCGTGCGCGGGACAGCCGGCTGGCCGCCGCACCGGCCGAGCACTCCAGGACGACGGCGAGGTCGCGCGGCTCCAGCCCCTCCCAGGCCCACAGCCGCAGCACCTCGCGGTCGGGCTGCCGCAGCCGAGCGAGGGCCGCGCCGACCCGGTCGTCGGGGACCGCCGGCTCGGGCGGTCGCTCCTGCTTCAGCCGGGACACCAGCGAGAGGCGCCGGTCCGCGCTGCGCCGGGTGTTGGCGAGCACCCGGCGTGCCACGCCGTACGCCCACGGCAGCGACTCCGCCGGGACGTCGTCGATCCGGCGCCACAGCACGAGCAGCACCTCGGCCAGCACGTCGTCGACGTCGTCCGGGGCGCAGCGCCGGCGCAGGTACCGCTGCAGCGGCTCCCCGACGGCAGCGGCCAGCGCCTCGAAGCGCTGCGGGTGGTCGTCCACGCCTGCAGTGTGTCCGGCAGCGGGCAGATCCTGTCTCAGGTGCGACCGGCAGGAGAACGGTGCGGCGAGGGCGAAAGACGCACGCAACGTGCAACCACTCGCCGATGGAGCCCTCGTGCGCGCTCGCCCAGCCCTGGCCGTCCTGCTCACCGCCGCCCTCGCCGCCGGCACCGGCATGGCCCACGCGGCCAGGCCCGACAGCACGCCGAAGGGCGGGTCGTCGCTGCCGCAGGTGGGCTCGGGCCCCCGCCCGGGACCGGACCTGCTCTACGCCGACGCACCGACCGCGCCGCAGCTGGAGAACACCGGCGGCTGGAAGGCCGACCCGATCCTGGTCTCAGGAGCGCAGTCCTACCGCGACGGCGAGTGGGTCTACCAGGACTTCCTGCTCGACGACCACGGGGCAACGGGGACCTACGACCGAGGGACGCCGTACGGCGCCAGCGCGCACCTCTACTCGCCGACGGCCGGCACGTACACCTACCCGACCGACCCGGTCTTCGCGAACAACGCGGCCGACCTCGTGGAGTACCGCCTGCGCCCTGGCCGGAAGGCGACGGCCTTCCGCGTCACGCTCAACACCCTTCAGGACGCCGAGCGGACCGCCGTCACCATCGCGCTCGGAACCGCCGGCAGCGCGACGACCGCCTGGCCGCACGGCGCCGGCGTGTCCTCCCCGGCGGACCTGTTCCTCACCTGGCACGGCTCGACCGCCGAGCTGCGGAAGGCGGACGGCACGCAGCTGCCGGCTCCGCAGGTGGCCGTGGACCTCGAGCGGCGTCAGGTGGAGCTCGTCGTGCCGCACACCTCCTGGAACCCCGGCAGCGGCAAGGTCCGCACGACGATCGGTGCCGGGCTGTGGGACCCCGCAGCGAGCAGCTACCTGACGCCGGCGCCCGGACCGGCCACCGCCACCACACCCGGCGGCGGCACGCCCGACGGCGTGGCCCTGGTCAACGTCGGCCCGCGCTTCGACGAGCCGCAGGCGGAGTTCGCCGGCTTCACGATGGGCGACACCGCTGCGCTCGGTGCGGCGAAGGCGCCATGGTGGCGCGAGCGCCAGCAGTCGCAGCAGCTCACCCTCGGCGACGTCACGCCGTTCGCCGCAGAGGTCGACTTCGGCAAGCTCGTGGCGAAGGTCCGCGACGACTCCGGCGTCCCCAGCACCGGCTCCATCGACCGGATCTTCGCCAGCCGCTTCGTCTACGGACAGGGCCTCGACCCGACCAGGATGTGCTACTCGATCTCGGCCGGCTTCAACGCCGGCGCCGCGTGCATCGGCCGCCAGGTGGGACAGCTGCAGCCGTACAACCTCTACGTACCGAACAAGGAGCAGCCTGCGGACGGCTACGGCCTGACCCTGCTCCTGCACTCGCTGTCGGCCAACTACAACCAGTACGCCGGCAGCAAGAACCAGTCGCAGGTCGGTGAGCGGGGCAACGGCTCGCTCGTCCTGACGCCCGCCGGGCGTGGCCCGGACGGCTTCTACGCCGGCGTCGCGGAGGCTGACACGTTCGAGGCGTGGAACGACGTCGCGCGCCACTACCGGCTCGACGCCGACCTGACCGCCGTCACCGGCTACTCGATGGGCGGCTTCGGCACCTACCGGCTGCTCGCCCGCTGGCCGGACCTGTTCTCGCGCGGCTGGTCCGTCGTCGGCACCCCCGGCAGCGTCAACGACCAGCTGGCGTCGCTGCGCAACACGCCGGTCATGAACTGGGTCGCCGCCGGCGACGAGCTGGTGAACCTCCAGTCCACCGAGAAGATGCAGAAGGACCTGACGGCCGCGGGGCTGCGCTACCGGCACCTGCTGTTCCCGACCGCGGACCACCTGACGCTGGCCGGCAACGACGAGTACGGCGACGGCGCAGCGTGGCTGGGCGAGCACCGGGTGGATCGCGACCCGTCGCACGTGACGTACGTCGTGGACCCTCGCGAGGACAGCCCGTCGGTCGGGCGCGCCGACCACGCCTACTGGCTGTCCGGGCTGACGGTGCGTGACCCGAGCGCGGCGCCCAGCGGCACCGTCGACGTGCGCTCCGCCGCCGCGGGGACCGGGGTGCCGCCGGTGCTGCCGGTCGGGAGCGGCGCGGGCGCGGTGACCGGCGGCCAGCAGCCGATGGCCTACGTCGAGCGGAGCCAGGCGTGGGGCGACGCCCCTGCGGTGGCGCCCGCCGACCGCCTCGTGGTGACGGCGACCAACGTCGGCACCGTCGTCGTCGACGTGGCCCGGGCCGGCGTCACCTGCGCCACGGCGCTGGACGTCACCACCGACGGGCCGCTGACGGTCGTGCTGAGCGGCTGCGCCCGGACGGAGTCCTTCGACAGGGCGGCCTGAGCCGGCCTACTCCGTCGGGACGTCGTCCGGGAGCTCGCGCGGTGTGGCCGGCGGGCCGCTGCGGTGCTCGCGCCGGGCCCGGAGCACCTCGAGCACGATCGGCAGCACCGAGATCCCGACGATGAGCAGGATGATCGGCTCGATGTTGTCGGCGACGAACTGGATCTGCCCGAGCCAGTAGCCGAGCAGCACCACACCGGCGCCCCACAGGACGCCGCCGATGACGTTGTAGGTGACGAAGGTCCGGTAGCGCATCTTCGACACCCCGGCGACCACCGGGGCGAAGGTGCGCACGATCGGCACGAAGCGCGCCAGCACGATGGTGCGTGCGCCGTACTTCTCGAAGTACTCGTAGGCCTTGTCGACGTACTCCTGCTGGAAGAAGCGCGAGTCGGGCTTGTTGAAGACGTGCGGCCCGGCCTTCTTGCCGATCAGGTAGCCGACCTGGTCACCGGCGATCGCCGCGATCGGCACCGTCAGCAGCACCAGCCACAGCGGCAGCACGTCCTGGGTGTTGATGAGCAGCCCGGCGGTGAACAGCAGCGAGTCGCCCGGCAGGAAGAAGCCGAAGAGCAGGCCGCTCTCGGTGAAGACGACGAGCAGCAGCACCAGCAGTCCGGCGCCGACCAGCGCGTCCGGGGACAGCCACTCCGGACCGAGGGCAAGGGTCGTGGACATCGACTCAGGCTAGCCGTCGTACGGTCCCCGTCATGGCACGCGAGCGGCTGGTCGTCATCGGCGGGGACGCCGCCGGGATGAGCGCCGCGAGCCAGGCCCGCAAGCGCCGCGACGAGAGCGATCTGGAGATCGTCGCGTTCGAGCGCGGGCGTGCGACGTCGTACTCCGCGTGCGGCATCCCGTACTGGATCGGCGGAGCCGTCGACGCCGAGAGCGACCTGATCGCGCGCACGCCGGAGCAGCACCGCGCGGCCGGCATCGACGTGCGGATGCGCACCGAGGTGATCGCGATCGACACCGCCGCGCGTCGGGTGACCGCGCGTGACCTCGAGTCCGGACGCGAGTACGACGAGGCGTACGACCAGCTCGTCTACGCCACCGGCAGCGTCCCGATGCGGCCCCGCGCGGAGGGCTTCGACGCCCCGAACGTCCACGGCGTGCAGGTGCTCGACGACGGCGCCGCCCTGATCGCCGAGCTCGACAGCGGGCGGGTCGAGCGGGTCGTGGTCGTCGGCGGCGGCTACATCGGGCTGGAGATCGCCGAGGCCTGCCAGGTGCGCGGCCTCCACGTCACGGTGGTCGACCTGTCACCGACGCCGGTCGGCACGTTCGACCCCGACATCGGGAGCTTCATCGCGGGCGCCGTGGAGGACCTCGGCATCCGGCTGGTGCTCGGCCAGGCGGCCACCCGGGTCGAGACCGGTCCGGACGGCCGGGCGGTCGCGGTGCACACCGCGGGCGGCGAGCGGCTGCCGGCCGACCTCGTCGTGCTCGGCCTCGGGGTGAAGCCGAACGTCGCGCTGGCGCAGGCCGCGGGGATCCCGATCGGCGACTCCGGCGGGATCGTCGTCGACAACCGGATGCGCACCCGGGTGGACGGCGTGTGGGCGGCCGGCGACTGCGTCGAGTCGGTGCACCGGCTGTCCGGCCAGCGGGTGGTGGTCGCCCTGGGCACGCACGCGAACAAGCAGGGCCGGGTCGTGGGGATCAACCTCGGCGGCGGCTACGCGACCTTCCCCGGTGTGATCGGCACCGCCGTCACGAAGGTGTGCGACCTGGAGGTCGCGCGTACCGGGCTGAACGAGAAGGAGGCCGACGACGCGGGCTACTGCTACGTCACCGCGTCGGTCGACTCGACCACCCGCGCCGGCTACTTCCCCGGCGCCAAGCCGATCCGGGTCAAGCTGCTCGCCGAGAAGCGCAGCGGCACGCTGCTCGGCGCGCAGATCGCCGGCCGCGAGGGAGCGGCCAAGCGCATCGACGTGCTCGCGGTCGCGATCTGGAACGAGATGAGCGTCGACCAGGTGCTCGGCCTCGACCTGTCGTACGCGCCGCCGTTCGCCCCGGTGTGGGACCCGGTGCTCATCGCGGCCCGCAAGGCGTTCGAGGCCGTCGAGGCCGACATCCGCCTCGACGTCCGCAACGGCGACGCCTAGAACCGCGACGATCTTCGTCATGTGGCGGCTCGCGCAGCGTGTCGCGCGACCACATGACGAAGATCGTCGGGGAGTACGAGGAGCGGCTAGCCGATCATGTAGCCGGCGAGGTCGCCGATCAGGTTGACCGAGCCGGCGCCGTTGCGGATCCGGACCCGCCCGTCGGTGCCGGTCTTGACGATGGCGAGGTTGGCCCGCGTCGCCCCGGCGGTGAGGTTGAGGTTGCTCACGGTCGGCACCGTCGCCGCGCCCACCGGGAAGGCCCGGACGTCGGTGCTGGCGGTGACGCCCGTCCCGGTGAGGTTGAGCACGACCGCGGTCGCGCCGGCCGGGACCCCGCGGGTGCCGGCGGCCTTGAGGTCGACGTGCCCGCCGGCGGTCACCGGGATGGGCGCGCCGCCGACACCGCTGCGGGTGTCGAGGAAGCGGGTCGGCGCGACGGGGACGAACCGCCCCGGAGCGCTGGCCGAGTAGTAGCCGGCGAGGTCGGCGATCAGGTTGATCGAGCCGGCGCCGTTGCGCAGCCGGACCTTGCCCCCCTGCCCGACGGCGACGGTGACGAGGTTCGGGGTCGTCTGACCGGCCCGCACGTTGAGGTTGCTCACCTCGGGCACCGCACCGTCGGTCGGCGTCGGGTAGACGCGGACGTCGGTCGTGGCGGTCGCCCCGGTCGCGGTGACGTTGAGGACCACGGCCCGCGCGTCGGCCGGGACGCTGACGGTCGTGCCGTCGGCGGTGGTCAGCGCGCCGGTCACCTGCAGGTCGATGAACGACGCCGGCCCGACCTTGGCGGTCCCGCCACCGACGCCGCTGCG
>JAKFFB010000229.1:0-4000 GCA_036675425.1 Actinomycetales bacterium | reverse complement strand
GCCCCGAGCCTGCTTCCTTGACCCGGAGCTCCTCGACGGACGGGAGGAACTCGTGCAGCGGCGGGTCGACCGCCCCCGCTCGGCCCCGATGGCGACGAGCTCGCCCACCCCGGTCTGGTCGATCGTCTCGAACGGGTTGCGACGCAGCAGGCCCTGGTCGAGGTAGGCCGGCATCATCCGGGCTTCGACGTCGTCGCGGCTGAACCCGAAGGTCATCTGCGTGAGGTCGTTCGTGCCGAAGGAGACGAAGTCGGCCTCCTCCGCCAGCTCGTCGGCCCGGAGGGCGGCGCGCGGCGTCTCGATCATCGTGCCGATCGTGACCTGGAGCGGGTGGTCGCCGACGGCGTCGGCCACGGCCTGCTCCACCCAACCCCGGGCGGCTCGCAGCTCCTCCCGGGTGACGGTGAGGGGGATCATGATCTCGATGACCGGGGTGCCGCCGAGGCCGGCCCGCTCGAGGGCCGCCTCCATGAGCGCCCGCACCTGCATCGCGTAGAGGCCCGGCTTGAGCACGCCGAGGCGGACGCCGCGGGTGCCGAGCATGGGGTTCTGCTCGCTCCAGTGCTCGGCCGCCTCGAGGAGGGCGGCCTCCTCCTTCGAGAGCCCCGAGCCTGCTTCCTTGACCCGGAGCTCCTCGACGGACGGGAGGAACTCGTGCAGCGGCGGGTCGAGCAGGCGCACGGTGACGGGCAGCCCGTCCATGGCCTCGAGGATGGCGAGGAAGTCCTTCTTCTGGGCCACCCGCAGGCGCTCGAGGGCCTTGGCCTCGGCCTTGGGGGTGTCGGCCAGGATCATGGCCCGCACGATCGGCAGGCGGTCCTCGGCGAGGAACATGTGCTCGGTGCGGCACAGGCCGATGCCCTCGGCGCCGAAGCGGCGTGCGCGCTCGGCGTCCTCCGGGGTGTCGGCGTTGGTGCGCACACCCAGCCGGCGGGTCGAGTCGGCGTGCTCCATGAGCACCTTGACCGCCTGCACGAGGTCGTCGTCGGCCGCGGCCGCCTCGCCCTCGAAGTACTGCACGACCGGGCTCGGCGTGACGGCCACCTCGCCGAGGAACACCGCCCCGGACGTGCCGTCGATCGACAGCAGATCGCCCGCGCGTACGACGATCTCGCCGACGGTCACCGTGCCGGCAGCCGCGTCGACCTCGAGCTCCTCGGCGCCGCAGACGCAGGTCTTGCCCATGCCGCGGGCGACGACGGCAGCGTGGCTGGTCTTGCCGCCACGACTGGTGAGGATGCCTTGCGCGGCGATCATCCCGGACAGGTCGTCGGGGTTGGTCTCGCGGCGGACGAGGATCACGTCCTCGCCGGCTGCGGCCAGCCGTACGGCCTCTGCGCTGTCGAAGACGGCCTTGCCGACGGCGGCACCCGGGCTGGCACCCATGCCGGTCGTGAGCTGCTCCGCGCCATCGGTCGAGCCGAAGCGCGGGAACATCAGCTGCGCGAGCTGCGCGCCGGACACCCGCTGCAGCGCCTCGTCCATCGAGATGAGTCCCTCGTCCACGAGCTGCGTCGCGATGCGGAACGCCGCGCCCGCGGTGCGCTTGCCGACGCGGGTCTGCAGCATCCAGAGCTTGCCGCGCTCGATGGTGAACTCGATGTCGCACAGGTCGCGGTAGTGCTTCTCGAGCCGCGCCATGATGCCGAGAAGCTCGTCGTACGAGCCCTTGTCGAGCTTCTCGAGCTCCTCGAGGCCGACGGTGTTGCGGATGCCGGCGACGACGTCCTCGCCCTGGGCGTTCTGCAGGTAGTCGCCGTAGTGACCCTGCGCGCCGCTGCCCGGGTCGCGGGTGAAGGCGACGCCGGTGCCGGAGTCCTGGCCGAGGTTGCCGAAGACCATGGAGCACACGTTCACGGCCGTGCCGAGGTCGGCCGGGATGCGCTCCTGCCGGCGGTAGAGCTTGGCCCGGTCGGTGTTCCAGCTGTCGAAGACGGCGCGCACGGCGAGGTCGAGCTGGGCGCGCGGGTCCTGCGGGAACGGCTCGCCGGTCTGCTCCTGGATGATCTCCTTGAAGCGCGTCACGAGCTTCTCGAGGTCGACCGCGTCCAGGTCGAGGTCGTTCTTCGTGCCCTTCGCGGTCTTCGCGGACTCGAGCTCGTGCTCGAACAGCGCGCCGTCGATGTCGAGCACCGTCTTGCCGAACATCTGCAGCAGCCGCCGGTAGGAGTCCCAGGCGAAGCGGTCGCTGCCGGCCTGCTGCGTGAGACCGATGACGCTCGAGTCGTTCAGGCCGATGTTGAGGACGGTCTCCATCATCCCCGGCATGGAGAACTTCGCGCCGGACCGGACGCTGACGAGCAGCGGGTCCTCGGCGTCGCCGAGCTTCTTGCCCATCGCCTGCTCGAGCGCGGCGAGGTGCTCGTCGACCTCCGCCGCGAGCTCGGCCGGGACCTCCCCCGTCTCGAGGTAGGTCGTGCAGGCCTCCGTCGTGATGACGAAGCCGGGCGGGACCGGCAGGCCGAGCACCGTCATCTCGGCGAGGTTCGCGCCCTTGCCGCCGAGCAGGTCCTTCATGTCCTTCCCGCCCTCGGCGAAGTCGTACACGTACTTCGTCACGCGCCTGCTCCTCAGCCGTCGGGGGGAGTCCGAGGTTACCGGCGGGTGTACCTCCGGTGACGAGCCGCTCCCCGTACGACCAGCAGGAGCGCCAGCACCGCACCTGCGACGACGTACGGCCAGCGGCGGCGGTCCTGCTGCTGGACCTTCTCGACCGGCGGCGGCGCCTGGCGGACCAGCCGGTGCACCGGCGCCCGCTGCCCCTCGGTGCTGGTGAGGACAGCCGCGCCGTCGGCGGTGTAGGCGACCCCCTCCCCCTGGAAGGTCTCCGGCAGCGGGCTGACCTGCGGGTCGCCGTCGAAGGCCGCGGCGACGTCGTCGCCCTCGACCGTCCACTCGTAGAGGTCGGTGTAGGTGCGCAGCGCGACCCGGCGGCCGTCCGGCGAGATGTCGCCCGCGGTGACGAGCCGCTGGGCGAGGCTGCCGATGCTCGGGCCGCCCTCCGTACCGGTCCGCTCGAGCTCGACCTCGGCGACGAGCGTGAGCGCGTTGGGGCCGTCCGGATCGAGCCGCTCGGGAGCGGCGTAGACCTTGGCGGGGCCGGCCAACGGCTTGGTGACGACGTAGAGCCGGCCGGTGCGCGGGTGGACGAGCAGCGTCTCGGCGTCGCCGGGGCCGTCGGTGTAGCGCAGCCGGAAGCTCGTCGGGGCCTCCGTCGTGACGCGCTCCCGGTCGGTCGGCGCCGGCTCGCGGATCCGGTGGACGAGCAGCCCCAGGTCGCGGCGCGCGTTGTTGTCGCCGATGTCGCCGAGCCAGAGGCTGCTGCGTCCCTGCTCGTCCGGACCGCGTGCCATGTCCTCCCAGTCGCGGGCCTGCACGCCCGGCAGCTCGTAGACCGTGCGCGTCTCGCCGGTGGCGGTGTCGACGGCGTAGAAGCGCGCGTCGTCGCCGGAGTCGTTGTGGGTGAAGACGATCCCCGGGTCGGTGCTGCTCGCCAGGCCGCTGGACTCGCTGATGCGCGGGTCCTGGAAGGTGAAGGCGACGGCGGGGTCGGCGTAGAGGGCCGCCGCGAGCAGGAGCGCGAACAAGTCAGAGGACGCCGTAGAGCCGGTCGCCGGCATCGCCGAGACCCGGTGTGATGTAGCCCTTCTCGGTCAGCCGCTCGTCGACGGCCGCGCACACGACGGTGAGGTCGTCGCCCGGGAAGGCCGCCTCCAGCGCTGTCATCCCCTCGGGCGCGGCCAGCAGGCAGATCGCGGTGATCCGCTCGGCGCCGCGGTCGGCGAGCAGGCGGACCGTGGCGATGAGGGTGCCGCCGGTGGCGAGCATCGGGTCGAGGACGAAGACCTCGCGGCCGGCGAGGTCCTCCGGCAGCCGGTTGGCGTACGCCGTCGCCAGCAGGCTCGTCTCGTCACGGACCATGCCGAGGAAGCCGACCTCGGCCGTGGGGAGCAGCCGGGTCATCCCGTCGAGCATTCCGAGGCCCGCGCGCAGGATCGGC
>JAKFFB010000268.1:0-4045 GCA_036675425.1 Actinomycetales bacterium | reverse complement strand
ACCGAGACCTTCGCCCGGCGCAACCTCAACCGGAGCCTCGACGAGCAGTTCGCGATGTTCGAGCCGACCGTCGCGAGGGCGCGGGAGGCGGGTCTCGACGTACGGGCCTACGTCAGCATGTGCTGGGGCGACCCGTGGGAAGGCGCCGTCCCGGTCGACCAGGTCGTCTCGGTCGGCAAGCGGCTCCTCGACCTCGGTGCGAGCCAGCTCTCGCTCGGCGACACGATCGGGGTCGGCACCGCCGGGGCGGTCACCACCGTCCTCGACGCGTTCAACGCCGTCGGCGTCCCCGACGACGTCCTCGCTGTGCACTTCCACGACACCTACGGACAGGCGCTCGCGAACGCGTACGCCGCGTGGCAGCACGGCATCCGCACTTTCGACGCCAGCGCCGGCGGCCTCGGCGGCTGCCCGTACGCCGAGAGCGCGACCGGCAACCTGGCCACCGAGGACCTGGTCTGGATGTTCCGCGGGCTCGGCGTCGAGACCGGCGTCGACCTGGATGCCCTGGTCGCGACCAGCGTCTGGATGGCCGGCGTCCTCGGCCGGCCCAGTCCGTCCCGGGTCGTGACGGCGCTGAGCTGACCGACGGCGGTCGGTCCGCGGCCGCCCATCGGTACGGCACAATCGGGCCATGGCCCGCCGCGTGTTCCTGCATCTCGGGGTCCCCCGGAGCGGAACCGCCTCGCTGCAGGACCGACTCGCGCTCAACCGCGACGCCCTGGCGAAGCAGGGGCTGACCTATCCGAACACCCGGACCGGCGACCACTTCGAGGCCGCCCTCGACCTGATCGACGAGCGCTGGGCCAGCCAGCGCGAGGCGGCGCGCGGCCAGTGGGCGTCCCTGGTCGCCGAAGCCCGCAAGGCCCCGGGCGACGTGCTGATCTCCAGCGAGATCCTTGCCGCGGCCGGTCCGGCGCAGATCGCCGACGCGATGGCGGCGTTCGCTCCCGACGAGGTCCACCTGGTGCTGACCGTCCGGGACCTCGCCCGCCAGATCCCGGCGGAGTGGCTCGAGCGGTTGCGCCAGCGCGGACAACGCCCGTTCAAGAAGCACATGAACGAGATCGCCCAATCACGGCGCAGCAGCCCGGAGCTCTGGTTCTGGCGGGTGCAGAGCGTGCCGGACATCCTCACCCGGTGGGGCAACGGCCTGCCGCCGGACCGGGTCCATGTCGTCGTGGTCCCGCCGGCGGACGCGCCGCGCGAGGAGCTCTGGCGGCGGTTCGCGACCGCGGTCGGGTTCGATCCCGACCGGGCGAGCGAGGAGGTGCCGCGAGGCCCGGATCCGCTCGGCGTCGCCGGGGCGGCGGTGCTGCGGCGCCTGAACCGGGAGCTGGCCGGGCGCCACGTCCCCGCCGAGGTCTATGCCGACCTGGTCCGCGAGCTGCTGGCCCACGAGACCCTGCCCGGCGCCGGAACCTTCGTCCCGGTGGTGATCCCGGAGGCCCGCTGGCGGTTCGTCGAGCGCGTCACGGAGGAGTGGACCGACTGGATCGAGGGCGCCGGGGTCGACGTGGTCGGCCCGCTGGACGACCTGCGGCCGCGGCCACCCGGACCGGAGCATGTCTGGGTCCATCCCGACAACCCGCCGAGTGATCAGGTCGCCGAGGCTGCGATCGCCTCGTTGGCAGCGGTCATCACCCGGGTCGCGCCGACGTACTCCTCGCCGTTGCGGCGCCTGGCTGCACGGGTGCTCCGCTCATGACGGGCGAGCCCGAGTACCAGGCAGCCGTGCGCGCCTGGGCCGCGAGGCTCCGCGCCGCGGAGCCGGTGACCTGGTCGGCGTTCTGCGCGTCCGGGGACGGAGCCTCCGTCGGCGCACGGGTCGATCCGTCGACCACCCTCGTGCCCGGATCCGGGCAGCTCGAGATCGTGCGGCGCCTGGCCGTGTTGCACCGGTCCGAGGGACTCCCGGACTTCGCCGGCCTCGCCGACCTGGTCCTGGCGTCCTCCGGTCCCGGCCGGGGGCTGGTGGATCCGCCGTTGCCGTGGCCCGGTTCCGCGCCGGGTCACGGTCCGGCTCCGGTCGAGCCCGACCTGCTCCCGGGCACTGAACTCGTCCGGGCCGCCAGCGGCGCCCTGGTCCCGTTGCTGCTCCGTTCACCGGTCGCGCCGGTGCACCCGACCGCGTCGTCGCGCCTGCGCAGGTACCTTCCCGGGCGGCATCGCTTCGCCGTCGCCGGCACGCCGCTCACCGCGGCTGCCGTGCGTACCGCGCTCCTCGACGCCGGCTGGGTCGAGGGCGGTTCGCGAGCCACGCACCTGGTCCTGGGCCGTGACCTCGAGTCGATGATGGCCGAGCACTGGGCGGCCCGGACCCTGGCCGGTGCGGAACGCCGCTGGCGGCCGCTGTGGCGCCGGGCGGTCACCACCGAGTCACTGCCGCCGCGGCTGCGCCTCGACGAGATCGCCGCTCGTCGGTCGAACGAGCACGGGCCGGGGGCGGTGCATCTGGTCCTCGGGCGCGACGCCGCCGAGATCGCGGCCGGAGTGAAGGCCGCGACCGGCGCCGGGATCAGCCTCGGCCCGATCGACGCCGACGTCGTGGCGGCCGACCTGCTCCGCCGGTTGAACCCGTTCCTGGTCCTCGCCGGCGGCTCGGCAGGACGTCGTACGGCGATCGCCGGACCGTGGCCCGCAGCGCTCCGGGACGCACGCCGCTCCACGAGCCGCACCGCCCTCGGAGCCCCGCGGGGCCTGCTGCCCTGGGCGATCGGCACCGCGGACCGGATGGCCGGGCGGATCACCGGACGGGTCCCGGACGCTGCTGCCGGCGGTGACTACGCTGTGCACGGCGATCCGGCGGTGCTGGTCCCGGACCGGGGCCGCGACGTGGCGCGGACGGTGGATCCGGACGACGTGGCCGACCTGGCCGTCCGGATGATCGCCGCGCTGTGGCGCTACGAGGCGCAGGAAGGGGACCGCTGATGGCACGCACCGTGATCGTCCACGTCGGCGCCCCGAAGACCGGCACCTCGTTCGTGCAGGACCTTCTCTTCGCCCAGCGTGAGCGGCTCCGCGAGCACGGTGTGCTCTACCCGGCGGATCGGTTCGACGCGCATTTCCTGGCGGCGCTCGACCTGCTCCAGCTCCCCTGGGGCGGCATCGAGGAAGAGGCGACGGGTGCCTGGGACCGCCTCGCCGCCGAGGTCAGGGCCTGGCCCGGGACGGCGATCATCAGTCACGAGATCCTGGCCACGGCCTCGCGCGCCCAGGTCGCCCGTGCGTTCGAGACCTTGCGCGCGAACGACGAGACCGAGCTCCACGTCGTGTACTCGGCACGCGATCTGGTCCGGCAGATCCCGGCCGAATGGCAGGAGAACATCAAGCACCGTCGCGAGACGACGTACGGCGACTTCCTCGCCGAGCTCCGCGACCCGGCCCGCGCGGAGCCGACGGCACGCTGGTTCTGGGCGGTGCAGGAAGTGCCCGACGTGCTCGACCGGTGGGGCGCGACCCTGCCGCGCGAGCAGGTCCACCTGGTGACGGTGCCGCCGCCGGGCGCGCCTCACGGACTGCTCTGGCAGCGCTTCGCCCGGGTGATCGGCCTGGACCCGACCGAGTTCGTGCCCGAGGCGGTCCGCACCAACGCCTCCCTCGGCGTCGCCGAGGCGGCACTGCTCCGCCGGCTCAACGTGCGGATCGTGGACCTGGTCTGGAACCACAACTACCGTCCGCTGGTCCGTGAGCACCTGGTGCACCAGAACCTCTCCGAGCAGCGGGTCTCGCCGAAGCTGTCGGTCCCCCCGGAGGTCTGGGAGTGGGCCGAGGACCTCAGCCGGAAGTGGGTGAGCGAGCTCGCCCTGCGCGCCTACGACGTCTCGGGCGACCTCGACGACCTGCTGCCGCGACCCGCACTGCCCTGGGCCGATCCGGACGACCCGGATCCGGAGCAGCTGGCTGAAGCCGGGCTGAACGCGCTGACCGCACTGACCGTCGAAGCCGCTCGTCTTCGTGACCAGCAGCGCGTGCTCACCGACGAGATCGCCGACCTGCACGCGGAGCTCGACCGGTGGGGCGCGACCCTGCCGCGCGAGCAGGT
>JAKFFB010000106.1:0-4081 GCA_036675425.1 Actinomycetales bacterium | reverse complement strand
GGGCCGCGACCAGGGGCTGTAGGTCGACGACCGGCTGGGGGAGTGCCGCTACGGCGACTGGACCGGCCGGCCGCTGAAGGAGCTGGCGAAGGACCCGCTCTGGAAGGTCGTCCAGGCGCACCCGTCCGCCGCGGTGTTCCCCGGCCCGGACGGCGAGGCGCTGCGGGACACCTCGGCCCGGGCCGTGGCCGCCGTACGCGACTGGAACGCCCGGCTCGGACCCGACGCCACCTGGCTCGCCTGCTCGCACGGCGACGTCATCAAGGCGATCGTGGCCGACGCCCTCGGCCAGCACCTCGACACCTTCCAGCGCATCGCGATCGACCCGTGCTCGGTCACGGTGATCCGCTACACCGAGCTGCGGCCCTTCGTGCTGCGGGTCAACGACACCGGCGGCGGCGTGACGGACCTGCTCCCGCCGAAGAAGAAGGGGCGGCGGAGGCCGTCCAGCGACGCGGTCGTCGGTGGCGGCACCGGCGCACCCGTCTAGGGTCGAGCCGTGCCCCGCCAGGTCTTCCTCTTCGACCCGCCCGAGCGCTTCGTCGCCGGCACCGTCGGGCAGCCCGGCGACCGCACGTTCTACCTGCAGGCCTCCGGCGGCGGCCGCACCGTCTCCGTAGCCCTGGAGAAGGTGCAGGTCTCCCTGCTGGCCGAGCGGCTCGAGGAGCTGCTCGAGGAGGTCCGCCGGCGCGGCGCCGGCGAGGTCCCGGTCGTGCCGCCGACGGAGCTCGAGGACACCGCACCGCTGGACGCCCCGGTCGAGGAGGAGTTCCGCGTCGGCGCGATGGGCCTGGCGTGGGACGGCGAGTCCGAGGTGGTCGTCGTCGAGGCGCTGGCCCCCGCCGAGGGCGAGGAGGAGGTCGAGCCGCTCAGCGACGACGACGAGGGGCCGCCGGTGCTCCGCGTGCGGATCCCCGCCGCGATGGCGCGGGCGTTCGTCGTGCGCGCGCAGCGGGTGGTCGCCGCGGGTCGGCCGCCGTGCCCGCTGTGCTCGCTGCCGCTGGACCCGGAGGGCCACGTCTGCCCGCGGCAGAACGGACACCGGCGCTGAAGGACGACGTCCTGCGCCTGCTGCGCGAGGGCTCGCTGGAGGTCGAGGGCCGGCTCGTCGACGCCAGCAACGCGACCCTCTACTGCACCGCCACGCTGGACGGCGTCGAGGCCGCCGTCGTCTACAAGCCGGTACGAGGAGAGCGCCCGCTCTGGGACTTCCCCGACGGCACCCTCGCGGGGCGGGAGGTCGCGGCGTACCTGGTGTCCGAGGCGACCGGCTGGGACGTGGTGCCGCCCACCGTGCTGCGCGACGGCCCGTACGGCCCCGGCATGTGCCAGCTGTGGGTCGACGTCGACGAGTCGGTCGACCTGGGGGTGCTCGCCCGCAGCGACCACCCGGACCTGCGCCGGATGGCGGTGCTCGACGCGGCCGTCAACAACGCCGACCGCAAGGGCGGTCACCTGCTCCCTCGGCCGGACGGACGGGTGCAGGGCGTCGATCACGGCGTCTGCTTCTCCGTGGAGGACAAGCTGCGCACGCTGCTGTGGCAGTGGCGCGGCACCCCGCTGGGCGACGAGGCGCTCGAGGTGCTGTCCCGTCTCCGCGCGGAGCTCGAGGGGCACCTGGGCGACGCCCTGCACGAGCTGCTCACCCGGTGCGAGGTGCGCGCCACGGTGTCGCGGGTGGACCGGCTGCTGGCGGAGGGCTGCTACCCGCACCCCTCGCCGGACTGGCCGGCGATCCCGTGGCCGCCGTTCTGACGGGGACTACGCGCCCGGGACGGTGACGCAGCCGCTGCTGCGGCCGAGCAGCTGCAGCCCGGCCTGGTCACCGGCCTGCAGGTCGGTCACGGCCGGCAGGACGGTCGCCATCAGCTGGGTCTTGTCGCTGACGTGGCCCAGGCCCATGGCGTGCGCGATCTCGTGCAGCGCGACGGTCTTCCACGAGGTGGTGCCGGTCAGGGGGAGGGCGTCGGTCCGGTCGAGGGCGATGACGGCCGCGCGGGTGGCCGCGATCTTGCCGCCGTCGGGCATCTGCACGCCGAACCACGCCGTGCGGGTCATGCCCAGCACGCTCGCGGTCTGGCCGGCCAGCAGGTCGCTGCTCGCCGCGTCGGTCCAGCCGATGAGGACCGGCGGGTACGACGACTGCGCCCGCGTGGGCAGGTAGCCGGCGCGGGGGACCGTCGTGGTCGCGCCGACGTACTCCCAGGTGGTGCCGGTGAGCGACGCGACGCGGGCGACGGCGGACTTCAGCACGTCCAGGCCGCCGGCGGGGCCGCGCGAGGTGTTGGAGGTCCAGCGGATGGGGGTGCAGGGGTCCCAGCGGACCGGCGACCCGTCGAGCATCGTGGAGAAGGCGTAGCTGGTCGAGCCGGCGGTCGTGCCGGTGCGCGCCGCGCTGGTCGCGGTGGCGGTCCGGGCGCGGGTCACCTCGCCGACGCGCTTGAACGCCGCGTCCGGGCCGGCACCGCCGACGAGCGTCCGCGGGCCGTCGGCGCCGGCGAGCGCGGGAGCCACCACACCGACCAGGCCGAGGGCGGCCAGGCCGAGGACGGCGGTCGCGGCGACGGTCCGGCGAACATTCACGGAGAGTGACATGCAGTAGACCTCGGTCACTTTCCGTTACTTCCTTAGCGCCCGGGTCGAGGCAAAGCGCCTCGGTAGGGTTCCGGGCATGCAGTCCTGGCCCCCGACCGCCGTCCCCGCCCTGCCGCGTCCTGCCGCCCCGGCGCCGCTGCGGGTGCACGACAGCTCCTCGGGGGAGCTGCGCGACGTGGTGCCGGACGGCCCCACCGCCCGGCTCTACGTCTGCGGCATCACGCCGTACGACGCGACCCACCTCGGTCATGCGGCGACCTACCTGGCCTTCGACACGCTGGTCCGCCAGTGGCGGGACCGCGGCCACGAGGTCTCCTACGTCCAGAACGTCACCGACATCGACGACCCGCTGCTCGAGCGCGCCCTGCGCGACGGGGAGGACTGGGTGGCGGTCGCCGAGCGCGAGACGGCGCTGTTCCGCCAGGACATGACCGCGCTGCGGGTGCTTCCCCCGACCCACTACGTCGGCGCCGTCGAGGCGATGGACGAGATCGCCGAGATGGTCGTGCGGCTGCTGGAGGCCGGCGCCGCCTACCGCGTCGAGGACGACGTCTACTTCGCCGTCGCCGCCGCCCCGCACTTCGGGACCGTGTCCGGGTACGACGCCGCGACCATGCTGGCCCTGTCCGCCGAGCGCGGCGGCGATCCGCAGCGACCCGGCAAGAAGGACCCGCTCGACCCGCTGCTGTGGCTGGCCGCGCGCCCGGGCGAGCCCTCGTGGCCGTCACCGCTCGGGCAGGGCCGGCCCGGCTGGCACGTGGAGTGCGCCGCCATGGCGCTGAACCGGCTCGGCGAGGCGTTCGACGTGCAGGGCGGCGGCTCCGACCTGGTCTTCCCGCACCACGAGATGTCGGCGGCGCACGCCGAGGCCGGGACCGGGTCCTGGCCGTTCGCCCGGGCGTACGTCCATGCCGGGATGGTCGGGCTGGACGGCGAGAAGATGAGCAAGTCCCGCGGCAACCTGGTCTTCGTCCGGACCCTGCGCGAGGCGGGCGTCGACCTGGGCGCGCTGCGGCTGGCGCTGCTGTCCGCGCACTACCGCGCCGACCGCGAGTGGTTCCCGAGCACGCTCTCCGACGGCGAGGCCCGGCTGGCCGCCTGGCAAGCCGCGGTCGCGCGTCCGAGCGGGCCGGCGGGGGAGACGCTGCTGGCCGAGCTCCGGGCCGCGCTGTCGCAGGACCTGGACACCCCTGCCGCGCTGGCCGCGGTGGACCGGTGGGCGGGTGCCGAGGGCGACGACGCGGCTGCGCCGGCGCTGGTCCGCGACGCGGTCGACGCGCTGCTCGGCGTCGTGCTCTAGCTGCGGGTCGGCGCCTGGGGATTTATCTCCGCGGCAGGCCGCGGTGACTCCTCCCCACGACGTTGAAGCTCCTATTGCTTGTCAAGGAGGAGCAGTGAGCGGTCGTGCTGGAGCGCGGCGTAGACCTCGCGGGCGACGTAGCGCTTGAGGCAGCGCATGATCTCGGGCTTGCTGAGACCTTGCGCC
>JAKFFB010000037.1:0-20579 GCA_036675425.1 Actinomycetales bacterium | reverse complement strand
GCGCCGCACGTCGTCACGCTCCAGCAGGCCTTCGCCGGCGCGCCGGCCGGTCTCGACGGCACCGTCACCGTCGGCCTCGACCCGCAGAACCGGGTCGCCTTCGTCAGCTCGAGCCTGACCCGCGACACCCGCGTCGCCAACGAGGACCGCATCTCGCTGACCGACGCCTACCGCGCTGCCGCGACCGACGCGAAGGTCGACCTCACCGGTCTTGACCTCGACGTCACCGACCTGCGCACCCCCAAGGGCGCGGCCGTGCTGCGCCTCGAGGGCATCGCCGACCAGCAGACGGTCCGGCTCGTGACGCTGCCGACGCCGCGCGACGGCGTCCGGCTGGCGTACGAGGTGGTCGTCCTGCGCAGCACGCCCGGCGCCGAGCTGGGCGAGCACCCCTACGCCTACATCTCCCTCGTGGACGCCGAGACCGGCGAGGTGCTCCACCGGCGCAACCGCCTGCAGCACGCCTCCGACGCGGCGGGCTCGCCCGGTGCGGCGTCCGTGCCGTACTGGAAGGTCTTCGAGAACGCCCCCGACTTCCCGCAGGACGGCGTGCAGACGCCGGACAACCGGCTCTACTGGTGCTTCACCGCGGGGCCGGAGTGCAGCCGCGTCCTCGGCGAGAACAACACCGCGACGCCCCGGGCGTACGACGTGCTGCTCACCGACGACGGCAGCGAGGCGCCCTCGATGACCACGCGCGGCAACAACGCGCAGACCGCGCCGTCGCGGGCGAGCTTCCTCACCCCGGACGCCGCCGTGTCGCCGGTCAGCCCCGGCCGCACCTACGACTTCCCGTTCACCGACGCCTGGCACATCAACAACTGCGACCCCACCACGCTGCTCGACGCGAGCCGACAGCTCAACGACATCGACGCCGCCACGGCCAACCTGTTCGTGATGCACAACCGCATGCACGACTGGGGCTACTACCTCGGCTGGACCGAGGAGAACAGCAACCTGCAGGTCGAGAACGTCGGCAGCGAGGCCGACACCGAGGAGCGCGAGAACGACCCGGAGGTCGGCAACAGCCAGTCCGGCTCGATCGGCGGCGGGCCGACCTTCCAGGGTCGTGACAACGCCAACCAGATCACGCTGACCGACGGCACGCCGGGCATCACCAACCAGTACCTCTGGGAGCCCCTGCAGGCCGGCTTCTACGCGCCCTGCACCGACGGCGCGTACGACATGGGCATCGTCGGCCACGAGGTCGGCCACGCCATCTCCAACCGGATGACCGACGGCAGCAACGGCCTGTCCGGCGCGCAGTCGACCAGCATGGGCGAGTCCTGGTCCGACCTGATGGCCGTGGAGTACCTCAACGGCTACGGCCTCGCGCCGTACGCCGACGAGAACCGCTACTCGCTCGCGCCGTACGTCACGGGTGACAAGAAGGCCGGCATCCGCAACTACGGGATGAACGACAGCCCGCTGAACTTCTCCAACATCGAGTACGACGGCAACGGCACCACCTCCCCGCACGCCGACGGCGAGATCTGGAGCGCGACGCAGTTCGACATCCGGCAGGCGCTGATCGCGAAGTACGACGGGCAGTTCCCGGCGTCGAACACCGCGCTGCAGGTCTCCTGCGCGGACGGTCTCAAGCCGTCGACGGCCTGCCCGGGCAACCGGCGCTGGATCCAGCTGATCTTCGACGGCTACCTGCTGCAGCCGGGCTCGACCTCGATGCTCGACAGCCGCGACGCGATCCTGGCCGCCGACAAGATGCGCTACGCCGGTGCGAACCTGCCGACCCTGTGGGCGGGCTTCGCCAAGCGCGGCATGGGCGCCGACGCCTTCACGGCCAGCGCGGCCGACCGCGAGCCCGAGGCCGACTACCGCAACCCGGCCACCCCCGGCGCCAACGGCACCGTGAGCTTCCGGCCGGTCTCCGCCGACGGCAGCGCGCTGCCCGCGGAGATCAACGTCTACATCGGGCGCTACGAGGCGCGCATCACGCCGTTCGCCACCCTGAGCGGCAGCGCGGCCAGCCCGGCCAAGCGCTTCCAGGCCGGCAGCTACGACGTCTACGTCCAGGCGCCCGGCTTCGGCCACCGCCGGCTCAGCATGACCGTCGCCGCCGGCCAGTCCCGGACCGTCGACCTGCCGCTGCGCAAGAACCTCGCCTCCCTCGAGCAGGGCGCCGAGGTCAGCGGCGACGGCGGCAACCTCGAGGCGCTGGTCGACGACACCGAGGGCACCAACTGGGGCTCGATCGAGGGTGGCAAGCGCAACCCGACCGAGGCCTCGACCGTCCAGGGCAAGCAGGTCACGGTCGCCCTCGCCGGTGGCAGGTCGACGGTCCGCGAGGTGCAGGTCAGCGCGGCCAACCGCCCCGCGGTCTGCACCGGCGACGCCGCGGCGGCCTGCGAGTTCGCACCGGGCGGCCCGTACGACGGCGGCGGCCAGAGCCGCTTCGCCGCGCTGCGGTCCTTCGAGATCCTCACCTGCGACGCCACCGCGGGCTCGGAGTGCGCGGCCGAGGAGGACTTCACGTCCCGGCTCGTCGCCAAGGACGCCTTCCCGGCGGGCCGGCCGCGGCCGACCGCTCCGGACCTGGCGCTGCGCAGCTTCGCGATCCCCGAGACGGTCGCCACGCACGTCCGCATCAAGGTGATCGACAACCAGTGCACCGGCGGTCCGGACTACACCGGCGAGGCCAACCCCTCGAGCAACCCGCTGTCGAGCCCCGACTGCGAGTCCGGCTACGCCAGCGCCGCCGCCGCGGGTGCGCCCAAGACCACGGTGTCGCTCTCCCAGGGCAAGAACGTCCGCATCGCCGAGCTGCAGGTCTTCGGCAGCCGGACGGTGGCCGCCCCGCCGGCAGCTCCGCCGGCCGCCCCGGTGCCGGACGCCGCTCCGCCGCAGGCCGCGCCCCCGTCGGGTGGCGGTGCCCTGCCGGCGACCGGGCCGCTGCCGCTGGCGCTGCCCGCCCTCCTGCTGACCGGTGTCGGAGTCGCTCTGGTGCGGGGGCGCCGGCGCGGCCTGTAACCGGTCCGGCGAGCCCGGTCCCGTCCGTCGGGACCGGGCTCGCTGCCGTCCCGGCTCAGCGGCCGGACAGCGAGAAGTGCTGGTAGTCCTTGATGCTCCGGAAGTCCCCGCCCCACTCCCAGCCGGCGGCGGCGAAGGCGCGTACGACGGCGTCACCCGCCGTGACCATCCCGGTCCGGACCCGGCTCCGGTCGAGGTAGCCGCGGCCGGCCTCGGGTGCCACGAAGCTGCCCGAGACGTAGGGGTTCTGGACCGGGTTCAGGTCGAGCGCCGTGCCGTACGCGTGCTCGGACCAGCTGGTGCCGCCGGTGGTCCGGCGGCAGTTGTAGGCCGAGGTGTTGTTGGCCGCCATCGACGCGTCGTCGTCGCCGCCGAAGCGGTCGACGGTCTCCATCCGCTGCACCGGGAAGCGCGCGTCGTACAGCCGGCGGAACACCTCCACGACCGCAGCGGCCTGCGTGCGGTGCACGACGACCTCGCCCTGCCGCGGCCGGCCGTCGAAGCCCAGGTGGGTGACCGTGACAAGGCGCAGGTCGGAGGACAGCACCGGGCAGCCCGACCGGTGCGAGCTGCCGAGCCGCGCGGCCGTGACCGGTGCGACGGCGGAGCGGAAGACCCCGCGACCGGACCGCCGGAACGGCCCGACCTGGGGGACGACCGGACGGGCGTCGTCGAGCGTCGCGGCTCCCGGTCCCGGTGCGGGATCGGTGCGCAGCGCGTCGCCGCCGCAGCCCGGCAGGAGCGCGACGGCGACGAGCGCGGTCAGCAGGAGGGCGGTGCGGCGCGGCACGCCCTCACTGTGGCACGGGCTACTTGGTCCCGGTGATGACCGCTGTCAGGGTGCCGCCGGTGTTCAGCCCACCGCAGTCGTCCAGCGCGGGACGCACGAAGACCTCGGTGGCCTTCTTGGGGGTGACGGTCACCTTGCCCTTGCCGCAGAAGGTCGTGACGGTGTCGGCGTACGTGCCGCTGTGCCAGACCTGGAAGCCGAGGCCGGGGTCCCCGCTGGTGATCTCGATGGTCTTCTCGCCCTTGACGGTCGTGAAGTCCCAGCAGCCGGCGTAGGCCTCGCAGATCGGCGCGACGCCGCTGGCGTTGAGGCTGAAGGCCGGCGTGCCGATCGCGCTCGGTCCGTCGTAGTCGAACGTGATGGTGCGCTTGGTCGGCTTCGGCGGTGCGGCCGAGGCGGCGAGCGGCGTGATCGCGACGGCGGCGGCGGTCAGGAGCAGGACGGTGCGCTTCATGGGCTGGGTCCTCGAGGCTGGCGACGGGTGGTCGATGTGCTGCAGTTCGTCGCGAGCGCCCGAACTCCTGCCGGGCCGGCGGGAGCATCGTTGTGCAATCGCGACCCGCGGGACCCCGTCACCGGCTACGGCAGGTGCGCGCTGCGGGCTAGGGTCCGCGGCACATCGGCCCCTCGTCCGGGGGTGCCGAGGGCTGCACGCAGCCCATGTCCAACAGGTGGAGACGCGATGCGCAACTTCCGACGCCGGGGCGTGGTCGCCCTGGGTCTGGCCGGCCTGCTGGTCGGCATCACTGCCTGCGGCAGTGACGACAACGGGAACGACGGCGACACCGGAGGCGACAAGGCCGGCGGCACGATGGTCTTCGGGACCTCGTCCGACCCGGTGAGCATGGACGGTGCCTACGTCAGCGACGGCGAGTCGCTGCGTGTCGTCCGGCAGCTCTTCGAGACGCTCGTGACGACCGAGCCCGGTGGCACCGGCATCGTCCCGGCGCTCGCCGAGGAGTGGGAGCCGAGCGACGACGGCACGACCTGGACCTTCTCGCTGCGCGAGGGCGTGAAGTTCCACGACGGCACCGACTTCAACGCCGAGGCCGTCTGCTTCAACTTCGACCGCTGGTACAACTTCAAGGGCGTCCAGCAGTCCGCGTCGGTGTCCTACTACTGGCAGACCGTCTTCTCCGGCTACGCCAAGAACGAGGACCCGGCCCTCGGCACCAGCCTCTACAAGAGCTGCGAGGCCACCGACGAGAGCACGGCGGTCATCACGCTGAGCTCGGCGTCGGCGTCGTTCCTGTCCGGCCTGGCGCTCGCGTCGTTCTCGATCGCGAGCCCCGACGCGCTGACCAAGTACGAGGCCGACAAGGTCACGGGCACCGGCGAGGAGCCCCGCTTCGAGGGCACCTTCGGCACCCAGAACCCGGTCGGCACCGGCCCGTTCAAGCTCGAGACCTTCGAGCCGAACAACCGCCTCGTGCTCGCCCGCTTCGACGACTACTGGGGCGACAAGGCGATCCTCGACAAGGTCATCTTCAAGCCGATCGCGGACGGCCCGGCTCGCCGCCAGGCGCTCGAGTCCGGTGAGATCCAGGGCTACGACCTGGTCGACCCGGCCGACCTCGACGCCCTCGAGGGCGCCGGCTTCCAGATCGTCGAGCGCCCGGCGTTCAACGTCGGCTACGTCGGCTTCAACACCGCCAAGAAGCCGCTCGACAACCCGAAGATCCGCCAGGCCATCGCGCACGCCCTGAACCGGCAGGCGCTCGTCACGGCGAAGTACCCGCCCGGCGCCGAGGTGGCGAAGCAGTTCATGCCGCCGAGCCTGTTCGGCTACGCCGAGGACGTGCCGGAGTACGAGTACGACGTCGAGAAGGCCAAGAAGCTCATCGCCGAGTCCGGCGTGAGCAACCCGACCCTCGAGTTCTGGTACCCGACCGGCGTCAGCCGGCCGTACATGCCGGACCCGGCGGCGAACTTCCAGGCCTTCTCGGCCGACCTCGAGGCGGCCGGCTTCACGGTCGTCGCGAAGTCCGCGCCGTGGAACCCGGACTACCTGAACGCCGCGGACACCGGCCAGACCGGCCTGCGCCTGCTCGGCTGGACGGGTGACTTCGGTGACCCGGACAACTTCGTCGGCACGTTCTTCCGCACCAAGCAGAAGGCGTGGGGTCCGCTCGAGGACAGCATCTACAGCGACCTCGAGGCCGCCCGTGCGGAGGCCGACGAGGAGAAGCGCACCGCGCTGTACGAGGCCGTCAACAAGAAGATCATGGAGTTCCTGCCTGGTGTGCCGTACGTCCACACCAAGCCGGCCCTCGCGTTCGCCAAGGGTGTCGAGGGCTACGTGCCCAGCCCGGTGAGCATCGAGGACTTCTCCAAGGTCTCGATGTCGAGCTAGGCCTGAAGATCTCTCTGTGCTGAAGTTCGCCGTACGCCGCCTGCTCCTGCTGATCCCGATCCTCTTCGGGCTCTCGATCCTGGTCTTCCTGTTCGTCCGGGCCCTGCCCGGCGGACCGGAGACCGCTCTCCTCGGGGAGCGCTCCACTCCGGAGCGGATCGCGCAGGTGCGGGCGGCGTACGGCTTGGACCGGCCTGTCCACGAGCAGTACTTCACCTACATGGGCAAGGTCGCCCAGCTCGACTTCGGCACCTCCATCCAGACCCAGCGGCCGGTCTCGGAGGAGATCAACCGCCGGTTCAAGGCGACGGTGGAGCTGACCGCCGCGGCGATCCTGTTCGCCGTCGTGGTCGGCATCCCGCTCGGCTTCGTCGCCGGGCGAAGACCCCAGTCGTGGATCGACAACCTGTCCACGGTGGGGTCCCTGCTCGGCATCGCGATACCCGTGTTCGTGCTGGGCTTCCTGCTCAAGTACGTCTTCGCCATCAAGCTCGGCTGGTTCGAGACCACCGGGCGGCAGGACGTGACGATCACGACCGAGCACCCCACCGGGTTCTTCGTCCTCGACGGGATCCTCACCGGCGACTTCGCCGCGTCCTGGGACGCCGTCAAGCACCTGGTGCTGCCCGCGGCGGCGCTCGGGACGATCCCGCTCGCGATCATCACCCGGATCACCCGCGCCGCGGTCCAGGAGGTCAGCAACGAGGACTTCGTGCGCACCGCCGAGGCCAAGGGGATGACCAAGTCGGTCGTCACGCGGCGGCACATCCTGCGCAACGCGATGCTGCCGGTGGTCACGATCATCGGCCTGCAGACCGGGCTGCTGCTGTCCGGCGCGATCCTCACCGAGACCGTCTTCGCCTTCGGCGGGCTCGGCTCGTTCATGGCCCAGGCGGTCTTCACCCGTGACTTCCCCGTCATCCAGGGCGGGATCCTGTTCATCGCCGTCGTCTTCGTGATCGTCAACCTGCTGGTCGACATCTCGTACGGCCTGTTCGACCCCCGGGTGCGTGACACATGAGCCTGTCCGAGGGCATGGAGGCGGTCGAGAACGCAGCCGGCACCGGCTCGCCCGAGGGCGACGGGAACGAGGAGGCCACCGGCGGCCTGTGGCGCGACGCGCTGCGCCGGCTGCGCCGCAACCCGGTCGCGATCCTCGGCGGCTGCCTGGTCCTGGTCTTCATCCTGGTCGCCGTCTTCGCCCCGTGGCTGGCGCCGTACGACCCGCGCTACCAGGACCTCTCGCAGATCCGGCCGGGGAAGTTCCCCGGCCCGTCCAGCGAGCACCTGCTCGGCCTCGACCAGCTCGGCCGCGACGTGCTCAGCCGGGTCATCTACGGCGCGCGCTACTCGCTGCTGATCGGCGTCGTGTCGCTGTCGCTGGGAGCGGCGGTCGGCATCGTGCTCGGGCTGATCGCCGGCGCGTTCGGCGGCTGGGTCGACAGCCTGGTCATGCGGATCGTCGACATCATGCTGTCCGTGCCGGGCCTGCTGCTGGCGATCGGCATCGCCGCCCTGCTCGGCCGCTCGCTGAAGTCGGTGATGATCGCCATCGCGGTCGTCAACGTGCCGATCTTCGCCCGGCTGCTGCGCGGGTCGATGCTCGCCCAGCGTCGCAGCGACTACGCGCTCGCCGCCCGCTCGCTCGGCGTCACGCGCAGCCGCGTCGTGCTGCAGCACGTCTTCCCGAACAGCCTCGGCCCGGTCATCGTGCAGGCCACCCTGGCCCTCGCGACGGCCATCATCGACGCGGCCGGGCTGGCCTTCCTCGGACTCGGCTCCGCCGACCCGGCCATCCCGGAGTGGGGGCGGATGCTCGCCGAGACCAACGCGCTGCTCGCCAGTGCGCCGCTGCTCGCGCTGTGGCCGGGCATCGCGATCGTGCTGTCGGTGCTGGGCTTCTACCTGCTCGGCGAGGCGCTCCGCGAGGCGCTCGACCCGAAGCTCCGCCGATGACGTCCACCGAGGTACGGGACGCGATCCCGGGCGAGGGGCTGTCGCCGGACCGGCCGCTGCTCGAGGTCCGCGACCTCACCGTCACCTTCCGCAGCCGCGGTCGCAAGTCGGTGCGGGCCGTCGACGGCGTCTCGCTCGACATCGCGGCGGGCGCCACCGTCGGCATCGTCGGCGAGTCCGGCAGCGGCAAGAGCGTCACGTCGCTCGCCTCGCTCGGCCTGCTCAACCGGCGCGGCGTCGACATCAGCGGCTCGGTCCGCTTCGACGGCGACGACCTGCTCAACATGCCCGAGGACGAGCTGCGCAACGTCCGTGGCCGCGAGATCGCGATGGTCTTCCAGGACCCGATGAGCTCGCTCAACCCGGTGCTCACGATCGGCCGGCAGATCACCGAGATCCTCGAGCGGCACAAGGGACTCAAGGGCCAGGAGGCCCGCGACCGCGCGGCCGAGCTGCTGGTCAGCGTCGGCATCGGCGACGCCACGCGCCGGCTGCGGTCCTTCCCGCACCAGCTCTCCGGTGGCATGCGGCAGCGCGTGATGATCGCGATGGCGCTTGCCTGCGAGCCGCGGCTGCTCATCGCCGACGAGCCGACCACCGCGCTCGACGTGACGATCAGCGCGCAGATCCTCGAGCTGCTCCGCTCCCTGGTCGTCAACAGCAAGACGGCGCTCGTGCTCATCACCCACGACCTCGGCGTCGTCGCCGGGATCTGCGATCAGGTCCACGTCATGTACTCCGGCCGGATCGTCGAGTCGGCGCCGCGCCGGCCGCTGTTCGCCGACCCGCGGCACCCCTACACCACAGGGCTTCTCAACTCCGTGCCCCGGCTGGACCAGCCGCGCGGCGTCCCGCTGCTGCCGATCCCCGGCTCGCCGTCGGACACGCTGCCCTGGACGCGCGGCTGCGCCTTCGCGCCGCGCTGCACGCGGCAGGTGCCGGAGTGCCTGGAGGGTCCGCCCGCCCTGCTGCCGGAGGAGGGCGGGGTCGACTCCCACCTGGTCCGCTGCGTGAACCCGGTCCCCGACGAGGAGCAGCCGAGATGAGCCTGCTGGAGGTCCGCGGGCTCAAGGTCCACTTCCCCATCAAGAGGGGGATCGTCCTCGAGCGGACGGTCGGCCACGTGCGCGCCGTCGACGGCGTCGACCTGTCGGTCGAGAAGGGCCGCACCCTCGGCGTCGTCGGCGAGAGCGGCTGCGGCAAGAGCACTCTCGGCCGCGCGATCCTGCAGCTCGAGCCGATCACCGAGGGGTCGGTCGTCTTCGACGGCACCGACCTGAGCGGGCTCGGCAACAAGGACCTGCGCGCCATGCGCAAGCGGATGCAGATGGTCTTCCAGGACCCGCTCGCCTCGCTCGACCCGCGGCAGTCCGTCTCCTCGGTGCTGTCCGAGCCGCTGCGCACCCACGGCATCAAGGGGCCGTACGACGCCCGTGTCCGCGAGCTGCTCGACCTCGTCGGCCTCCCGGCCACCGCGGCGAACCGCTACCCGCACGAGTTCTCCGGCGGCCAGCGGCAGCGCGTCGGGATCGCCCGCGCCATCGCCCTGAACCCCGAGCTGATCATCGCCGACGAGCCCGTCTCGGCCCTCGACGTCTCCATCCAGGCGCAGGTGGTCAACCTGCTCGAGGAGCTGCAGGAGCGGCTCGGCCTGACCTACGTCGTCATCGCGCACGACCTCGCGGTGGTGCGGCACATCAGCGACGACATCGCCGTGATGTACCTCGGCGCGGTCGTCGAGGTGTCGCCGTCGGAGGGGCTCTACGACGAGCCGCTCCACCCGTACACCCGGTCGCTGCTCTCGGCGATCCCCATCCCGGACCCCGAGGTCGAGGACACCCGCGAGCGCATCCTGCTGCGCGGTGACATCCCGTCCGCCGCGGCGCCGCCGCCCGGCTGCCGGTTCCACACCCGCTGCCCCTGGCGGCAGCCGACTCGCTGCCACGACGAGGTGCCGGCGCTGCGCGTCCCCGAGGGCGGCACCCCCGGCCACACCGTCGCCTGCCACTGGGCGGAGCAGGTCGCGAGCGGCGAGCTGCAGCCGATGAGCGCCGCGGACTCGCTGGTCACCGAGCCGGCGACCCCACCCGCAGGCTGACCTGGCGGAAGGCCGGGACCGCCTTCGCCTCCTCGGCGTCGCAGGTCAGCCGGTGCCGTTCGCCGTCGCCGCTGCGGTCGTAGCGGACGACGACCTCGACGTCGGGCTGCGCCAGCTGCACCCGCCAGACGTCCGGCTCGACGCCTGCCTGCCCGGCCGGGACCAGCGCGTCCACCGCCCACAGCCCCAGCTGCTCGCGCGCGAGGGCCTGCGCCGCCTGCGTCGGCAGCGGCAGGCTGGAGCGGCCGCGCACGAGCCCTGCCGGTAGCAGCCCGCCGGCCAGGTCGGCGATCACGGACACGACCTGCTCCTCCGGCACCCGCCCGAGGTAGAGGCCCTCCGGCAGCACCACGAGGTTCGGGGCGAAGCGGTCGCCGCCGATGTGCGAGGACTCCCAGGTGCGCTCGGGGTGCGCCCGCGACAGCGCCTTGGCCACCGGCCGTCCCCGCAGCGCGCAGCACCGGTCGTGCCGGCCGTGGGTGCAGACGAGGTAGAGCGGCCCGTCGTACGCCGTCCACTCCTCGTCGTCCCAGCCGATCCGCCCGAGGGCGGTGTCGTCGTCGACGTGCCGGGTGCGGATCCGCTCGCCGCCGGGGGTGCTGTCGACGGCGAAGGCGTGCCGGCCGTCGGTCTGCGGCGCGCCGTGCGGCCGGCGCACGAGCACGAGCCGCGCGCCGACACCGGCGGCGGTCTGCGCGAGCGCACGGGCGACGGTCTGCGACATCCGGGTGCTCGGCACCGACTGCGGCCCCCACGCCCCGCGGTGCTCGACGAGCAGCCACCGCTCGACCCGGCTCGCGGTCGCGGTGAGCGGCTCGGCGCGGGCCCGGGAGGCGTCCGAGCACGGCGCCGGCGCCGTCGTCGGCGCGCCCTCTCCCGTGTCGGACATCTGCACGACCGTACGGCCGACCTGCTCCGGCGCGCCCCCCGACGGGTCGGTGCCTACCCTGGAGGGGTGCTCACCGTGCCCGGGCTGTCGCTGCTGACGGTCAGCACCGTGCGCCTGGACGACCCCGGGCCGCTGCTCGACCTGCTGCCGGACGGCAGCGCGCTGGCCTGGGTGCAGGGCGGCGTGGGGCTGGTCGGCTGGGGCGAGGCTGCCCGTCTGGAGGTCACGGGACCGGACCGCTTCGCCGAGGCGCAGGCCTGGTGGGACGACCTGGTGACGTCCGCCGAGGTCCGCGACGACGTCCGGCTGCCCGGGACCGGGCTGGTGGCCTTCGGCTCGTTCGCGTTCGACCCGCGCACCGGCACCTCCGCTCTCGTCGTCCCGCAGGTGGTCGTCGGGCACCGGGACGGCGCCTGGTGGGTGACCACGATCGGCGGGTCCTCCGTGCCGCCTCTCCCGCAGCCTCGGCCCGCGGCCCCGAGCTCGGTGGTCTTCGCCGACGGCGCGGTCACCGGTGCGGAGTGGATGGCGTCGGTGGAGACCGCCGTCGCGCGGATCACCGCGGGCGCCGTCGACAAGGTCGTGCTGGCGAGGGCGCTCGAGGCGCGGGCCGCCGCCCCGGTCGACCTGCGCTGGCCGCTGCGCCGGCTCGCCGAGGACTACCCGGGCTGCTGGGCCTTCTCGGTCGACGGGCTGCTCGGCGCGACGCCCGAGATGCTGCTGCGGCTGCGCGACGGCGTCGCGACGTCGCGGGTGCTGGCCGGCACGCTGCGACGCACCGGCGACGCCAACGAGGACAGCCGCCGCGGCGCCGCCCTCGGCCGGTCCATCAAGGACGTCGAGGAGCACGGCTACGGCGTGCGGTCGGTCGTCGACAGCCTGGCCGCCCACTGCGGCGACGTGGAGGTGCCCGCTGCTCCGTTCGTGCTCGAGCTCCGCAACGTCATGCACCTCGCGACCGACGTCCGGGGCACCGTCACGGACGGCTCGACCTCGCTTCAGCTGCTCGCCTCCCTGCACCCGAGCGCCGCGGTCTGCGGCAGCCCCACCGACGTCGCCCTCGAGCTGATCCGCGAGATCGAGGGGCTCGACCGCGGCCGCTACGCCGGACCGGTCGGCTGGATCGACGCCTCCGGCGACGGCGAGTGGGGGATCGCGCTGCGCTGCGCCGAGGTCGACCCGGCCGACCCGCGCCGGCTGCGGCTGTTCGCCGGCTGCGGCATCGTCGCCGGGTCGCAGCCGCTGCACGAGCTGGCCGAGAGCAACGCCAAGCTCGTCCCGATGCGCGACGCCTTGCAGGACTAGAGCGCGGCGGTGACCGCTGCCCGCAGTCGCCGGTCCAGCTCGATCGCCGCGCGCCGGTCGGTGCGCACCTCGACCACCCGGAGCCCGCTGCCGTCCCCCAGCGTCCGGCGCAGCTCCTCCCGCGTCGTGACGAGGGAGTGCGGCGTCCCGGTCGCGGCGCAGAGCGCCCCCAGGTCGACGCCGTGCGGGGTGCCGAAGACCCGCTCGAACGCCTCCGCGTGCTCGTCCGCTCCCTGCTCCAGCAGCCCGAAGATCGCGCCGCCGTCGTTGTTGACCACCACGATCGTCAGGTCCGGGCGCAGCTCGTCCGGTCCGAGCACCAGCCCGTTGCTGTCGTGCAGGAAGGTCAGGTCGCCGAGCAGAGCGAGGGTCCGGCCGCCGTGCGCCAGCGCCGCGCCGATCGCCGTGGAGACCGTCCCGTCGATGCCGGCGGCGCCCCGGTTGGCCAGCACCCGCAGGCCGTCCCGCCCGCCGGCGAGGAAGAGGTCGCGCACCGGCTTCGAGGAGCCCACGACCAGCAGCCCGTCGGCAGCGGCGACGACCTCCGCTGCGACGGCGGGCTCGGACAGCTCGTCACCGAGCGCCTCGTCGACCGCCTTGCGGGCGAGATCGCCTGCGGCACGCCAGGACTCGAGCCAGCCCGGGTCGACCGGCCCGTCGGGCGACGGCACCGCGGCCAGCACCCGCGACGCACGCCGGACCGGGTCCGGCCACTCGCCGGCCGTCGCGACGACGTCGGCCGGGGCCGCACCGACCAGCCGCGCCACGACGCGGCTCAGCGTCGGCCGGCCCACCACGAGGACCCTGTCCGGAGCGTGCCGATCCAGCCAGCCGTCGACCGAGAGCACCAGCTCCGCGGCCGGGATCCCGACCGCGCTGCTCGACGGCTCGGCGACGACCGGGAAGCCCCGGCGCTGCGCGAGATGGACGGCCGCTGACGTGAGATCACCTGCGCAGTCGCCGATCACGACCACGGTTCGTGGCGGGAGGTCGTCCGCCACGGTGGGCTCTGCCGCTCGTACGAACGACGTCCAGGCCGCGCCGTCCGGGCGCCCGTCGAGCGGCTCCACCCAGTTCCCGTCGCTCGGGACCAGCGGCTCCCGCAGCCCGAGGTTGAGGTGGACCGGACCGGCCGCGGTGCCGAGAGCGCCTGTGGCGCAGGCGATCGCGCGGCAGGCGAGCGCGCGCCAGTAGGCGTTCTGCCCGGCCCGCTCGTCCGGGGTGCCGACCTCGGCGAAGAAGCGCACGGCTCCGCCGTAGAGGCCGACCTGGTCGACCGTCTGGTTCGCACCGGTGCCGCGCAGCTCCGGTGGCCGGTCGGCCGTGAGCACGACGAGCGGCACCCCGGAGTGCGAGGCCTCGAGGACGGCGGGGTGCAGGTTGGCGGTCGCGGTGCCGCTCGTGGTGACCACCGGCACCGGCCGGCCGGACGCCTTCGCGAGCCCCAGCGCCAGGAAGGCCGCCGAGCGCTCGTCGATCCGGACGTGCAGCCGCAGCCGGCCCACCCGGTCCGCCGCGTGCAGCGCGAACGCCAGCGGCGCGGACCGCGACCCCGGCGACAGCACCGCGTCGCGCACCCCGGCACGCACCAGCTCGTCGACGAGCACGCGGGCCAGCGCGGTCGAGGGGTTCACGCCGTCAGTCTGCCGGGAGCAGGGCGCTGCAGCGCGCCAGCCGGCTCAGCCACCACGCCTCCCGGTCGGGCGGCGCCGCGAGCGCGTCGAGCAGCGAGGGGTCGGCGTCGACCGCTCCGACCGGGATCGAGCCGCCGTGGCCGTCGAGCGACTGCCGGACGACGTCCTTGGTCAGCAGGCTCGTGGTCGCCAGCCCGCAGGCGTACGGCAGCTCGGGCAGGGCCGCGGCCAGCGCAGCGCCGGCGGCGATCCCGACGGAGGTGTCGAGGGCGCTGGACACGACGACCGGCAGGCCGCACTCCGCGGCGAGCGCGAGCGCCGGCCGCACCCCGCCGAGCGGAGCGACCTTCAGCACGAGCACGTCGGCGGCCCCGGCGCGGGCGACCCGCAGCGGGTCCTCGGCCTTGCGCACGCTCTCGTCGGCGGCGATGAGCACCTCGACGCCGGCGCGGGCGAGGGCGACCCGGAGGAGCACCAGGTCGTCGACCTCGGCGCAGGGCTGCTCGACGTACTCCAGGTCGAAGGCCGCCAGCGCGGCGACGGCCCAGCGCGCGTCGGCCAGCGACCAGGCGCCGTTCGCGTCGACGCGGACCCTCCCCTCCGGTCCGAGCACGTCCCGGACGGCGGCGACCCGTTCGACGTCGTCGCGCAGCGCCTGACCCGCTTGCGCGACCTTCACCTTGGCCGTGGTGCACCCGGGGAAGCGCGCGAGCACGGCCGGCACCTGCTCGGCGGGGACGGCGGGGACGGTGGCGTTGACGGGCACGGCGTCGCGGACCGGCGCAGGCCAGCCCACTTGCGAGGCCTCGATCGCGGCGGCGAGCCAGCGCGCGGACTCGGCGTCGTCGTACTCCAGGAACGGCGAGAACTCGCCCCACCCGGCCGGTCCGCGCAGCAGCAGCGCCTCGCGGGTGGTGACCCCGCGGAAGGGCACGGCCATGGGGACGCTGACCACGTGGACCTCCGACAGGTCCAGCACCGTTCCCCCTCTAGTCTCGGCCGGGTGACCGCCACTGTGTCAGAGCTGTTCGACTCCGCCGCCTGGGCCGCGGTTCCCGGCTTCGAGGACCTGCAGGACCTGACCTACCACCGGCACACCGCCGAGGGTCGTGACGGCGGGATCGTGCGGGTCGCCTTCGACCGGCCGGAGGTCCGCAACGCGTTCCGGCCGAGCACGGTCGACGAGCTCTACCGCGTGCTCGACCACGCCCGGATGTCGCCCGACGTCGGCTGCGTCCTGCTGACCGGCAACGGCCCGTCGCCCAGGGACGGCGGGTGGGCGTTCTGCTCCGGCGGCGACCAGCGGATCCGCGGCCGCGCCGGCTACCAGTACGCCACCGGTGACACCGCCGACACGGTCGACCCGGCGCGCGCCGGCCGGCTGCACATCCTCGAGGTGCAGCGCCTGATCCGGACGATGCCCAAGGTCGTCATCTGCGTGGTGCCCGGCTGGGCCGCCGGCGGCGGGCACAGCCTGCACGTCGTCTGCGACCTCACCCTGGCCAGCCGCGAGCACGCCCGCTTCAAGCAGACCGACGCCGACGTCGGCAGCTTCGACGGTGGGTACGGCAGCGCCGGCCTCGCGCGGCAGGTGGGCCAGAAGTTCGCCCGTGAGATCTTCTTCCTCGGCCGCGACTACACGGCGGAGCAGATGCACGCGATGGGCGCCGTCAACGAGGTCGTCGACCACGCCGACCTCGAGCGGGTCGCGATCGAGTGGGCGCAGGCGATCGTGCGGAAGAGCCCGACGGCGCAGCGGATGCTGAAGTTCGCCTTCAACGCCGTGGACGACGGCATGGTCGGGCAGCAGGTGTTCGCCGGGGAGGCGACCCGGCTGGCCTACATGACCGACGAGGCGGTGGAGGGGCGGGACGCCTTCCTCGAGAAGCGCGACCCGGACTGGGCGCCGTACCCCTACTACTTCTAGTGCTGCTCGCCGCTGCTGCCACGCTCGACAACGTCGCGGCGGCGCTCGACGGGAGCGGTCCGCCGCTGCTTCCGACGACGGATCCGCGGGTGCTCGCAGCGCTGCGGCCGGACGAGCCGCTGGAGTCGTCCGACGTCGCCGTCGTCGTGCCGACGTCGGGCTCGACCGGTGAGCCCAAGGGAGTGCTGCTGACCGCGGCCGCCCTGCGCGCGTCGGCGTCGGCGACGGCCTCCGTGATCGGCGAGGGGCAGTGGCTGCTCGCGCTGCCGACCACGCACGTCGCCGGCCTGCAGGTGCTGGTGCGCTCGCTGCTGGCCGGCACGTCGCCGGAGGTGCTCGAGGGCCCGACGACGGTCGCGGCCTTCGAGGCGGCGACGTCCCGGCTCACCGGCCCGCGCCGGCTGGTGTCGCTGGTGCCGACCCAGCTCGCGCGCCTGGTCGGGAGCCCCGCCCTGCTCGAGTACGACGCCGTCCTGCTCGGCGGCGCGGCTGCTCCCGCGGAGCTGCTCGACCGGGCCAGGGACGCCGGTGCCCGGATCGTGACGACGTACGGCATGTCCGAGACCTGCGGCGGCTGCGTCTACGACGGCGTGCCGCTGCCCGGGGTCTCGGTGTCGATGGCGGACCGGATCCGGATCTCGGGCCCGGTCGTCGCCCGCGGCTACCGGCTGCAGCCGGACCTGACGGCTGCGGCCTTCGACGGCGACACGTTCACCACCTCGGACGTCGGCGAGCTGGTCGACGGGCGGCTGGTCGTGCACGGCCGGGTCGACGACGTGGTCGTCACGGGTGGCGAGAAGGTCGCGCCGGCGGCCGTCGAGGCGGCGCTCGCGTCGCACCCGTCGGTCGCCGAGGTCGCGGTGGTCGGCGTGCCGGACGCCGAGTGGGGCGCGCGGGTGGTCGCGGTCGTGGTGCTGCGCGGCCCGCTGTCGCTGGAGGAGGCGCGCTCGCACGTCGCCGCCCGGCTGTCCCGGGTCGCCGCGCCCCGGGAGCTGCGGGTGGTGGATCGGCTGCCGCTGCTGCCCTCCGGCAAGATCGACCGGATGAGGCTGACCCGGTGACCGCTCCCGCGCTCTGGCTCGCCGGCGCCCGCCCCCGCACCCTGCCGGCCGCCGTCGCGCCCGTCCTCGTCGGCTCCGGCGCGGCTGCGCTCGTCGACGCCTTCTCGCCCGGCCGCGCCCTGCTCGCCCTGCTGGTCGCGCTGGCCCTCCAGGTCGCCGTGAACTACGCCAACGACTACAGCGACGGCGTGCGCGGGACCGACGCCGACCGCGTCGGCCCGGTACGCCTGGTCGGCTCCGGGCTGGCGACCCCGCGGGCCGTGAAGTCCGCGGCGCTGGCCGCTTTCGGCGTCGCCGGAGTGGCCGGACTGGCGCTCGCGCTGCTGACGACGCTGTGGCTGGTGCCCCTGGGCGCGGTCATGATGGCCGCCGCCTGGGGCTACACCGGCGGGACGTCCCCCTACGGCTACCGCGGTCTCGGCGAGGTCTCGGTCTTCGTGTTCTTCGGCCTGGTCGCCGTCGTCGGCACGACGTACGTCCAAGCCGAGCGCGTGACCTGGCCCGCCGTGCTCGGCGGAGTGGCGTGCGGCGCCCTGGCCTGCGCGATCCTGGTCACCAACAACCTGCGCGACATCCCGACCGACGTCGTCGCCGGCAAGCGCACCCTGGCCGTGCGCCTCGGTGCCCCCCGCACCCGGCTGCTCTACGTCGCTCTCGTGGGAGTGGCCTTCGTGGTCGCCCTCGTCCTGGCTGCCGGCGTCCCGGCTGCGGCCACTCCCTGGGCGCTGCTGGCCCTCCTTGCCGCCCCGCTCGCCGGCGGCCCGGTCCGCGCGGTCCGCGGCGGTGCCGTCGGCCGCGACCTGGTCCCGGTCCTCGGCGGCACCGGACGCCTCCAGCTCGGCTACGCCGCCCTGCTCGCCCTCGGTCTGGCTCTCGGCGGCTGAGCGGTTCCCCCGCCCGCCACCGCCGCCCGCCACCGCCGCCCGCCACCGCCGCCCGCCATCCCCGCCCGCCATCCCCGCCCACGGCCCGGCCCAGGTATTGGTGCCGGTTACGCGGTGACTGTCCGACGTGGTCGTCAGGTTGCCCTGCCGCGGGGAGGCGGCCGGCGCGAGGCGTTGCGCGGGCGGAGTCCCTGCCAGGCCAGTGCCTCGTCGAGGGTGGCTGGTGCGTCGAGGCGCCACGCCCTGCTGTCGGTCGGTGACACCAGCTCCTTGCTGCGTCCGCCCCACTCGAGCGTGAACATCAGGTCGCGGAGCTCACGAGCCTCGTCCGGCTCCCGGTGCGGCGGCAGTCGGCGGCCCGCTACGTCGCGAGGACCGTCGGCCAGCAGCCGCGCGCTCGTGTGCAGCTGTGGCCAGGTCTGCGCGCGTCCTTCGGCGACGAGCACCGCGGGCGCCGGTGCCATGACGACGGCATGCGTCCGCCCGTCGCTCCCGAGCAGGTGCACCGGAACCAGGCCTCGATCCTCCGGGTCCGCGGCAGGCAGGGGGAGCGGACCGCGCGCGACGACGTAGGGCACCCAGATCCCGACCGCGGCCGGCCCGGTGAGCCGCAACGGCCTGGGCGCCGCCGGCCAGTGATCCGCGAGCTGCCGCCCCGCGGCGACGACGACCCGGTCCAGCTGCTCGCCCAGAGCGCTCGCGGCTCGCGCGGTCAAGCTCCGTCGCAGGTGCTCGGCGACCCGCGCCTCGCCAGGAGGTTCGGCCGCCCGGTCGACCAGCAGCAGGTCCAGACGCAGGTCGCGCAGCACCGCATCCAGCCGATCCGCGGGTGGCGCCGCTCGACCGCTCTCCCAGGAGGCCCAGGTCGTCCGGGGGACGTCACAGCGCTCCGCCGCAGCGCGGATCGACAAGTCACGGCGGTGTCGGGCGTCTCGGAGCATCTCGGGCAGGCGCATCCGTCGACCCTGATGCGGGTCATGGCACGTCCGGTCTCGAGCCCACGCGATCTGTGGACAGTGATGATGAGCGGGCTTGATCAGCACCGCTGCTGGGTCTGACCCGTCTGTGGACTGGCCCCCGTGCCTTTCACTTGAGCTGTCGGCCTAGCAGCGGTGTCCGGGCGCGGGGTGAGTCCCCTGGGGTGGTGTAGCTCGGGCTCTTGATCGACACGGCCAAGGGGGCCTTGACGATCGCAAAGGGGCCACCGCGCAAGGCTTCGTGAGTACCGACCAAAGTGCTCACAGAAGGAGTCCCACGCGATGGCCCTGGACCAGTCTGCCCTGCTCGAGATCGTCGAGATGATGCGCAGCGCCGATGACGGCGAGCTCATGCGCCGGCTGCTCGGCACGATGATGCAAGCCCTGGTGGACGCCGAGGCGACCGAGTTCATCGGCGCCGAGCCGCACCAGCGCACCGAGGACCGCACGACCCAGCGCAACGGCAGCCGCGACAAGCTCGTCACGACCGCGGCCGGTGACCTGACGGTGAAGATCCCCAAGGTCCGGACTGGGTCGTTCTTCCCCGCGCTGCTCAGCCCGCGGCGCCGGATCGACGTGGCGCTGCATGCGGTGGTGATGCAGGCCTACGTCGAGGGCGTCAGCACCCGCCGGGTCGATGACCTGGTCGTCGCGATGGGCGGCACCGGGATCAGCCGCAGCCAGGTCAGCCGGATCTGCGCGCAGCTCGATGCTGACGTCGCGGCCTGGCGCGCTCGGCCGTTGGACGAGCAGGCCTTCCCCTATGTGTTCCTGGACGCGACCTACTGCAAGGTCCGCATCAACGCCCGGGTGGTGTCCCAGGCCGTCATCATCGCCACCGGCGTGAGCGCTGACGGCCGCCGAGAAGTGCTGGGCTGCCAGGTCGGGGACAGCGAGACCGAGAGCTTCTGGACCGACTTCCTGCGCGGCCTGCGCGACCGCGGCCTCACCGGAGTGCAGCTGGTCATCAGCGACAGCCACCGCGGCCTGACCAACGCCGTCGGCACCGTCATGCAAGGCGCGAGCTGGCAGCGCTGCCGGGTCCACTTCATGCGCAACGCCCTCGCCAAGGTCAGCAAGGGCCACGCCGAGATGGTCGCCGCGACGATCCGGACGATCTTCGCCCAGCCCGGTCCGACCGAGGTCCGCGCCCAGGTCGACAACGTCGCCCGGATGCTCGAAGGCGAGTTCCCCGCCGTCGCGCAGCTCCTGCTCGATGCCAAGGCCGACCTGACCGCCTTCGCGGACTTCCCGCTGCCGCACTGGCGCAAGATCTGGTCGACCAACCCGCTCGAGCGGCTCAACCGCGAGGTCAAGCGACGCACCGACGTCGTCGGGATCTTCCCCAACCCCGCAGCGCTGCTGCGCCTGTCGGCCTGCGTCCTGATCGAGGCCCACGACGAATGGCAAGACGGCGACCGCCGCTACCTGTCCGACGGCTCGATGGCCCTGCTCAACCCGCCGGCACCCACCGCCATCGAGACGAAGAAGAGCAGCCCGAAGAAGACCAGCCGACGATCGATCGCCGCTACGGCATAGTTGCCCTCACTCGCGAAGCAACACGCGACGAGCTACACCACTCCGCGGGACGCGATCCGGGCGCGCAACAGCCGGACGAACGTGACCTCATAGGAGCCTGGCAAGAGGCCCCGTCACTGTCCTGTCCGCCCGTCCGGCCGCGCGTGCCACCCCACTTCCAGGAGGCATGGCACATGAC
>JAKFFB010000220.1:0-20648 GCA_036675425.1 Actinomycetales bacterium | reverse complement strand
GCTGCTCAACGAGCTGATGGCCGTGGTCGACGAAGGTACGGCGGTTGCGACCCAGACGCGCATGAACGTCGACTACGTGCCGGGCACGGGCGACGACGCCGAGGTCCCGCGCGACACCCCCAAGCGCACCGTCGAGCGGGTCGACCTGCCCGACGAGGTGCCGGTGCTGCCGCCGGACACCCGGAGCGTCGGCACCCAGCTCGAGGTCCCCGAGCCCACTGCCGGCCGGCTGCACCGGCTCCGGTCCAGGCTGTCCCGGTCGCAGACCACGCTCGGCCGCGGCCTGTTCGCGCTGCTGTCCCGCGACAACCTCGACGAGGACACCTGGGAGGAGGTCGAGGACACCCTGCTCGGCGCCGACATGGGCGTCGCCGCGACGACGGACCTGGTCGAGCGGCTGCGCCTGCGGGTGCGCGTGGACGGCGTACGGACGGTCTCCGAGCTGCGTCCGATGCTCCGCGAGGAGCTGGTCGCCGCGATCGGCGCCGACGCCGACCGCACCCTGCGCACCCTGCCGCACGAGGACGGCACCCCCGCGGTGGTCCTCGTCGTCGGCGTGAACGGCACCGGCAAGACCACGACCTGCGGCAAGCTCGCCCGGGTGCTCGTCGCCGACGGCCGCAGCGTCGTGCTCGGCGCGGCCGACACCTTCCGCGCGGCCGCCGCCGAGCAGCTGCAGACCTGGGGCGACCGGGTGGGCGCCTCGACCGTCCGGGGCCCCGAGGGCGGCGACCCGGCCAGCGTCGCCTTCGAGGCCGTCGCCAAGGGCAAGGCCGACGGCGTCGACACCGTCCTGATCGACACGGCCGGCCGGCTGCACACCAAGACCGGCCTGATGGACGAGCTCGGCAAGGTCAAGCGGGTCGTCGAGAAGCACGGCCCCGTCGACGAGACGCTGCTCGTCCTCGACGCCACCACCGGTCAGAACGGCGTCGTGCAGGCCCGCGTCTTCACCGAGGCCGTCGACGTCACCGGGATCGTGCTCACCAAGCTCGACGGCA
The DNA here is from genome assembly GCA_036675425.1 of Actinomycetales bacterium. Taxonomy (GTDB): domain Bacteria; phylum Actinomycetota; class Actinomycetes; order Mycobacteriales; family SCTD01; genus SCTD01. The sequence goes on along the minus strand of JAKFFB010000220.1, from coordinate 19,647 downwards.
CGGCCAAGGGCGGGATCGTCATCGCCGTCCAGCGCGAGCTCGGCATCCCGGTCAAGCTGATCGGCCTCGGAGAGGGCCCGGACGACCTGGCGCCGTTCGAGCCCGAGGCCTTCGCCGACGCCCTGCTCGGCGACGAGGCGGCTCTCTAGGGCAAGCGGTCCACCGCTGTCACCGGTCTGCGCGGTCCACCGCTGTCACCGGTCTGCGCGGTCCACCGCTGTCACCGGTCTGCGCGGTCCACCGCTGTCACCGGTCTGCGCGGTCCACCGCGACGCACCAGCCCGCGTCGTCCGTCATCGGCGCGCCCTGCCAGGTGGCATGCCGCGCCACCGGCACCAGCCCCGCCGCGGCCGCCCAGCCGTCGTAGTCCGCCACCGCCAGCTCGTCGGTCCGCCAGCCGCTGACCAGGAGCCCGCCTGGTCGCAGGGCAGCCGCGAGCCGGCCCACGACCGACGGCCCCGTCCCCGGCTCGAGGAAGATCATGACGTTGCCGGCAGCGACCACCAGGTCGTACGACGAGGTGTCCGTCAGCGCGGCCAGGTCCGCGAGCCGCCACTCCAGCGACGGAGCGGTCCGGCGCGCGACGTCGAGCATCGAGGCGTCGCTGTCGACGCCCACCACGTCGTAGCCGCGCAGCGCCAGCTCGATCCCCACCCGGCCGGTGCCGCAGCCGGCGTCGAGCACGCGCGCCCCCGGCGGGACGAGGGCGGCGACGTACGCCGCCTCCCCGTGCACGTCCATCCCGGAGGCGGCCAGCGCACGGAAGGCCTCGTCGTACGCCTCGCCCCGGTCCCCGCCCGTCTCCTGCAGCCAGCGGCTCATGCCGTCAGGCTAGAGAAGTTCACGCAGGCGAAACACTGCCGCCCGGACTGTCACCGGCGCGAAACAACCGCCGAACCGCGGACGAAACACACCGCCGCCACCCTCTGAGCAGTCCCCGCTCACAGCGGACCCGCCTCAGAGGAGAAGCATGGATCCCGAACTGATCGACGGTGCCAACGCCGGCTTCGTCATGGTGTGCGCCTTCCTGGTGCTGCTGATGACCCCCGGCCTGGCGTTCTTCTACGGCGGCATGAGCCGGAGCAAGAACGTCCTGAACATGATCATGATGAGCTTCAGCGCCATCGCGGTCGTGAGCGTGCTGTGGGTCCTCTACGGCTACGCGATGACCTTCGGCGCCGACAAGGCAGGCCTGGTCGGCTGGAGCGGCGGACTGGTCGGCCTGAGCGACCTCACCAACAACGCGACCTTCGGGTCCGTCGAGGCCGGCGCCGACGGGGTTCTCAACACCTACGCCCTGCCCGACATGATCTTCGCCGGCTTCCAGCTGATGTTCGCCGTCATCACGGTGGCGCTCATCAGCGGCGCGGTCGCCGACCGGATGAAGTTCGGCGCCTGGCTCGCCTTCATCACCGTCTGGGCGACCGTCGTCTACTTCCCGGTCGCGCACTGGGTCTTCGCCTTCGGTGTCGCGGAGGAGGGCGGTGAGGCCGCCGGCTTCGCGAACGGCTTCTTCGCCGCCGAGACCGGCGGCTGGATCGTCAACCGGCTGGGCGCGTTCGACCTCGCCGGCGGCACCGCGGTCCACATCAACGCCGGTGCGGCAGCGCTCGCCCTCGTGCTGGTGCTCGGCAAGCGCCGCGGCTTCGGCAAGGAGCCGATGCGCCCGCACAACCTGCCGTTCGTCATGCTGGGCACCGGCCTGCTGTGGTTCGGCTGGTTCGGCTTCAACGTCGGCTCGACCCTGGGCGCGACGGCGTACTCCGGTCTGGTCCTGGTCAACACCCAGATCGCCACGGCCGCCGCGATCCTCGGCTGGCTGCTCGTGGAGAAGCTGCGCGACGGCCACATGACCACGCTCGGTGCCGCCTCCGGCGCCGTGGCCGGCCTGGTCGCCATCACGCCGGCCTGCGGCTTCGTCAACGTGTACGGCGCACTCGCCATCGGCGTGATCGCCGGTGCGGTCTGCGCCCTCGCGGTGACGCTCAAGCACAAGCTGGGCTACGACGACGCGCTCGACGTCGTGGGCGTCCACCTGGTCGGCGGCCTGGTCGGCACGCTGATGATCGGCATCGTCGCGGACTCCACCCACACGCTGACCGACAGCCTGATCGACGGGGGCAGCCTGACGCTGCTCGGCACGCAGGCCATCGCGGCCTTCGCGGTCATGGCGTACTCCTTCGTCGCCACCTTCATCATCGCCTCGATCCTCAAGCTCGTCATGGGCATCCGGGTCTCCGAGGAGGAGGAGGTCATCGGGATCGACCAGCAGACGCACGCCGAGACGGCGTACGAGCTGGCCGGCGGCATCGGCGGCACCGGCACCGGCCCGACCGCTCCCGCGACCCGGCCGTCGTCGGTGGAGGTGTCCTGATGCGCCTGGTCACCGGGATCCTCAAGCCGTTCAAGCTCGACGACGTCAAGACGGCCCTGGAGTCCTTCGGGGTGCAGGGCATGACGGTCAGCGAGGTGCAGGGCTTCGGCCGGCAGCGCGGGCACACCGAGGTCTACCGCGGCGCCGAGTACACCGTCGCCTTCGTGCCGAAGGTGCGGGTCGAGGTGCTGGTCGACGACGCCGACGCCGCTGACGTGATCGAGGTCATCGCCAAGTCGGCGCAGACCGGAGCGATCGGTGATGGCAAGGTCTGGAGCACCCCCGTCGACGAGGTGGTCCGGGTCCGCACCGGCGAACGCGGAGTGGAGGCTCTCTGATGCGCCTGGTGACTGCGGTGGTCAAGCCGTTCAAGCTCGACGACGTCAAGACCGCCCTCGAGGCGATCGGCGTCCAGGGCATGACGGTCAGCGAGGTCCAGGGCTTCGGCCGGCAGCGCGGGCACACCGAGGTCTACCGCGGGGCGGAGTACACCGTCGCCTTCGTGCCGAAGACCCGCATCGAGGTGCTGGTCGACGACGCCGACGCGACCCGCGTGGTCGACGCGATCGTGGCGGCGGCCTCCACCGGCTCGATCGGTGACGGCAAGGTCTGGTCGACCCCGGTCGAGGACGTGGTCCGGGTGCGCACCGGGGAGCGCGGGGCCGAAGCGCTGTGACGCCCTGACCCCTCTGCTGGACGCTCGCGCGGCGCTGGTGACCGATCGCTCGGTCACCGGCGTCGCGCTGCGTTCTGCTCTGGTCGAGCTGTACGACACCCGGCTCGCCGCCCTGCTCGGCGACCCGGGGCCGGGCATCGCCCTGGTCGCGGTCGGTGGGCTGGGCCGCCGCGAGGTGGCCCCGGGCAGCGACCTCGACCTGGTGCTCGTGCACCAGGACCGCCCGGACGTGGCCAAGGTCGCTGACGCGCTCTGGTACCCGCTGTGGGACTCCGGCGTCTCCATCGACCACTCCGTGCGGACCGTCGACGAGGCGCTGGCCGTCGCGGCCGGCGACCTCAAGGCCGCCCTCGGCCTGCTCGACGCCCGGCACGTCGCCGGCGACGCCGAGCTCAGCGCGACGCTGCTGAGCCGCACCCGGGCCGCCTGGCGCGCCGGGGCCGCCAAGCGGCTGCCCGAGCTCCGCGAGGCGGTCGTCGAGCGGGCGCGCACCGAGGGCGAGGTCGCCTTCCTGCTCGAGCCCGACCTGAAGAGCTCCCGGGGCGGCCTGCGCGACGTCCACGCGCTGCAGGCGCTCGCCGCTGCGCAGCTGACCGACCCGCCGGGTGCTCCGGTGCGGGAGGCCCTGGACATGCTGCTCGACGTCCGGGGAGAGCTGCACCGGCGCACCGCGGGGAGCGGGCGGCGCGTCGTCGACCGGCTGCTGCTGCAGGAGCAGGACGCCGTCGCGACCGCGCTCGGGCTGGCCGACGCCGACGCGCTGATGGCCGCGGTGTCCTCGGCGGGTCGCACCATCGCGTACGAGAGCGATACGACCTGGCGGCGCGTCCGGCCCCCGGCCCGCCGGCGGCTGCTCGGCCGGCGGAGCCCCGAGCCGGTCCGCCGGCCGCTCGCCGACGACGTCGTGGAGCAGGACGGCGAGGTGGTGCTGGCCCGGGACGCGACGCCCGCGACCGACCCGGCCCTCGTGCTCCGGGTCGCCGCGGCGGCCGCCCGCGCCGACCTGCCGATCGCGCCGCACACCCTGACCCGGCTCGCCGCGGAGTGCCCGGAGCTGCCGGTGCCGTGGCCCCGGCCCGCGCTCGACGCGCTGGTCCGGCTGCTCGCCGCCGGCCCTCCGGTCGTCGCCGTGATGGAAGCGCTCGACCAGGCCGGGCTGCTGGTCCGGCTGCTCCCGGAGTGGGAGCCGGTGCGGAGCAAGCCGCAGCGCAACAGCTACCACCGCTTCACCGTCGACCGGCACCTCGTCGAGGCCGCTGCCGCCGCGGCCGCCCTCACCCGGCGGGTCTCGCGGCCGGACCTGCTGCTGCTCGGTGCGCTGCTGCACGACATCGGCAAGGGCCTGCCCGGCGACCACACCGAGGTCGGCATGCGCGTGGTCGCCGACCTCGGTCCGCGGCTCGGCCTGCCGCCTGCCGACGTCGACGTGCTCGTCGCCATGGTCGAGCACCACCTGCTGCTGCCCGACGTCGCGACCCGCCGCGACCTCGCCGACCCGGCGACGGCGCAGGCCGTGGCCGACGCGGTCGGCAGCGCTGAGGTGCTGGAGCTGCTGCACGCGCTGACCGAGGCCGACTCCGCCGCGACCGGCCCGGCCGCCTGGTCGTCCTGGAAGGCCGGCCTGGTCGCCGAGCTGGTCCGCCGCGCGCAGGCGCTGCTCGCCGGCGCCCGCCCGCCGGGTCCGCAGCCGCTGGGGGAGCGGCAGGAGCAGCTCGTCGCCGCCGGCGGCCCGCTGCTCGAGGCCGACGGCGACGAGGTCACCGTCGTGGCGCCCGACGCCCCCGGCCTGCTCTCGCTGACGACCGGCGTCCTCGCGCTGCACCGGCTCGACGTCCGCTCGGCCTCGGTCTTCTCGCGCGGTGCGACCGCGGTGACGGTGTGCCGCGTCGAGCCCCGCTTCGGCGCGCTGCCGGACTGGGCCGTCGTGCAGGTCGACCTGCGTCGCGCGCTGTCCGGTGAGCTGGACCTCGAGGCGGTCCTGACCAGCCGCGAGGCGGCGTACGCCGACCGGACGGGGGTCCCCGCTGCCGCCCCGGTCGTACGCCTCATCGACGACGCGTCGGACAGCGCGACGGTGGTGGAGGTGCACGCGGCGGACGGCATCGGCGTGCTGCACCGGATCACCGGCGCGATCGCCGCGGCCGGGCTCGACGTGCGCACCGCGCACATCTCCACGCTCGGCGCCGACGTGGTCGACGCGTTCTACGTCGTCGGACCGGACGGCGGCAAGCTCGCCGACGAGGCCGCGCGCGCCGCGCTCCGCGAGTCCCTGCTCGCCGCTCTCGGCTGAGCTGCCCGCGGCTAGGCTGGCCCGGTGTTCGACACCCTGAGCGACCGGCTCGACAAGGTCTTCACCAGCCTGCGCGGCAAGGGCCGGCTGTCCGACGCCGACATCGACGCCACCGCGCGCGAGATCCGCATCGCGCTGCTCGAGGCCGACGTCGCGCTGCCGGTGGTGAAGGCGTTCATCGGCAACGTCAAGGAGCGGTCCCGCGGCTCGGAGGTCAGCCAGGCGCTGAACCCCGCCCAGCAGGTCATCAAGATCGTCAACGAGGAGCTCATCGGCATCCTCGGCGGCGAGACCCGGCTGATCCGCTTCGCCAAGACCCCGCCGACGGTGATCATGCTGGCCGGCCTGCAGGGCGCCGGCAAGACGACGCTGGCCGGCAAGCTCGCCAAGCACCTCAAGGCGCAGGGCCACGCGCCGCTGCTCGTCGCCTGCGACCTCCAGCGACCCAACGCCGTCCAGCAGCTGCAGGTCGTCGGCGGCCAGGCCGGTGTCGACGTCTTCGCGCCGTACGAGGGCAGCGGCGTCGGCGACCCGGTCGACGCGGCGCGCCGCGGCGTGGAGCACGCCAAGCGGATGAACCACGACGTCGTCGTCGTCGACACCGCCGGCCGCCTGGGCATCGACGCCGAGCTGATGAAGCAGGCAGCCGACATCCGCGCCGCCGTGCAGCCCGACGAGGTGCTCTTCGTCGTCGACGCGATGATCGGCCAGGACGCCGTCGTCACCGCGCAGGCCTTCCAGGAGGGCGTCGGCTTCACCGGCGTCGTGCTCACCAAGCTCGACGGCGACGCCCGCGGTGGTGCGGCGCTGTCGGTCCGGCACCTGACCGGCCAGCCGATCCTGTTCGCCTCCACCGGCGAGAAGCTCGGCGACTTCGACGTCTTCCACCCCGAGCGGATGGCCTCGCGCATCCTCGGCATGGGCGACGTGCTCACCCTGATCGAGCAGGCCGAGAAGTCCTTCGACCAGGACACGGCCGAGCGCATGGCCGGCAAGATGATGGAGGGCAAGGACTTCGACCTCGAGGACTTCCTCGAGCAGATGGTCCAGGTCAAGAAGATGGGCTCGCTGACCAGCCTGCTCGGGATGCTCCCCGGCATGGGTCAGATGAAGGAGGCCCTGGCGCAGGTCGACGACAAGGACATCGACCGCATCGCCGCGATCATCCGGTCGATGACGCCGCAGGAGCGGCGCACGCCCAAGATCCTCAACGGCTCCCGCCGGATGCGCATCGCCAAGGGCTCCGGCGTCACGGTCACCGAGGTCAACAACCTCGTCGACCGCTTCTACGAGGCGCAGAAGATGATGAGGTCGATGGGCGGCATGGCCGGGATGATGCCCGGGATGCCGGGCATGGGCCGCAAGGCCAAGCGGCAGCAGTCGCAGGGCAAGAAGAGCAAGAAGGGCCCGGGTCGCGCCGGCGGCGGGCCGAGCAAGGCGAAGGCCCAGCCGGCTCAGGGCCAGCCCGGCGTGCCGCAGCTGCCGCCCGGCTTCCCGCAGCTGCCGCAGGGCCTGCCCCCGGGCTTCCCGGGCACCGGCGACGCGAACGGGCCGGACCCGTTCGGCCTGCGCCGTCCCCGCTGACCTGCTTGATCAACGCCGGACCTCCTCAGCTCTCGAGCCCGCAGGACGTGCGCAACCCCGGCGTTGATCACCGCGGAGCGAGCTACCTCGGCAGCGGGCGCTGCTCGAGGAAGCGCCAGCCCTGACCTGTCGCGTCGTACCCGCCGCGGTGCCGCGTCGGCCACCCGTGCGCGAACCGCGGGAGCACGACCCGACGCACGCCCGCGCCGGTCTTCGCCCACAGCCGCGGGCCGGTGCCGACGTCGGGCAGCCGGGCTCCCAGCGCGCGGCTGTGCCGCGTGCCCCGCAGCGGGACGGTCGGGTCCGCGGCGCCGTTGACCGCCAGGATCGCGGTCGCCTTCCGCGGGGTGCAGGGGGCGGTGTGGGTGCCGGCGACGGCGAGCACGCCGGCGATGCGCCCGGGGCGACCGCAGGCGTAGCGGTAGGCGAGCATCGCGCCGTTGGAGAAGCCGGCCAGGTGGATGCGGCGCCGGTCCACCCCGTGCAGCGCCGACACCACCTGCAGCGTGCGGTCGAGGTAGGCCATGTCGTCCACCCGGCGCGCGGCCGCGCCGCAGCAGGGCCCGGCGTTCCACGAGCCGAGGTGCCCGGCTCCCCAGACGAGGACGAAGCGCTGCTGGAAGGCCAGCGACGACCAGCGCTGCTGCGCCTCGGCGGAGCGGAGCGTCTGGCCCAGGCCGTGCAGCGACACCAGCAGCGGTGCGGACGCCGGGGCCGAGGAGGGCACGTAGATGCGCGCCTTGCGCTCGATCCCTCCCTGCAGCCAGGTGATCTCGCCGCGGAAGCCCCGGCCGACCGCCAGCCGCTCGGGCAGCCGGTCGGCACTCAGGCGGTAGACGGCCCAGCCGTCGGTGTTCGTGCCGGTGCGCCGCAGCGCCGGCTCGGGAGCGGCGATGCGGACCGGCTCGCGCGCGGCGACGGCGGAGGCCCGGTCGAGCCCGGCGGCGGCGGCGACCGGCGCGGCGTCCTGCAGCTGTTTCGCCGGCGGCGTCGTGCCGGCGGCGATCCCGGGCGTGAGGCCGCCCACGGAGAGGAAGGCGGCGATCCCTGCCACGAGCAGCAGGAGCGTCAGGAGGGCGCGCGGGGCCGTGCGGATCACACGCGGACCCTAGAGGGGCAAGCCCCTCAGCCACGCCCTTTTCGTGCAAGCAGCCCGACGGCGAGTCCCAGGACCTGCATGCCCGCCAGGGCGAGCAGCCCGACCCGGACGCCGTGCGCCGCGACGACCTGCCCGGCGACGGCCGAGCCGACCGCGAAGCCGCCGAACTTCAGGCTGGCCGCGGTGGTGACCACCTGCGTCTGCATCTCCGGCGGGGTGTGCGCGGAGCGCACGGCCAGCGTGCTGGCGAGCACCGGGCCCTCGAGCGCGCCGGCCACGATCACCAGCCCGATCGCGATCGGCAGGGTCGGCGCGAAGGCCACGGCCGTGAACGCGACCGCGAGGCCGGCGATCCCGCCGAAGGCGAGCCGCATCGGACCGGTGCGCGGCACCCGCGAGGCGACGAGCAGGCTGCCGCCCAGGGCGCCCAACGCGAAGGCGCTGAACAGCGCGCCACCCGCAGCGGCCGGGTGACCGACCTCGATCGCGAGCAGGGGGAAGACGACCGGCAGCGCGCCCATGCCGGTGAAGGAGACGGTCGTCGCGACCGTCACCGACCGCAGCGGCGGCACCGTCGCGAGCAGCCGCAGCCCGCTGGCGACGAGCCGGACGAACCCGGTCCGCGGCCCGTCGGCCGGAGCCGGCATCGGCACCCGGAGCACGGCCAGCAGGGCGACGCCCGACAGGGCGGCGGTCACCGCGACCGCGACGTCCGGGCCCGCACCGGCGGCGAGCGCTCCGGCCAGAGCCGGCCCGAGGACGCCGGCGAGGTTGTAGCTCGTGGCCTCCGCGCCGTACGCCCGGCGCAGGTGGTCGGCCGGCACCAGCGGCGGGATCAGCCCGGTGAAGCCACCGGTGAGCACCGGTGCCGGGAGCCCGGCCAGCAGGCCGAGCAGGACGACGACGTACGACGGAGCGGTCCCGGTCACCGCCAGCAGCGCGACGAGCACGGCCAGCAGGAGCAGCTGGTTGGTGACGAAGACGGCCCGCCGGTGAGACGTGCGGTCCAGCCACGCGCCGAGCAGCGGGCCGGTCACCAGGGCCGGCAGGGTGAGGGCGCCGACGACCGCTCCCGCCAGGGCGGGGGAGCCGGTCCGGTCGAGCACCAGCAGCACCATCGCGACGCGGGCCGCCTCGTTCGCCAGTCGCGCGGTGGTCGACGCCGTGAACAGCGCGCCCAGGCCGGGGGCCCGCCACAGCGACGGGGCGACCGGCGCGGTGGAGTCCAGGACGGCGGTCACGAGATCAGTGTCGGTGCAACAAGCCGCTCTGCGCAGCCGCTGTGAGGCACCTCACCGCCGTCGGGCTGCGGCAGAGATCTGGCACACTGTCCGGCGAGCCATCGCAGGGGAACGGCCCTCTACCCGCCTCCTGCGTGTCCGCAGACCGTCTCCGGCCGCGTGCCCCACGCGCAGCGCCGGCGGCCACCCCACCTCACCTCCGGAGTCCCACACCCGTGGCAGTCAAGATCAAGCTCATGCGCCTCGGCAAGATGCGCCAGCCGTACTACCGCATCGTCGTCGCCGACGCCCGCACCAAGCGCGAGGGCCGCGTCATCGAGACGATCGGCAAGTACCACCCGAAGGAGAACCCCTCCTTCATCGAGGTCGACGCGGACCGCGCCGCCTACTGGCTCGGCGTCGGTGCCCAGCCGACCGAGCCCGTCACCGCGATCCTCAAGGTCACCGGTGACTGGCAGAAGTTCAAGGGCGAGCCCGCCCCGCCGCCCATGCTGGTCGCCGAGCCCAAGCCGGACCGCAAGGCCCTGTTCGAGGCCGCCGCTCGCGAGGGCGTCGAGGCCGCGGGTGCCGCGACCACGCCGAAGAAGAAGACCGCTCCCAAGGCCAAGGCCGAGGAGCCCAAGGCTGACGAGGCCAAGGCCGACGAGGCCAAGGCCGACGAGCCGAAGGCCGAGGAGGCCCCGGCCGAGGAGCCCAAGGCCGAGGAGGCTCTCGCCGCCGAGGCGGCTCCGCCCGCCGAGGCCGCTGCCGAGGCTCCGGCCGAGGACGCCCCGGCCGCTGACGCCGAGGCCGCCGACAGCGCCGCCGACAAGGCCTAGCCCGTGCTGGAGAGCGCCCTCGAGCACCTGGTCAAGGGCATCGTCGACAACCCCGACGACGTCGAGGTCGAGATGGTCACCGGCCGGCGCGGCCGCACCCTCGAGGTGCGCGTCAACCCGGAGGACCTGGGCAAGGTGATCGGCCGCAACGGCCGCACCGCCAAGGCCCTGCGCACCGTCATGACCGCCCTCGGCGGCAAGGGCGTGCGCGTCGACGTGGTCGACACCGACGAGGTCCGCTAGTCCGTGGCGCGCGTGGCGGGACACCGCCGGCAGCCCGAACGTCCGGCAGCCCCGGTCGCCCCTGCGGCGACCGGGGCTGACGACGTCCAGGACCTGCTCGTCGTCGGGCGGATCGGCAAGCCGCAGGGCATCAAGGGCGAGGTCACGGTCCAGGTCCGCACCGACGACCCCGAGACCCGCTTCGCGGCCGGCGCCACCCTGCTCACCGACCCGGCCGAGCGCGGGCCGCTCACGGTCGCGTCCTCGCGCTGGCAGAACGGCCGGCTGATGGTCGCCTTCGAGGGCGTCGCCGACCGCAACGCCGCCGAGCAGCTGCGCGAGACGCTGCTGCAGGTCGACGCCCGGACCATCCCGGAGCCGGCGGACGAGGACGAGTTCCACGACCACGTGCTGCGCGGGATGGCCGCCGTCCTCGTCACGGGGGAGCCGCTCGGCGAGGTGGTCGACGTGCTGCACCTGCCGCACGGCGACGTGCTCGTCGTACGACGCACCGACAACGGCGCGGAGGTCCTCGTCCCGTTCGTCAAGGCGATGGTCCCCGTGGTCGACGTGGCTGCCCGCCGTGTCGAGATCGAGCCGCCCGAGGGGCTGCTCGACCTGACCGACGAGCCGGACCCGGCGTGATCGTCGACGTCGTCACGATCTTCCCGGAGTACCTCGCGCCGCTCGACGTCTCGCTGATGGGCAGGGCGCAGGAGCGCGGGCTGCTGACGGTCCGGACGCACGACCTGCGCACCTGGACCTCCGACGTCCACCGCACCGTCGACGACAGCCCGTACGGCGGCGGTCCCGGCATGGTGATGAAGCCCGAGCCGTGGGGCGCAGCCCTCGACTCGGTCCTGGGCGGGGCCGACACCCGCCCGGTGCTGCTGGTCCCGACCCCCAGCGGCACCCCGTTCACCCAGGCGATGGCGCTCGAGCTGGCCGCCGAGCCGTGGCTGGTCTTCGCCTGCGGCAGGTACGAGGGCATCGACAGCCGGGTGCTCGAGGACGCCGCCGAGCGCTTCCGCGTGGTCGAGGTGTCGCTCGGCGACTACGTGCTGGCCGGCGGCGAGGTGGCCGTGCTGGTCGTGGTCGAGGCCGTCGCCCGGCTGCTGCCGGGGGTGCTCGGCAACGCCGAGTCCCACCGCGACGACTCGTTCGCGCCGGGGGAGATGGAGGGACTGCTCGAGGGCCCCGTCTACACCCGCCCCCCGGTCTGGCGCGGGCGCGAGGTGCCGGCGGTGCTGCAGTCCGGGGACCACGCCCGCATCGCCCGGTGGCGGCGCGACGAGGCGCTGCGTCGTACGGCCGCGCGACGACCCGACCTGCTCGCCGCGCTGGGGGACCGGCTGGACGAGCGGGACCGCTCCGTCCTTGGAGGCCCGCCGGAGGTTGTGGCAGAGTAGAGGGCTGTTGCGCGGCCCGAGATGGGCCTGCGCAGACCCCTGCACAGCCCGCCACCCGGCAGCCGCGCGCTCGCGCGCGTCCGCCGCACGAGGAAGCGATCGCCACATGAACGTCCTGGACGAGCTCGACGCCGCGCAGCTGCGCACCGACGTCCCCGACTTCCGCCCGGGCGACACGCTCGACGTCGGCGTCCGCGTCGTCGAGGGCAACCGCTCCCGTGTCCAGCACTTCCAGGGCGTCGTCATCCGCCGCCAGGGCGGTGGCGTCCGCGAGACCTTCACGGTCCGCAAGGTCAGCTTCGGCGTCGGCGTGGAGCGCACCTTCCCGGTGCACACCCCCGTCATCGAGACGATCAAGGTCGTCACCCGCGGTGACGTGCGGCGCGCGAAGCTCTACTACCTGCGCGAGCTGCGGGGCAAGAAGGCCAAGATCAAGGAGAAGCGCGAGTCGGCCGTGCCGTCCAAGGCCGCCGTCACCACCGCTCCCGTCGACCCTGCCGCGACGCCGGCCCCGCCGACCGCTGCGCCGTCCGCGCCCGCCGAGGCCTGAGCACCGGCACTCGCGTCGGCCCTGCGCCGTTAGGGTCTGCGTGATGAGCAACGACGACCGCTCGCCTGCCGCGACGGAGACCTACGCCGAGGCGGGCGGTTCCGGCGGCGACCGGCAGCCCCCTGGGGCCGCCGCCGGCGAGGACCCCGGTCCGGGCAAGCACGCCAAGGGCGGGTCGTTCTTCCGCGAGCTGCCGTTCCTGGTGGTCATCGCCTTCCTGCTGGCGCTGCTCATCAAGGCCTTCCTCATCCAGGCCTTCTACATCCCGTCCGGCTCGATGCAGCAGACGCTCGAGCTGCGCGACCGGGTGCTGGTCAACAAGCTCGTCTACGACTTCCGCGAGATCCACCGCGGCGAGATCGTGGTCTTCAACGGGCTCGACTCCTTCACCCCCGAGACCGAGATCGCCGAGCCGACCAACGGCGTCCAGCGCGTGCTGCGCGCGATCAGCAGCGCCGTCGGCGTCGGCGCGCCCGGTGAGAAGGACTTCATCAAGCGCGTCATCGGCGTGCCCGGCGACCGCGTCGCCTGCTGCTCCGACGGGAAGGTCACCGTGCAGCCCGAGGGCGCGGACCGGCCGATCGTGCTCGACGAGCCGTACGTCTTCGAGGACGACCGGATGCCCTTCTGCGCGGCGGGCACCGGTGAGACCGCCTGCCCCGAGGGCGCCGAGGGCGTGCTGGTCCCCGAGGGCCGGCTCTGGGTGATGGGCGACCACCGCGGCAGCTCCAGCGACTCGCGCGCCCACATCGACAACGCCGACCAGGGGACCGTCCCGCAGGACAAGGTCATCGGCCGCGCCTTCGTCATCGTCTGGCCGCTCGACCGCGCCACCGTGCTGTCCGTGCCGGAGACGTTCACCTCGGCGCTGGGTCCGGCCACGACCGCCGTGCCGTACGCCCTGGGGCTGGTCGGCGCGCTGCCGATCGCGCTGCTCCGCCGCCGACTGCGCAAGTAGTCTCGGACCGCCATGACGGTCCCTCTCGAGCGCCGTGCCGCGCGCGTCCTGCTGGTGGACGGCGAGGGCCGGATCCTGCTGCAGAACTGCTGCGACCCGAGCGACCCGGCCGCCGGCAGCTGGTGGAACACCATGGGCGGCGGCATCGACCCGGGGGAGTCGCCGTCGGAGGCGGCCGCGCGCGAGCTGGCCGAGGAGACCGGCCTGCAGGTCGCGGTCGACCAGCTCGGCGAGGTCGTGCACCGGCGGCTGACCGAGTTCCCGTTCGGGGGCGACCACTACCGGCAGAGCGAGCACTACTTCCTGCTGCGGACCGACGCCTTCGACGCCGTGCCCACCGCGCACAGCGATCTGGAGATGGTGGCGGTGCTGGGCATGCGGTGGTGGACCGTCGAGGAGCTGCGCGCCACCGACGAGCGGGTCTACCCCGAGGAGCTGCTCGAGGTCCTGGAGCGGCTGGCATGAGGGCGCCGCGTCCCGTCGTCCGCTCCGAGAACGGGCTGTGGGCGCTGGAGCGGGTGCTGCAGCGCAGCGGCTTCCGGCACGTCGCCGGCGCCGACGAGGCCGGGCGGGGGGCCTGCGCCGGACCGCTGGTGGTGGCCGCCGTCGTGCTGCCGGAGGGCAAGCGCGGCGAGGTCCCCGGGCTGGCCGACTCCAAGCTGCTGACCGAGCCCGCGCGCGAGGAGGCGTACGAGCAGGTCGTCCGGCGCGCGCTGTCCTGGTCCGTCGTCGTCGTCCCGTCGACCGAGGTCGACCGCTGCGGGCTGCACGTCATGAACGTGCGCGCGATGCGGCAGGCGGTGCTCCGGCTCGACCCCTGCCCGTCCTACGTCCTCACCGACGGCTTCGCGATCGGCGGCATGCCGGCGCCGGCGCTCGCCGTGTGGAAGGGCGACCGGGTCGCGGCCTGCGTCGCCGCCGCCTCGGTCGTCGCGAAGGTGACCCGGGACCGCATCATGCGCGAGCTGCACGAGCGCTTCCCGGAGTACGACTTCGCCCAGCACAAGGGCTACATCACGCCCGAGCACACGGCCGCGCTGCGGCAGCACGGGCCGTGCCCGGAGCACCGGTTCTCCTACGTCAACGTCCGCGCCGCCGTCGCGTCGCAACCGCGCGCCGAGCAGCGGCTGAGGTTGGATGACCCCGTGGGCGTCGCGTCGTGAGTGCGGAAGAGCTCGAGAAGTACGAGACCGAGATGGAGCTGCAGCTCTACCGGGAGTACCGGGACATCGTCCGGCAGTTCGACTTCGTGGTGGAGACCGAGCGCCGCTTCTACCTGGCGAACGCCGTCGACGTGCAGCCGCGCACCAGCGACGGCGAGGTCTGGTTCGAGCTGACGCTCACCGACGCCTGGGTCTGGGACATGTACCGGCCGGCGCGCTTCGTGAAGTCGGTCCGGGTGCTGACCTTCAAGGACGTCAACGTCGAGAAGCTCGAGAAGCCCGACCTGGAGATGCCCGGGGGTCGGCCGCCGTTCGAGGGGTAGGGATCTTCCCATGACGACCCCCACCGCCAACACGCCCGAGGACGAGAGCGGCACCGGACCGGTGACCCTCGGGGACCGGACCTCCGCGGAGGGCAGCCCCGGCTCCAACCAGGCCAAGACCGAGCCGATGCCGCCGTCCGGGTCGCACCAGGAGCCGCTCGTGCCGCCGGAGCTCGGCGACATGAACGTCGGCGCCGGCGACCCGCAGGCGCCCAGCCACCCGGCGCTGACGACCCCCGCGGCGGCGCCGGCTGCCGCTCCCGCCGACGAGCCGTCGACGCCCGACGGGACCGCGCAGCGCGCCCCGGGGTCGCTCGGCAGCACCCCGCCCGGCGAGAGCGTCGAGACCGACGTGGCCGCGAGCGCGGTGGCGATGTCCGCGGGAGCCGACGCCGAGGACGGAGACGCCCCGGGCAGCAGCGAGGAGCAGGACGTCGTGCGGGGGGCGCGGACACCCCAGGACTGACCGGCGCGTCGTCCACAGGACGGCGTCGGAGCCTGGCCCGGCAGCCCCGCCCCGCGCAGGGTCGCCGGCATGACGACACCTCCTCGTACGAAGATCCTCGGCGCCTGGGGCGAGCAGCTCGCCGCCGACCACCTCGTCGCCTCCGGGCTCGAGGTCCTCGACAGGAACTGGACCTGCGCCGAGGGCGAGCTCGACCTGGTCGCTCGCGAGGCTGACGGCACCGTCGTCTTCGTCGAGGTCAAGACCCGGTCCGGCGTGGGCTTCGGCCTGCCGGCGGAGGCGGTCGGGCGCGCCAAGGCGCGCAAGCTCCGCACCCTCGCCTGCCGGTGGCTGCTGGAGAACCGCCCGCCGGGTGCCACGGAGCTGCGCTTCGACGTGATCGGGGTCGTCCGGCTGCCCGGCGCCGCGCCGGAGCTCACCCACCTGCGCGCGGCGTTCTGACGGCACCTCCAGCGCGTCCTACGTCGGCCGGTGCACTCTGAGGCCGACCTGAGGGGGAGACATGGCCTGCTCGCACATCGTGCTCGACAGCGGCACCGTGCGCCTGGAGTTCACGACGTCGACGCCCGAGCTGCACGAGATGCGGGCGACCTACGCGCCCGGCAGCCCGCTGCCGCCGGCGCACCTGCACCCGGCGCAGACCGAGCGCTTCACCGTGCACGAGGGAGAGCTCTGCTTCCTGGTCGACGGGGTGGAGAGCACGATCGGCGCGGGCGAGGTGGTCGAGGTCCCTCCGGGGGCGGTGCACCAGGTGCGCAACCCGGGCGAGGTCCCGGCGGTCGCGACGTGGCAGACCCGGCCGGCCCTGCGCACCGCCGAGTTCCACTGCGCGATCGCCGCGGCCCGGGAGAGCGGCGACGTCGCGCAGCTGCTGGGCGTGGTCGAGGAGTACTCCGACGTGTTCGTCCTGGCGCCGCAGCCTGTGGATCCCTGAGAGCGCGTCCACAGCTTCTCCGCGGGCACTGCCGTCCCGCCCGCCGCTCCGGCAGCGTCGCCGGCGGAGGTGATGTCCCGTGGCGCTTGCTCGGGCGTACGCAGTGGGGCTCGTCGGTCTGGACGGGCACGTGGTGGAGGTCGAGGCCGACCTGGCGCAGGGGCTGCCGGGGCTGACGGTGATCGGGCTGCCCGACGCGTCGCTGGCCGAAGCCCGTGACCGGGTGAAGTCGGCGGTCGTCAACAGCGGGCAGGCCTGGCCGCAGAAGCGGATCACCCTGGCGCTCTCTCCGGCGGCGTTGCCCAAGCGAGGCAGCGGGTTCGACCTGGCGCTCGCCGCGGCCGTGCTCGCGGCCGCGCGGGCGCTGCCCGCCGACGCGCTGCACGGCCGGGTGCTGCTCGGGGAGCTGGGCCTGAACGGGCGGGTGCGCCCGATCCCGGGGGTGCTGCCGGCGGTCCTCACCGCCTCGGAGGCCGGCATCAACCGGGTCGTGGTGCCGCTGGAGAACCTCGCCGAGGCGCGGCTGGTGCCGGGGGTCGACGCCCGCGGGGTCGGGTCGCTGCGGGACCTGGTCCGGCTGCTGACGGGGGAGGAGTACGACGAGGTCGAGCCGGTGCTCGTCCTTCCCGAGCCCGGGATCGGCGGGCCGGACATGCTCGACGTGGCGGGCCAGGTCGTCGGCCGCACCGCGATCGAGGTCGCGGCCGCCGGCGGTCACCACGCCCTGCTGCTCGGACCACCGGGGAGCGGCAAGACCATGCTCGCCGAGCGGATGCCCGGGCTGCTGCCGGCGCTGGACCGCAAGGCCGCGCTCGAGGTGACTGCCGTGCACTCGGTGGCCTCCGCGCTGCCGCGCGACCAGCCGCTCGTCACCCGGCCGCCGTTCCAGGCCCCGCACCACACCGCGACCATCGCCTCGATCGTCGGCGGCGGGGCCGGCATCGCCCGGCCGGGCGCGGCGAGCCTGGCCCATCGCGGGGTGCTCTTCCTGGACGAGGCGCCGGAGTTCTCGCCGCGGGCGCTCGACGCGCTGCGCCAGCCGCTGGAGAGCGGTCGGCTGTCCATCACCCGGGTCGGCGGGACCGCGACCTATCCCGCCTGCTTCACGCTGCTGCTGGCGGCGAACTACTGCCCGTGCGCCAAGCCCGAGGACTGCTCGTGCCCGCCGGACACCCGGCGGCGCTACCTGAGCCGGCTGTCCGGGCCGCTGCTGGACCGGGTCGACATGCACGTCGAGGTCCCGCGGATCACCCGCGCGGAGATGCTGGCCGAGGACGGGCGGGGGGAGCCCAGCGCCGACATCGCCGCACGGGTGGCGGCGGCCCGGGAGGCGGCGGCGCTGCGCTTCGCCGGCACGCCGTGGCGGTCCAACGGCGACGTCCCGCCGGTCGAGCTGCGCCGGCGGTGGCCGCTGGACCGGCACACGACCCGTCCGGCGGACGACGCGATGGACCGCGGGCTGCTGACGGCCCGTGGCTACGGCCGGGTGCTGCGGCTGGCGTGGACGCTGGCGGACCTCGCCGACGCCGGCCGGCCCCGGCAGGAGCACGTCGCGCACGCGCTGGGGTTCCGGCAGGGCTCGGTCCAGGGGCTGATGGCCGCGTGACGGGCGACGAGGAGCGGGTGGCCCGCGCCGGCCTGTCGCGGATCGCCGAGCCCGGCGATCCCGAGGTGTTCCGGGCGGTGTCGGCGCTCGGGGCGATCGAGGTCTGGGAGGCGCTGCGGCGGGGCGTGCCGGTGGGCCGGCTCACGCAGGGGGTGCTGCCGGGCATCGTCGCGAAGGCCGACGGCCTGGACCCGCGGGTCGACCTGCACCGGGCGGCGCGGGTCGGGGCCCGGCTGGTCTGCCCGGGGGACCCGGAGTGGCCGGAGGGGCGGCTGACCTGGCTCGTGGGTGGCGAGGGCGGCTTGGAGGACCCGCCGCCGCTGTCGCTGTGGGTGCGCGGCGGACGGCCGCTGGAGGAGGCCGTCGCCCGCTCGGCGGCGGTGGTGGGGGCGCGGGCGGCGTCCAGCTACGGCCTGCACGTCGCGGCCGACCTCGCGGCCGGGATCTCGACGGGCGGCGCGAGCGTGGTGAGCGGCGGGGCGTACGGCATCGACGCCGCTGCCCACCGCGGCGCGCTGGCGGCCGGCGGGTCCCCGACGGTCGCGGTGCTGGCCTGCGGGGTCGACGTCGCCTACCCGCGCGGCAACGACCGGCTGCTCGGCGCGGTCGCCGAGCGCGGGCTGGTCGTCTCGGAGCTGCCGCCGGGCAGCCACCCGACCCGGCGGCGCTTCCTGGTCCGCAACCGGCTCATCGCGGCGCTGTCGGTCGGCACCGTCGTGGTCGAGGCGGCGGCGCGCAGCGGCTCGCTCGCGACCGCCGACCGGGCGCGGAAGCTGAACCGCGAGGTCATGGCCGTGCCCGGTCCGGTCACGTCGTCGATGTCGACCGGCTGCCACGTCGAGCTGCGCCGGGGCGCGACCTGCGTGACGACGGCGAGCGAGGTGCTCGAGCTGATCAGCCGGCCGGGGGAGCACGTCGCGGTCGAGCCACGAGGTCCGGTCGACGTGCGCGACGAGCTGCCGGAGACGGTCCGCCGAGTCCTCGACGCGGTACCCGTCCGCCGCTCGATCGGGGTCGCCGCGCTCGCCCGCGAGGCCGGCACGTCGCCGATCGTCGTCCAGCAGGTCATGCCGCCGCTGGAGGCGCACGGCCTGGTCCGGCGCACCCCTGACGGCTGGCGGCTCACGGCGCTCGGCACCGGCAAGGCTCCGAAGTCGCAGGCCGGCTGACGGCTCGGCGGCTTGACCGGGGAGGACCAGGGCGGACACCGTCGACGGGTGACCGTCGAGGGGGCTGCGCGCGAGGAACCGGCGCTGCCCCCGGCGCTGCAGGCGGCGCTGGAGGGCTTCGCGCGCCACCTCGCCCTGGAGCTCTCCCGGTCGGCGCACACCGTCCGCGCCTACACCGGAGACGTCGCGCGGCTGCTCGAGCACGCCGCCCGGCTCGGGGTCACCGAGCCGGCGGGGCTCGACCTCTCCGTGCTGCGCAGCTGGCTGGCCCGCTCGCGGACCACGGGTGCCGCCCGCACCACGCTGGCCAGACGCGGGTCGAGCGCGCGCGTCTTCACCGCCTGGGCCTGCCGGCGCGGCCTGGTGCCGACCGACCCCGGCGCGCTGCTCGCCACGCCCAAGGGCCACCGCCCGCTGCCCGACGTGCTGCGGGCCGATGAGGCCGCCCGACTGGTCGACGCCGTCGACGGCGACACGCCCGAGGAGCTGCGCGACCGGCTCGTGCTGGAGCTGCTCTACGCCACCGGCATCCGCGTGGGGGAGCTGTGCGGACTCGACGTCGACGACGTCGACGCCGAGCGCCGGGTCGTCCGCGTGCTGGGCAAGGGCAACCGCGAGCGGTCCGTGCCGTACGGCGGGCCGGCTGGGACGGCACTCGACGCCTGGCTGCGGCGCGGACGGCCGGCGTGGGCGACCGCGTCCAGCGGCCCGGCGCTGCTGCTCGGCCGGCGCGGCGGCCGGCTGGACCAGCGGGCGGCCCGCACC
>JAKFFB010000024.1:0-4132 GCA_036675425.1 Actinomycetales bacterium | reverse complement strand
GTGGCCGCCCGTCGCCGTACCCACGAGTGATGGCGCCCCGCCCGAGACCCCGACTGGCCAGCGACCTGCACCCCATCGCCTGGTGGATCTGGGCCGTCGGCCTGTCGGCGGCCGCCACGCTGACCACCAACCCGCTGCTGCTGGTCCTGCTGGTCACGACCGCGGCGCTGGTGGTGATGGCGCGCCGCTCAGACCACCCGTGGGCGCGATCGTTCCGGCTCTACCTGCTGCTGGGGCTGATGATCGTGATCATCCGCGTCGCCTTCCGGATCGTCTTCGGTGGTGTGGGCGCCGGCCGGGTGCTGGTCGACCTGCCCAGCATTCCGCTGCCCGACTGGGTCGCCGGGGTGCGGCTGCTCGGCCCGATCACGCAGGAGGCACTGCTGGCCGGGCTCTACGACGGCCTCCGGCTCGCCGCGATCGTGATCTGCATCGGCGCCGCCAACTCGCTCGCCAACCCGAAGCGACTTCTCAAGTCGGTCCCGTCGGCGCTCTACGAGATCGGCACCGCACTCGTCGTCGCCGTCACCGTCTTCCCCCAGCTGGCCGACAGTGCTCGCCGCGTCCGCGCGGCGCAGGCGCTGCGTGGCGATGCCAGTGGCCGCGTGGGACGGCTCCGCCGGTTCCTGGTGCCCGTCCTCGAGGACGCCCTGGAGCGGTCGCTGGCCCTGGCGGCGGGCATGGACGCGCGGGGCTACGGTCGGGCCGGTACGGCGACGCGCGGCCAGCGATGGACGACCGGCGGCCTCCTGCTGGGCGCGCTCTGCGGCCTGTGCGTCGGCACCTATGCGCTGCTCGACCACACGGCGCCTCGCTGGCTGGCCGCGCCGTTGCTGGCCGCGGGGGTCCTCATCGGGGTCGTCGGGATGATCAGCGCCGGCCGGCGGGTCGAGCGCTCTCGCTACCGCCCCGACCGCTGGCGGCTGGCCGAGCTCGTGGTGGCCGGTTCCGGACTGGCCGTCGGTGCCGCCGTGTGGCGACTCGGTCGGGCCGAGCCGTTGGTGGTCTATCCCTCCGTGTCGGAGATGCCCTACCTCAGCGTGCTCGCGCTCGGTGGCGCCCTGCTCGGCCTCGTGCCGGCACTGGCAGCACCGCCGCCACGCCAGCCCATCTCGACACCTCTGGAGGTCGGCGCGTGATCGAGCCATGATCGAGCTCCGCAACATCCACTTCGCCTATGACGGGTCGCCCCGGGGGGCGCCGATCCTGCGCGGGGTCGACCTCACTCTCGAGGAGGGCGAGCTCGTCCTCGTCTCCGGACGGACGGGCGTCGGCAAGTCGACGCTGCTCGGCGTGCTGACCGGTCTGGTGCCCCGGTTCAGCGGTGGCACGCTGTCGGGCGACGTGCTCATCGACGGGGTCAGCGTCATCGACGAGCCGCCGCGCGACCGCGCGCACGTCGTGGGCTACGTCGGTCAGGACCCGGTTGCCGGCTTCGTCACCGACACGGTCGAGGAGGAGCTCGCCTACGGCATGGAGCAGCTCGGCCTGCCGGGCGACACGATGCGCCGCCGGGTGGAGGAGACCCTCGACCTCCTCGGGATCGCCGACCTGCGCCACCGCGACCTGCGCACTCTCTCGGGCGGCCAGCAGCAGCGCGTCGCGATCGGCTCGGTGCTCACCACGCACCCGCGGCTGCTCGTGCTGGACGAGCCGACCTCGGCCCTGGACCCGACCGCCGCCGAGGACGTGCTGGCGACACTGACCCGACTCGTCCACGACCTCGGCCTCACCGTGCTCCTCGCCGAGCACCGGCTCGAGCGCGTGGTGCCGTTCGCCGACCGGATCTGTCTGTTGACGGGCGACGGTGGAGTGCATGTCGGCTCGCCCGCAGCCGTCCTCGCCAGGTCTCCCGTGGTGCCGCCGATCATCGAGCTCGGCCGCGCGGCGGGCTGGTCGCCGCTGCCGTTGAGCGTCCGCGACGCCCGGAGGCGGGCCCGGTCGCTGGTCCTTCCCGCGCCGATGATCGCCGAGGCGCCCGCGGGGTCGAGGGTGCTGTCCGCTCGCGGGCTGACCGTCGCCCACGGTCGCCGGGTCGTCCTCGCCGGCGTCGACCTCGACCTGCGCGCGGGTCACGTCACGGCGCTCATGGGACGCAACGGTGCCGGCAAGTCGACGCTGATCTGGACGCTGCAGGGCACGCAGTCACGTCGTTCGGGCACCGTGTCCGTGGCCGACCAGGACCCCGGCCGGCTCGACGCCGCCGGCCGGCGTGCGCTCGTCGGCCTCGTGCCGCAGACCGCCGCAGACCTGCTCTACCTCGAGTCCGTCGCCGACGAGTGCGCCGCCGCGGACGCCGGAGCCGGGGCGGCGGACGGCACGTGCTGCGACCTGCTCGACCGCCTCGTCCCGGGCATCGACGCCGCCATGCACCCGCGCGACCTCTCCGAGGGCCAGCGGCTGGCCCTGGCGCTGGCGATCGTGCTGACGGCCCGGCCCCGCGTCGTACTCCTCGACGAGCCGACGCGTGGGCTCGACTATGCCGCGAAGGCGGGACTCGCCCGGATCGTCTCCGACCTGGCGGACGACGAGCACGCGGTGCTCATCGCCACGCACGACGTGGAGTTCGTCGCGACCGTTGCCGACGACGTGATCGTGCTCGCCGCGGGCGAGATCGTCTCGTCCGGCCCCGCGCGCGAGGTCGTGGCGGCGTCGCCGTCGTACGCCCCGCAGGTCACCAAGATCCTCGGCCCGCCGTGGCTGCGGGTCGACGAGGTCGTGCGGGCGCTGGAGTCGTCGTGAGTGGCGTCGACCCCGCCCGGTCAGCGGCGGCTGCCCTCCCGATCCGCCCCCGCTCGGCGGCGGTGCTGGCCGTCGCGTCGCTGGCCGGGCTGATGATGCTGGGCTGGCCGCTGCTGCTCGACGTGCCCGAGTCGGCGCGCGTGGACCCGCCGTTCATCTTCCTCGCACTGTTGCCGCTGGTGATCGCGGTCGTGCTCGCGGAGTTCAGCGAGGGCGGGATGGACGCCCGGGTGCTGGCCGTCCTCGGCGTGCTCTCCGCGGTCAACGCGATCCTGCGCGGGCTGGGCGCGGGCACGGCCGGGATCGAGCTCGTGTTCTTCCTGCTGATCCTCGCCGGGCGGGTGTTCGGGCCGGGCTTCGGCTTCGTGCTCGGCTGCACGTCGCTGTTCGCCTCCGCGCTGATGACCGGTGGAGTCGGGCCGTGGCTGCCCTTCCAGATGCTCGTGTCCGCGTGGATCGGGATGGGTGCCGGGCTGCTGCCTCGTCGCCTGACCGGTCGCGCGGAGATCGGCGCGCTCGTCGGCTACGGGATCGTGGCGTCGTACGCCTTCGGCATCCTGATGAACCTGTCGAGCTGGCCGTTCACCCTCGGGATCGCCGTCCAGGGCCACGAGGGCTCCCTGTCGTACGTCGCCGGCGCACCGCTGCTCGAGAACCTGCACCGCTTCGGGGTCTACACCCTGCTGACCTCGACCGGGAGCTGGGACACCGGTCGCGCGATCACCACGTCGGTGGCGCTGATCGTGCTCGGGCCCGCCATCCTCACCACGTTGCGGCGGGCGTCGAGGCGTTGCGTGATCAATCGGGTTTTGTGACGGTCGCTTCCGACCTCCTCAACCACCGAGTGACACGAGGAGGATCCGGTCGTCCTGCTCCGCCGGGGTACCGCGACCGTCGCGGTTGGAGGTGGCCACCCACAGGTCGCCCTCGGGAGTCGTGACGACGGTGCGGATCCGGCCGTAGTCTCCTGTCAGCCACGCCACCGGCTTTCGGGTCGACTGGCCGTCGAGCGGGATCTGCCAGAGGCGTTCGCCGCGCAGTGCGGCCATCCAGAGGGATCCGTCCGCGAAGGCGAGGCCCGACGGGGAGGCCTCCTCGGTCGACCAGGTGAGCGACGGGTCGACGTACTCCGGCTCGCCGCCGCGGCCCTCGACCTCTGGCCAGCCGTAGTTGGCGCCCCGGGTCACGCGGTTGAGCTCGTCGAAGGTCTGGTCGCCGAACTCGCTGGCCCACAGCTGCCCGGACTCGTCGAACGCGAGGCCCTGGACGTTGCGGTGGCCGAGGGACCAGAGGGGGGAGCCCTCGTCGGGATTGCCGGGGGCCGGGTCGCCGTCGGCGGTGATGCGCAGGATCTTGCCGGCGAGCGAGTCGCGGTCCTGGGCCAGGTCGC
>JAKFFB010000061.1:0-4172 GCA_036675425.1 Actinomycetales bacterium | reverse complement strand
GACCCACTGGATCACCTCCTCGCGCCGGTCGGAGTCGAAGTCGACGTCGATGTCGGGCTCCTCGTCGCGGTGCGCGGAGATGAAGCGCTCGAAGGGGAGCTGGTAGAAGACGGCGTCGACCGCGGTGATCCCGAGGGCGTAGCAGACCGCAGAGCTCGCGGCGGATCCACGCCCCTGGCAGAGGATCCCCTGCTCGCGGGCGAACGCGACGATGTCGTGGACGATGACGAAGTAGCCGGCGAAGTCCTTCTCGGCGACGATGCGCAGCTCGTGCTCCAGCCGGTCGCGCGCCTCCTGCTCGTGGGGCACGCCGGCGTACCTCTCGGCGAAGCCGCGCTCCGCGAGCACCCGTAGCCACGAGTCGGCCGTGTGTCCCTCCGGGATCTGCCGCTTGGGCAGCGCGGGCGAGGCCTTGTGCAGGTCGAAGGCCAGCTCGTCGGCGAGCGACACGCTGCGGGCGACGGCGCTGCGTCCGACGTCGGGACAGGACGACGTCAGCGCGTCGGCGGTCTCCGCTCCACTGCGCAGGTGGGCCGAGCCCGACAGGTCGAGCCAGCCGTCGAGGTCGGCCAGGCTGCGTCGGGCGCGCACGGCCGCCATCGCCGAGGCGAGGCGATGCTGCTGCGGGGTGGCGTGGTGGACGTTGCCGGCCGCGACCACGTCGAGGCCGTGGATCGTGGCCAGGCGCGCGAGCGAGGCATTGGTCGCGTCGGCGCCGGGGCGCGGCGAGAGCTCGACCAGGACGTGCTCGAGGCCGAACAGGGCCGTCAACCGGTCGAGTGCCTCGGCTGCCGCGGTCTCGCCCCCGCGCGCCAAGGCCTGCTGGACGGCGCCCTTGCGGCAGCCGGTCAGCACCACCCAGTGGCCGCGGCCGCGCTCGCCCAGCTCCTCGAGGTCGTAGACGGGACGGCCCTTCTCGTCACCGCGCAGGTGGGCGTCGGTCATCGCAGCGGCGAGCCGGTGGTAGCCCTCGACCCCGCGGGCCAGCACGAGCAGGTGGCTGCCCTCGGGGTCGGGCACGCCGTTCTGCGGGCCGGACAGACCGAGGGACAGCTCGGCGCCGAAGACGGTGGGCAGGTCGTACGCCGCCGCGGCCTCGGCGAGCATCGGGGCGGCGTAGAAGCCGTCGTGGTCGGTGATGGCGAGCGCGTGCAGGCCGAGCCGCACGGCCTCCTCGACCAGGTCGGCGGGCGAGCTGGCGCCGTCGAGGAAGCTGAAGTGGCTGTGGCAGTGCAGCTCGGCGTAGGGAGTGACCGCCGTGGGGCGCTCGATCGATCGGGACTCGGTGGAGGCGCGCTTGCGCCGCGACACCGGCGCGTCGTCGGCGCCCGGCAGGCCGCTGAGCCGGCGCTCGAGCTCCTTCCAGTGCATGGCGGGGTTGTTCCAGCCCATCAGCGAACCCCCGAGTGCCTAGTCATAGCCGGCCTCGAGGGACCAGCCCTCGGGAGCGCGCAGCAGGAGCCAGGCGCGGCCGTCGGCGCCGACGACCTGGAAGCGGGCGCTCGGGCCGGTCCCGCCCGACCACCAGCTCTCGTCGGTGGGCCACGGCCCGGCCCATGCGGTCACCGGCTGCCAGGGCAGGCCCTGCCCGTCGCCGGCGCCGCCGACCCGGAAGCGCCGCGGCTCACCGGTGACGACGCCGCGGTCGGTGACGTGCACCTCCCGACCCGCGTCGTCGACGACCTCGGCGGCCGGCGGCGTCGCGAACACCCGGACCGGCGCCGGACCAGGGACCCGCCCCGGCCACGGCCGGTCGACCGGCCGCAGGTCGACGGCCCGCTCGCCCCACGGCACCAACGACTGCCGCGCCGCTGGACTGCGACCGCCCTGCAGCACCGGACGGCGTACGGCGTCGAAGCCGACCATGCCCTGCACCCGGGCCACACCCCGCTCGACGAGGTCGTCGCCCGCGCCACCCCACAGCGCCTCGCCGTGGGCAGCGGCGGGCTCGACCACCTCGGGCACGAACCTGACGCGGTCGATCGGGGCCCGCACCGTGCCGGACTCCTTGCGGCCCCGCAGCGCGCCACCGACGTCGGCCGACTGCAGCTGCCAGTGCACCCGGTCGACCAGGTCGCGAGCGCTGAAGTGGCGCGGGTGCAGCCAGGCGCGGGACGAGCAGACGACGCCGTCGGTCTCGGCCTCGACCCGGACGGCGGTGGCGACGAGCTGGTGGTGCGCCAGCTGGGTGACGAACCGCTCGGCGGTGGTGCGGACGCTGAAGGTGATCGCCTCGACGTAGTCGAGCGGCGGCTCGAAGGCCACGTCAGCGTCGAGCTCGGGTGGTGGGGTGCGGGCGGCGAAGAGCGCGCGGTCCTCGCCCCTGGCCCGGCGGCGGACCTCGGCGCCGTAGGTGCCCAGCCGGTGCTCGACGGCGTCGCCGGGCAGGTCGGCGAGGTCGCCCAGCGTGCGGAGGCCGAGCCGTTGGAGCAGGCCGACCAGCTCCCGTCCCCGCGGCCCGTCGTCCTGCAGCACCTGCACGGGCAGGCCGCGCAGGAACGAGGCGGAGCCGCCGGCGGGGACGACCTCCCACGACTGGACGTCGGCGGTGCGGGCCGCCTGCTCGGCGGTGAAGAGGTCGTCGGCGATGCCGATCCGGACGTCCCAGACGGCGCCCTCGACGAGGGCCTGGCAGACGGTCGCGGCGGCACCGGTCTCGGTGCCGTACCAGCTGCCGGGGGCCCGCACCGCGAGCAGGCCGGGGCGCAGCGCCGCCACGCCCGGACGCAGGGCCTCGACGATGCCCAGGACCGGCTCGAAGGTCCGCGCGTCGCGGTCGGCGTTGGCGGTCAGCAGCACCAGCTCGGGGCATCGGGCCTGGGCGTCGCGGCGGCGCTGGCCGCGGCGTACGCCCTCCGCCCGGGCGGGGCCGTTGCACACCTCGACGACGTTGGCGGACAGCACGGCGGCGGGCGAGCGCAGCGACCGGTCAGCCTCCTCGAGCGCGGCGACCACCGACCAGTCGGGACACCACACCACCATCACCCTCATCGGAGGCTCACCCCGACACCCGACGGATCTCGCGCACGGGCGCGTCTGCGCGGTGCAACCCCGGCCAGGTGAGGTCCGCGCGCTGCGGAGGCCGCGCGCCACGGTGCACCACGACGCGGGCGCGCCGCTCCCGCAGCTGCCCGGTGCCGGACACCGGACCGTGCCAGGAGGACTGCTCGATGCCGAGCCTGGCCTCGACGCGGGGCCACTCGCCGTGGACGACCAGCACCGAGGAGCGTGTGCGCAGGCGGGAGTCGAGGAGTCCCGCCGTGCGTTCGCTCACCGAGGCCGGCGGCCGCAGGACGACGACCCGCAGCACGTCGATGAGCGCCGCCGTCACCTCCAGCCAGTGCTCGCCGGGGTCGGGCACCAGCACCGTGCGGGACAGCTCGATCCCCAGCTCCGCCGCCGCTTCCACCCCGAAGTCGGCGCAGCCCGCGAAGCCGACCCACTCCCCGGCCTGCGAGGCGCCTGCGACCAGGGCGAGGGCCAGTGAGGCGGAGTCGACGGCGTAGGTCGCCCCGGCGTGCAGCGGCACCAGCTCGGCGATCCCGGCCAGGGTCGGGACGGGCTCGAGAGCCGGCTTGCGCTCCATGGCAGCCACCCGCTCGCGCAGCTGCTCGACGACCGAACGCGCCGGATCCAGCGCGGCGACGGAGCGGGCGGAGGACATGTGCCCATCGTCGAACAAGTGTTCGAACGAGTCAAGCGGACAGGAGCCGGCGCTTCACGGGCTCAGACGTGCCGGACCTCGACGCGACCGCTGACGACGTCCCACCGCTGGTCCAGCCGGACGTTCTCGAGCAGGCGGCGGTCGTGGGAGACCAGCAGGAGCGCCCCGTCGTACGACGCCAGGGCCTGCTCCAGCTGCTGGATCGCGGGCAGGTCGAGGTGGTTGGTGGGCTCGTCGAGGACCAGCAGGTTGACACCGCGCGCCTGCAGCAGCGCCATGGCCGCGCGAGTGCGCTCGCCGGGGGAGAGGCGGCCCACCGCGCTGGTGACCTGGTCGGCCTTGAGCCCGAACTTGGCCAGGAGCGTGCGCACCTCCGCCGGCGTCATCTCCGGTACGGCAGCCTCGACGGCGTCTCCGAGCGGCAGGGCATCGTCCAGGGTGGTGCGGGCCTGGTCGATCACCCCCACCGCGACCGAGGCGCCCAGCGACGCGGATCCCGTGTCGGGGG
>JAKFFB010000167.1:0-20888 GCA_036675425.1 Actinomycetales bacterium | reverse complement strand
CAGCGCCGAGACCGCAGGGGAGGTCACCCGCAGGGCGGGGTCACGCTCGGCCTGCACCCGCTGCCACGCCTGCGCCAGCGGGTCGTCGCCCTCCAACGGAGGCGGCACCGGCCGCGGTCGCGGAGGCGGGGAGTCGGACCAGTCGAGGATGTCGTCGAGCGTGGGCACGGCAGAGCCGCGCTGCGCCTCAGACCGGTCCTCGAACATGCGTTCGAAGATATGTCCATGGCCAGGCCATGTCAACCATCAATCTGCACGAAAGTGCCTGCTGTGCATAACTTTTCGTTGTCCACAGATTGACCGCACCCCCTTGACAAGGGCGCCCCGGCGAGTCCCCGGTGACCATCAGATTCGTTCCCTCGCCGGCGCGGCGGCGGCAACTCCCCCGCCGGCGCGGCGCCGCGAACCCACCCGGCGACGGCGAACCCGAGCGCGCATGGGCGGCTAGGTCGTCATGCGGCGCAGCGCCTTGCGGTCGGTCTTGCCAACGGAGGTCAGGGGCACCGCCGGCACGATCCGCACCTCGCGCGGGTGCTTGTGCCGGCCGAGCCGCTCGCGCGAGTACTCCACCAGCTCCTCCGCCGTCGTCGTCGCACCAGTGGCGAGCGCCACCCAGGCCACGACCTCCTCTCCCAGCACGGGGTCGGGCCGGCCGACGACCGCGGCGGAGGTCACGGCCGGGTGCGACAGCAGCACGTCCTCCACGTCGCGCGGGTAGACGTTGAAGCCGCCCCGGATGATGAGGTCCTTGATCCGGTCGACGACGTAGAGGTAGCCGTCCTCGTCGAGGTGCCCCACGTCGCCGGTGTGCATCCAGCCGTCCCGGACCGCCTGCGCCGTCGCCTCGTCGTCGCGCCGACCGTCGGTCCAGTAGCCCGCCATGACCCCGACCGAGCGCACGCAGACCTCGCCGTCCGAGCCGACCGGCACGGGGTCGCCCAGCTCGTCCACGACCTTGAGCTCCACCCCCGGCAGCGGCAGCCCGACGCTGCCCGAACGCGGTGCGCCGTAGGGGTTCATGGTCGCCGTCGACGTCACCTCGGTGCAGCCGTAGCCGTCGCAGACCCGCACCCCGCCGACCCGCCGCTCGAACTCCTCGCGCACGTCGACCGACAGCGGGGCGCCGCCGGTGGTGACGTAGAACAGCGACGACAGGTCGGCCGACTCCAGGTCCTGGCGCAGCAGCAGCTGCAGCATCGACGGCACCAGCGCGGCAGCCTGGGGGCGTACGCGCGCTGCGATCTCCAGCCACTGCGCCGCGTCGAACTTCCGCTGCAGCGACACGAAACCCGGTGCGGGCATGTGCATCCGGGTCACCGAGTTGAGCAGGCCGTAGACGTGCGACAGCGGCAGCGCCAGCAGCAGGTCGACGGCGCCCGACTCGGAGAAGACCTGCGCCCGCGAGCGCGAGATCTCCGACAGACCCGCGTGGGTGAGCATGACGCCCTTGGCGCGACCGGTGGTCCCGCCGGTGTAGAGCAGCGCGGCCAGGTCGGCGCCGTCCCGGCGCACCAGCGGGCCGTCCGCACCCGACTCCAGCTCCTCCATCAGCACGTCGGCACCGGGCTGCAGCTCCGGACCGGCCAGCACCACGCGCACGTCGAGCCCCTGCGCGGCCTCCGCCACCAGCGGCAGGCTGGCCTCCGACGCGACGGCCGCGACCGCACCGGAGTCGACCAGGATGTGCCGCAGCTCCGGTGCCGTGGCCGCAGAGATGACCGGCGTCGGCACCGCTCCGGCCCGCCAGAGAGCGGCGTACGACAGCAGCACCTCGGGGCTGTTGGTCATGCAGACCGCGACCCGGTCCCCTGGTGCCACGGCGAACCCGGCGGACAGGCGGACCGCCCGCGCGTGCAGCTCGGCGGCGGTGTACCAGCGGCCCTCGAGCTCCAGCGACCGGTGGTCGCCCAGCCGCGCCAGCGAGTCCTCGGCCAGCGCTCCGAGGGTCATGCCAGCCTCACGACCATCTTCCCCGTGTTGCCACCGGTCAGCAGCCCGACGAACGCGTCGACGACGTTCTCGATCCCGTCGACGACGGTCTCCTGGGCGCGCACGCGGCCGTCGGCGATCATCGCCCCGACCTCCTCCCGGAACTGCCCGCGCAGGTGCCCGTGGTCGCTGACCAGGAAGCCCTGCAGCCGCAGCCGCTTGCCGACGATCTGCGCCAGGTTCCTCGGCGCGGCAGGCGGTTCCATCGCGTTGTAGAGGCTGATCATGCCGCAGACAGCCGCCCTGCCGTGCACGTTCAGCGACGCGATCGCGGCCTCGAGGTGCTCGCCGCCGACGTTGTCGAAGTAGACGTCGATGCCGTCCGGCGCAGCCGCGGCCAGCTGCTCGGCGACCGGTCCTGCCCGGTAGTCGAAGGCGGCGTCGAAGCCGAGCTCCTCGGTCAGCCAGCGCACCTTCTCCGGCGAGCCGGCGCTGCCGATGACCTTGCCCCCGCGGGCCTTGGCGAGCTGTCCCACCAGGCTGCCGACGGCGCCCGCCGCGCCGGACACGAAGACCGTCTCGCCGTCCGAGAAGCCCGCCACCTCGAACAGCCCGGCGTACGCCGTGAGACCCGGCATCCCCAGCACCCCGAGGTGGTAGGACGGCGAGAGGTCGCTCGCCGGCAGCACCGAGAACGCCTTCGCCGGCCCGACGGCGACCTCGCGCCAGCCGGACATGTGCAGCACGAGATCGCCGACGGCGTGGGTGTCGACGGTGCTGGCGACGACCTCACCGACGGCGTCGCCGTCCATCGGCTCGCCCAGCTGGAACGGCGGGACGTAGCTCTTGACGTCGTTCATGCGACCGCGCATGTACGGGTCGACGGACAGGAAGCGGTTGCGCACCACGACCTCGCCCTCGCCCGGGGCGCGGACCGGGACCTCGGCGAGCTCGAAGTCGCTGCTCTGCGGCATCCCCTTCGGCCGGGCGATCAGGTGCCACTCGCGGGCGGTCTCGGGGAGGGTCATGCAGACCATCCTGCCCCCGGCGCGCGGGCGGAACCGGCACCGGGTAGGCAGGAGGCATGACGGACGGGGACGGCTGGCTGGTCTGCTCGCTGGGGCACCGCCACTGGGGCCGCTTCGGGGCGGCCGGGCTGCTCGCGGTGGCACCCGGGCCGTACGTCCTGCTGCAGCACCGCGCGCCGTGGAGCCACGGCGGCGACACCTGGGGCGTGCCCGGCGGCGCCCGCACCAGCACGGAGACGGCCGAGGAGGCGGCGCGCCGGGAGACGGCCGAGGAGACCCGGCTGGACCTGACCGCGCTCGAGCTCGTCGACGCGCACGTCGCGGACCACGGCGCGTGGACGTACACGACCTTCGTCGGCACGGTGCCGGACCGGCTGCCGGTGGTGCCGGAGCGCGAGAGCGTCGACCTGCGCTGGGTGCCGGTCGACGAGGTGACGGACCTGCCGCTGCACCCGGCGTTCGCGGACGCCTGGCCCGCCCTGCGCGCCAAGCTGCCGTGAGCGCTCCGGTGGCGGGCCGCCGGCCGGTCGCCTTCGGCGAGGCCGAGCTGCTGCAGGACCTGGACCGCGAGGACTCCTGGCTGCTCACGGTCGACGGGGTCGCGCAGTCCTACGTCGACCGCGCGGACCCGACGCACCTGGAGTTCGACTACGTGCGGCTGATGGGCGACGTGGTGGACGCCCTGCCCGCCGGGCCGCTCACGGCGGTGCACCTCGGTGGCGGCGGGTGCACGCTCCCCCGCTACGTCGCGGCGACCCGCCCCGGGTCGCGGCAGCTCGTCGTCGAGGCGGATGAGGCGCTGGCCTCGCTGGTGCGGGAGTCCTTCGGCACCAAGGGGTTCCGGCTGCGGGTCGGCGATGCCCGGCAGGAGCTGCCGCGGCTGCGGCAGGGCGAGAGCGACCTGGTGGTGGCGGACGTCTTCGAGAGCGCGCAGCAGCCGACCCACGTCACGACCCTCGAGTGGGTGCAAGCCGTGTCACGGCTGGTGCGACCCGGCGGGGTCTACGTCGTCAACGTCGCCGACGGCCGACCGCTCGCGTTCGCCCGCGCTCAGGTCGCGACGCTGCTCGCGGTGTTCCCGCACGTGCTGCTGCTCGCCGACCCGTCGGTGCTGCGCGGGCGCCGCTTCGCCAACCTGGTGCTCGCCGCCTCGACGGCACCGCTGCCGGAGG
This sequence comes from Actinomycetales bacterium, assembly GCA_036675425.1. Classification (GTDB taxonomy): domain Bacteria; phylum Actinomycetota; class Actinomycetes; order Mycobacteriales; family SCTD01; genus SCTD01. The sequence continues at coordinate 16,759 of JAKFFB010000167.1, read as the reverse complement.
AGGCGCTGGTGCGCACGGTGTCCCGCGCCGCCGGTCGCGCCCGGCTGGTGAGCGGCGACGACCTGCGCGCCTTCACCGGCGGCGCCGCCCCGGTCACCGACGCGACCGCCCGGAGCGCCCCCCGGCCGCCGCCGGACCTCTTCCGCCGGTGAAGCCCCCGGGTGACCTCTCCCTGGTGATCCACGCGGAACTGGAGGTGGATCCGGACGACGAAACCACCTGAAGGTCCGCGTGGATCACCCGGGTTGGGGGGCGCTCAGCCCGCCGTGGACTGGGCGACGACCTCGCGGACGACGGCGGTGAGGCCGTGCACCGAGCCGGTACGCCGCTGCTGCACGGCGCTGGTGCCGCGCCGCAGCACCTGCTCGGCCAGCGCACTGACCTCGTCCCAGTCGCCGGTCGCCTCGAGGTCCTCGCGCAGGGTGTCGAGCATCTCCCGCAGCAGCACCGCGCCGGGCACCTTCGTCGCCCGCCGGAGGTCGACCAGCTGCCCCTCCAGCCCGAACCGCGCGGCCCGCCAGCGCGCCGCCCGCACCAGCTCCGGCCGTGGCGCCGGGAACGGCAGGTCCCGCTCGGCCTGCTGCGCCGCCACCCGCACCAGGGCGCGGGTGAGCCCCGCCTGCAGCACCGAGTCGTCCACGTGCGGGCTGGTGTCGGCCACCCGCACCTCGACCGTCGGGTAGAGCACCGACGGCCGCGCGTCCCAGTACATCCCCCGGGCGTCGTCCACCACGCCGCTCGCGACCAGGTCCTCGACGAGGGCGTCGTACGCCGCTCTGGTGCGGAGCACCTCCTGCGACCCGGTCACCGGGAACCGGGAGAACCACAGCGTCCGGTAGCTCGCGTAGCCGGTGTCGACGCCCTCCCAGTAGGGCGAGCTGCCGGACAGCGCGATGAGCAGCGGCAGGTCCGGCCGCAGCCGGTCGCACACGTCGACGGCGAGGTCGGGGTCGGGCACCGACACGTGGACGTGCTGCCCCACGATGAGCTGCTGCAGGGCGAGCAGGCCGTAGCGCTCGTGCACCCGGGTGTAGCGCGGCGAGTCGGTGAGGTGCTGGTCGCGCCAGTGCGCCGTCGGGTGGGTCGCCGCGGCGAGGATGCGACAGCCGTACGACTGCGCTGCCTCGTCCGCGCCCGTGCGCAGCCGGAGCAGCTGCTCGCGGACCTCGGCGAGCGAGGTGCAGACGGGGGTGGCGACCTCGACCTGGCTGGTGCTGATCTCGGTCTGAGCGTCCCGCCCCAGCAGCGCGATCGCGGCAGGCGCGACGCCCGGCGCGTCGGCCAGCGCCCCGGTCTCGGCGTCGACGAGGTGGTACTCCTCCTCGACCCCGAGCGTGGCCCCGACCTCTGTCATCCGCGCATCCTGCCCCAGCGGGGCGTCAGCGCGACGCCGCCCGGACGTACTGCCGCACCGACAGGGGCACGAAGACCGCCAGGATGAGGACCACCCAGAGCAGCGTGTAGAGCACCGGGTGCTGCAGCGACCAGACCTCCGGGGGTGGAGTGCCCGGTCCGATGTTGCCGAACAGCTCGCGCGCGGCCTGCGTCACCGCCGACACCGGGTTCCACTCGGCGATGGTGCGCAGCGGGCCGGGCAGGCCCTCCGCCGGCACGAAGGTGTTGGCGATGAAGGTGATCGGGAAGATGACGACGAAGGACGCGTTGTTGACGACCTCGGGCGCGGGGGCGATCAGCCCGACGTAGGCCATCACCCAGCTGATGGCGTAGGCGAAGACCAGCAGCAGGAGGAACCCGCCGAGCGCCTCGAGCACCGAGGTGCGCACCCGCCAGCCGACCACCAGCCCGGTCAGCGACATCACCACGATGACGATGACGTTGTAGACCACGTCGCTGCCGGTGCGGCCGACCAGGACGGCGGTGCGCGACATGGGCAGCGACCGGAAGCGGTCGATGATGCCCTTCTGCATGTCCTCGGCGATGCCGGCGCCGGTGAAGGTCGCGCCGAAGATGACCGTCTGGGCGAAGATCCCCGCGATGAGGAACTCGCGGTAGTTGACGCCCGCGGCATCCCCGATGGCGCTGCCGAAGACGAAGGCGAACAGCAGGATGAACATCATCGGCTGCAGCGTCGTGAAGACGAGGATGTCGGGGACGCGCTTGATCTTGATCAGGTTGCGCTTGGCGACCACGAAGCCGTCGCCGAGCGCGGCGGTGAGCGCCGTCATCAGGCGACCTCCTCGGTCACGGCCTCGGGCTCCGCGGCGTGGCCGGTCAGGGTGAGGAAGACGTCGTCGAGCGTGGGCCGGCGCAGCCCCACGTCGAGGACCGCGATGCCGGCGTCCTCGAGCCGGCCGATCACGTCGACGAGCACCTTGCCGCCGCCGGTGACCGGGACGGTCAACCGCCGGGTGTGCTCGTCGACGGTCACCTCGCCGATCGCGAGGGCGGACAGCACCACGCGTGCCGGCTCGAGGTCGACCGCCGTCGGAACGACCACCTCGACGCGCTCGCCGCCGAGCTGGGCCTTGAGCTGGTCGGAAGTGCCCTGCGCGATGGCCCGCCCGTGGTCGATGACGACGATCTCGTCGGCGAGCAGGTCGGCCTCCTCGAGGTACTGCGTCGTCAGCAGGACGGTGCTGCCGCCACGCACCAGCTCGCGGATCACCTCCCACATGTCGTTGCGGCTGCGCGGGTCGAGCCCGGTCGTCGGCTCGTCGAGGAAGAGCACCGCCGGCTCGGCCACCAGCGCGCCGGCCAGGTCGAGCCGCCGCCGCATGCCGCCGGAGTAGGTCTTGACCGGCCGGTCCCCCGCCTCCACCAGGTCGAACCGCTCGAGCAGCTCGCGGGCCCGCTCGCGCGACCTCCTGCGGCCGAGCCGGTAGAGCCGTCCGATCATGTCGAGGTTCTCGAAGCCGGTGAGGTGCTCGTCGACCGCGGCGTTCTGCCCCGACAGGCCGATGCTGCGCCGAACCCCCGCGGCGTCGCTGAGCACGTCGCGGCCGGCCACCTCCGCCGTGCCCTCGTCGGGCTCCAGCAGGGTGGTGAGGATGCGCACGGCAGTGGTCTTGCCCGCGCCGTTGGGCCCGAGCAGGCCGAGCACCGACCCCTGCTCCACCTCCAGGTCGAGGCCCGCCAGAGCGGTCACCTGGCCGTACCTCTTCACCAGGCCCTGCGCGCGGATCTGTGCGGTCATGCCGCGAACCTAGGGGCGCGCTCCGACAGGAGCGAACCCATTCCGCTACCGGCGCAGTCGCGCCGCCGCGAAGTCCGGCGGTCGCTTGCCGAGGAACGCCGCCACCCCCTCGGCGTACTCCGCGCTCGTCCACGACGACTCGTAGACCTGGTGCACCTCGTCGTCCTCGTCGACGCGGCCGTCCACGGCCCGCGCGACCATCTCCTTGCCACCGACCAGCGACACCTGCGCGCGTTCCGCCATCGTCCGGGCCAGGGCGTACGCCCGGTCCTCGGCGGTGCCGGTCTCGACCACCTCGTGCACCAGCCCGATCCGCAGCGCGGTCTCGGCGTCGAGCAGCTCGCCGGTGAACAGGATCCAGCGCGCCCAGGCGGCACCGACCACCTCGACCAGACGTGCCGTCGACGGCAGCGCGTAGACGATCCCGAGCTTGGCCGGGGTGATGCCGAAGCGCGAGCGGCTCTCGCAGACCCGGAGGTCGCAGGCGAGCGCGAGCTGGCTGCCGCCGCCGATCGCGAAGCCCTCGACCAGCGCGACGGTCGGCTTGGGGAAGCGGATCACGGCCTGCTCCCCCGCCTCGATCGCCTCGCCGTAGCGGCGCGCGCCGTCGGGGTCCGCCCGCAGGGTCTGGAACTCGCTGATGTCGGCGCCGGCGCTGAAGGGCCCGCCCGGCGTGCCGCGCATGACGACGACCTCGCAGCCGACGTCGGCGGCCAGCGCCGGCATCAGCCGGCCGAGGGCGTGCCACATCGCGAAGGAGATGGCGTTGTGCTTGTCCGGCCGGGTGAAGGCGACCGTCACGACGCCCTCGTCGCGGGTGACGGACAGGTGGGGTGCTGCGTCGCCGAGTACGGCCGAGAGGTCCATGGCGCGAGTCTCCCAAGGCGGCCGAGGCGTCAGCCGGCGAGGGCCTTGCGGCGCTCGGACGGCCGGGGGCCGGCGGGGAGCAGCGGGGGCGCGCTCGCGTCGATGGCCCGGAGCGAGGCCAGGACCGCCTCCTTGGACCGCGCCCGGTAGAAGGGCGGCAGCGAGTCGAGGAGGACCCGGGAGTAGCCCGCGGTCTCGAGCCGCGGGTCGAGCACGGCCACCACCCCGCGGTCCTCGGTCGAGCGGATCAGCCGGCCGGTGCCCTGCGCGAGCAGCACCGCGGCCGGGGGCAGGGTGACCTCCAGGAAGCCGTTGCGCCCGGCGTCGGCCGCCGCCGCGAGCCGCGCCTTGGACAGCGGGTCGTCGACGTGGCCGAACGGGATCCGGTCGATGACGACGAGCTGGCACGCGGACCCCGGCGTGTCGACGCCCTGCCAGAAGGACCGCGTCCCGAACAGGCACGTGCGGGCGTCGGAGGCGAAGGCGTGCTGCAGCGCACCGGGCGAGTCCTCGCCCTGCAGCAGGATCGGCAGGTCGGTCGCCTCGCGCACCGCCGCCGCGGCTCGAGCCGCCGCCGCCGTGGAGGAGAAGAGCCCGAGGGTCCGACCACCGGCGGCCTCGACCAGCTCGACCAGCAGCTCGTCGACCGCCTTCGCCCAGGACACCCCCATCCGGCCCGGGTCGGGCAGCTGCCGCGCCACCCACAGCTGCGACTGGCGCGCGTAGTCGAACGGGCTGCCGACGTCGAGGTGCTTCCACCGGGGCGGCGGGTCCTCCTCGCTCGACTCCTCGAGAACCTCGTCCACGGCGGCCTTCTCACGCGGGTCGTGGGCCTCGCCGCTGACTGCACCGTCGATGGCGACCGGCGAGCCTGCCAGCCACACCAGCCCGAGCTGCGTGGCGGCGTGCCGGAAGGACCCGCCGAGCGTCAGCGTGGCCGACGTCGCCACCACCGTGGTCTCCCCGAACAGCCGCGAGCCGAGAGCGCCACCGACCCGCAGCGGCGACACGCGGAGCCGGGTGGTCGACCCGTCCGCTGTGGCGTAGACGGCCGACGACACCGACGGCGTGCCGATCTCGCGGGCAGCCTCGGCGACCGCCGTCAGCGACCCCTTCGCCCGCTCGCGGCGCGCGAGCTCCACGTCGTCGAGGTCGCCCGACGACATCTCCCGGGTCAGCTCCGTGCAGGCCGCGGTCGCCGCGGCGTCCAGCTGGCCGAGGGTGTCGAGGGCGTGCCGGTCGAGCGCCCGCACCCAGCCGGGCTCGAGCAGCTGCAGCACGCCCTCGAGACCGTCGCGCGCCGCCTCGAGCCGCGTCCGCGCCGCCTCGGACACCAGGTCGGCCACTGCGCCCACGGCTCGTCGTACGTCACCGATCGCCAGCTCGTGCGACAGGGCATCGGTGACGGAGTCGGTGAACTCGTGCGCCTCGTCGATGACGACGGCCTCGCGCTCGGGCAGCACCTGCACGCCGGTGAAGACGTCGAGCGCGAGCAGCGTGTGGTTGGCGACGACGACGTCGGCCTCGCGCGCGGCCTCGCGAGCCTTCTCCGAGAAGCAGTCGACCCGGTCCGGGCACTTGCTGCCCAGGCACTCCCGCGCGCTCACCGACACCTGGCGCCAGGCGCGGTCGGTGACCGGGAAGGGCACCTCGTCACGGTCGCCGGAGGTGCTCTCCTCGGCCCACTCGCGCAGCCGCACCACCTGCGTCCCGAGCGACGACGCCGGCCCGTCGAAGAGCGAGTCGGACGGCTCGTCCTCGCGCGCCCCGGGACCGCCGTGCACCTGCTGCAGGCAGACGTAGTTGCCGCGCCCCTTGGCCAGGGCGTACGACGGCTCGCGCCCGAGCACCGGCGCCAGAGCACGGACCAGCCGGGGCAGGTCCTTGTCGACGAGCTGGGCCTGCAGCGCCTTGGTCGCGGTCGCGACGACGACCCGCTTGCCCGACATCAGCGCCGGGACGAGGTAGCCGAGCGACTTGCCGGTGCCGGTGCCCGCCTGCACCAGCAGGTGCTCGCCGGAGCCGAGCGCGGTCGCGACGGCCTCCACCATCGCCCGCTGCCCGGGCCGGTCCTGCGACCCCGGGACCGCGGCCAGGGCGGCGTCCAGCGCCTCACGCGCCCGCTTCGCCCGCACCCCTGTCACGCCGGGTCACGCTAGCCGTCGGCGGCCGTCCCGCCAGGGATCGGCGACGACCTGTGGGTCAACCGTCGGCGAGCAGCGCGGCGACGGTCGCGCCGAGCTCGTACGCCGCCTCCGTCGCCGCGTCGTCCACGTCCCCCAGCACCTCGAGCACCGCCGCGGACTGCTGCCAGCCGAGGGCGCCCGTGATGGACAGCACCGACCGGACCGCGCCGGTCGTGTCGTAGCGCCCGTGGACGTAGAGCGCGAACGGCCGCTTCGCCGTGGCACCGATCGACGTCCCCGCGCCGCCGCTCTCGTCGAGACTGCCGCCGACCTGGAGGAACGTCGTGTCGAAGAAGTGCTTGAGAGCGCCGGACATGTAGCCGAAGTGGGCGGCCGTGCCGAGCACGTAGCCGTCGGCGGTGAGCACGTCCTCCGCGGTCGCCTCCAGGGCCGGCCGCACGACGACGTCGACGCCCGAGACGTCAGGGTGGCGAGCGCCGGCCAGCACGGCGTCGGTCAGCAGCTGCAGGGACCGGCTGGGGCTGTGGTGCACGACGAGCAGGGTGGGCACGAGCGGCAGTCTGGACTACCCGACGCGGCCGACGGTGTAGCCGCTGCTGTAGATCGCCTGCAGCTTCACGCGGTCGCCACTGGTGGGCGCGGCCCACATCCTGCCGCTGCCCGCGTAGACGCCGACGTGGCTGACCCGGCCGCCGCTGCGGAAGAAGAGCAGGTCGCCCGGGCGCTTGGCCGACTGCGCGACGCGCGGCAGCGAGGCCTCCTGCTGCGCGCTGGTACGCGGGATGCTGCGGCCGAGGCGGGTCTTGTAGATGTAGGTCGTGAAGCCGGAGCAGTCGAAGCTGTTCGGCCCGGTCGAGCCGTACTGGTAGGGCTTCCCGGCCTGCTCCGAGGCGATCTGCACGGCCTTCTGCCCGAGCGTGCTCGCCTTGACGACGATCTCAGGGCTGACGCCCGCGGTGCGGGTGCTGCTGCCGGCGTACGTCGCGCGGATCCGGGTGTCCTGGCTGAACGGCAGCGACCCGCGGCCGAGGCCGTCGGCGTTGCTGAGCAGCCGGCCGATGTACGCCCAGCCGGTGCTGGTGCGCCGCTCCAGCTTGATGTAGCCGTTCTGGACGGCGCGGCCGTCCGCGAGCAGCCGCACGCCGATCGTGCTGCGACCGGCGGCGTCCGCAGCGGTCGCAGAGATGCGCATCGCGACGACGGCCTTCTTGACGACCAGGATCTCGGGGCTCTGCCCGGCCGCCCGGGTGGTGCTGCCGAGGTAGACGGCGCGGATCCGGGTGCTGGCGCTGAACGGCAGGTCGCCGAGGGCGAGGCCCTGGGCGTTCGTCGTCAGGGAGGCGACGCTGCTCCAGGCGCCGTCGCGCAGCGCCTGCACGTCGACGGTGGTGTCGGGGACCGCGACGTCGTCCTCGCCGGCCAGCAGCCGGACGCCGACGGCCGAGGTGCCGTCGGCACGGATGACCGAGGCGGAGATCCGAAGAGTGGTCGACTCGCGGACCGGGTCCTGCATCGTCGCGGTGGAGGTCGCCGGGGCCTCCTGCGCGATGGCGGGCGCGGCGACGGCGATCGGGAGCAGGATCGCGGCGAGGGTGGTTCCGACGGCCGCGCGAGCGGGCACGCAGGACGGACGGGCATGGCGGGGGGAGTACACGGGGGCCTCTCGCACGCCTGCGGGGTGAGCTGTCGGGCTCGGCCTGGAGAGTGGCCGGCGCTCGCTGCACCTGTGCAGTCCGCGCTTCGCCCCGAGGCCCGCTCGCGCGGGCCGTGGAGAGGTGGGTCCCCCGTCCCCGCCCAGGGTGTCAGTGTGGGCGCCTGGGGGCTGACCGTGGGCGGGGCTCGGCGTCGGTCAAGGCGCGTGCTTGTGCAAGCAGTCTCCATGACGGAACGACGACGGGTGGCAACTCCGCGTGCGTTTCTCGTCACACGACCGTGATGTGGCCTGCGAGCAACCCCGGGCGCCCTAGTTTCCGGGCAGCACCGTGGAGCCGGCGAACCGGGTGCGCTTGGCCGGGCCGGTGAGGCGCACGACGTAGAAGCCCGTGTTGCCGTCGGAGTACCAGATGTCGCCGGTCTTCTCGTCGTACGCCGGCGCGGACATCGCGAACGAGCCCGCCTTCTCGGGGTTCGTGCCCGTGCCCGGAAGGAGAGGCTTGTTGTGGTAGGCGATCTCACGCGGCTTCGTCACGTCGGAGATGTCGAAGACGCGCAGCCCGGACATGATGAAGGTGCAGGCCACGATCTTCGGGTCGACGCGGCTCGGCAGCGAGCAGTAGTGACCCTGGTAGCCCTGGAACGCCTGGTCGTTGCCGGGGTCGGCCTCGAGGTCGTCGCCCTGCAGCTCCTCGCGGTTGACCTCGAGGCGCAGGTCGGAGACGACCTTCGGCTTCTTCGGGTCCTTCATCGAGAGGATGCGCGCCGCGCCGATCTGCGCGCCGCTGCCGAACTCGTCGATCTCGAAGACGAAGGGCTTGCCGCCGCTGGTGAACGGCGTCGCGTTCTGCGGCGTGCTGACGGTGTCCCACGTGGTGCGGCTGACGACGGGGACCTCGGGGTTGGGCACCCGCTTCTGCACCTGCGTCACGTCGAGGACGGTCAGGCCGGAGAAGCCGCTGTCGTCGAAGCCGGCCTCGGCCATGTAGAGCGTGTTGCCGTCGGCGCTGATCGAGACGCCGTGCGGCTCGTAGTCCGTGGTGGTCCAGACCGGCTTCGGGGTGCGCGGGTCGGTCAGGTCGACCGCGGTCAGCGTCCGGAAGTACAGCGAGCCGACGTAGTAGGTCAGGCCGTCCGGCGCGAAGCCGCCCTCGTGGCCGAGCACGCCCATCGGGGTGCTCGACATCAGCTGCGGGGTGCGGCAGTCCTGGCTGACGTCGTAGACGTCGACCTGGCCGGGCTGCGTCGTCGGGTAGGCCATGACCGCCGCGAGCAGGCCGCGCTTCTGGTTGAGACGGACCGACTCGTGCGGCGACTGGAAGGCCGGGCTGCGCAGCACCGCGGTGATGACCGGCTTGGCCGGGTCCTTCATGTCGAGGACGTACGTCCCCGGCCCCTCCGTGCCCTGGTCCGCGACGCTGGTCGGCCACAGCAGGGTCGTGTCGTAGTAGGCGCACTCGTTGCCGCTCTTGTCGACGTAGCGCTCGACGCGGTAGCCGCCGGTCCGGCCGGTGTGGCTGATCTCGGTGACGTTGCAGGTGTAGCCCTTGGCGTAGCGGCCGGTCTCGACGTCCGCGACCGGCGCGCGGCCCTGGGTCTCCTCGGGGAGCGAGCCCGGTCCGCAGGCGATGCCGGGAGTGGCGGGGGTCGACGGCGCGGGGGGCGCGGCCGACGCGAGGGCGGCGCCGCCGACGGCGACGACGGCGGTGCAGACGGCGAGAAGGCGCAGGCGCTGGGGGCGAGGCACGGGTCAGGACCTTCCGGACGAACGACTGGGTTGCCTGCACGTTTCGACATCGCGGGTGCACACTCCTGCGAGGAACACGGCTGCGTGACTCGGCGTTCGCCGAGGCAGGCCCGACGTGCGACGTCGGCAGACTTCTGACAGGGGGCAGGACCGTGGCACGGCTGGACCCGCGCGAGCTCTACGAGCTGGAGCCGGACCTGCCTGCCCTGGACTCCCCCGTGCTGGTGCAGGCGCTCGACGGCTTCGTCGACGCCGGCGGCGCCAAGCGGCTGGCGCGCTCCCACCTGCTGAGCCGGCCCGGCAGTCGCGTGCTCGCGACGTTCGACGTGGACGCACTCCTCGACTACCGGGCGCGGCGGCCGCTGATGACCTTCGCCGAGGACCACTGGGAGTCGTACGCCGATCCCTCGCTCGCGGTCCACCTGCTCGAGGACGCCACCGGCACGCCGTTCCTGCTGCTGGCCGGACCGGAGCCGGACGTGCACTGGGAGGCCTTCACCTCCGCGGTGCTGCAGGTCGTCGAGCTGTTCGGCGTGCGCATGACCGTCGGCCTGAACGCGATCCCGATGGCCGTGCCTCACACGCGCCCGCTCGGCGTCATCGCGCACGCGACCGACCCGTCGACGATCGCCGGGCACGAGCGCTGGGTCGGCACCGTGCAGGTGCCGTCGAGCGCCGGCCACCTGCTCGAGCTCCGACTGGGCCAGGCCGGTCACGACGCGGCCGGCTTCGCCGTCGCGGTGCCGCACTACCTGGCCGAGGCGGAGTACCCCGCGGCGGCGATCACGCTGCTGGAGAGCGTCGCAGGGCTGACCGGGCTGGCCTTCGACCTCGGCGAGCTCGAGAGCGGCGCCGAGACGGTCCGCACGCAGGTCGACGAGACGATCGCCGGCTCCGACGAGATCCGTGCGGTGGTCGAGGCGCTCGAGCGGCAGTACGACGCCTACCTCGCCGGCGCGGGTCGCAGCCTGCTGGCCTCCATGGGCGGCTCGCTCCCGAGCGCCGAGGAGATCGGCGACGAGCTCGAGCGGTTCCTCGCCGAGCAGACGGAGGACGGGACGCCCTAGCCGGCCACCACGGGCAGGCGCACGACCGTGCTCTCCAGCACCAGCGCGCCGGGGGTGCGGCTGCCGTGCGAGAAGAACATGTCGCTGACGGGGCTGACCGTCAGGAACAGCTTCGACCCCTCCGGCACGTCGACGGCCATGGCCGGCAGCTCGAAGCTGCGCGCCTCGCCGACGACCGGCAGCGGCTCGCTCAGCGGCATGACGTTGTTCGCGACGACCCGGGCGTCCGCCGGGCTGGTGCCGACGCTGAGCGCGAAGAAGGCGCGGTTCTCGACGCCGACGGAGGTGACCAGCGCGTCGACCATCGGCTGGCCGGCCAGGCGCATCGGACCTGCCCCGAGCTCGAAGGTCAGCGGGCCGCCGGCGGCGGTCGTGGTGGGGACGGTGCCGAGCTCGACGGAGGTCGTGGGCTCGACGCTGTCGACGGTCACGCAGACGTCCTCGGTGGTCGCCAGGTGGTAGGCCCCGTAGCCGGTGAGGCCCGTGGCGACGCCCTTCAGCTTCTCCTGGAAGAAGCGCTGAGCGAGCTGGCTGAAGCTGCCGCCGCCGAGCTTCTGCGCGCACGGGTCGCCCGACCCGGCGTAGGCCGCGGGCAGGACGTTCGGCAGCACGTGGCCGCCGTTGTAGCCGACGAAGATGCTCTCCGCGCGGGCCGCGGGGGTGAGCGCCTGGGCGAAGTTCTTCAGGCCCTGGTTGAGGTTGAAGAGGTTGTCCGGGGCGCCCTGGCCGAAGAGCACGGGGATGTCGAGGGTGCGGCCCTGCGCGACGTGCCAGGCGGGGCCGTTCTTCTCGAAGAACGCGTCCAGGTCGGCGATCGGGTTGCCGGCGCCGGGCCACTGGCCGGTGCTCGCGCCGTAGGCGTAGGCCGCGACGACCTCCTGCGGCAGCGCCTCGGAGCCGGCGGCGGTCAGCAGCGTCAGCCAGGTGCTGCGGGCGACCTCGTCGGGCGCCAGCGCCTCCTTCAGGTTGAACCAGGTGATCTCGGGTGCCAGCGCGTCGAACCGGGTCGCGCCCCGGTCGCGCAGCTCGGTGAAGGCGCCGACGAACTGGTAGCCGCCGCCGTACGACCCACCGATCGCGCCGAGCACCGGGTCGCCGGGCCTCTCCTTCTCCACCCAGCGCTTCGCCGCGACGAGGTCGACGATCTTCTTGACGTCCTTGCCCTCGACGTCGGGGTTCTCGATGTAGGCCTGGCCGCCGCTCTCGCCGAAGCCGCGCTGGTCGAAGCTCAGCACGCCGAAGCCGGCGTCGGTCAGGTAGGAGAAGGACGCCGGGTCGGTCGTCCGGCTGCCGCCCCAGCCGTGGCTGTGCAGCACCATCGGCACCGGGTCCTTCCTGGTCGCCCCCGCCGGGCGGAAGAGCGTGAAGCAGATCTCGACCGGCGCCGTCGTGCCGGGATCCGGGATGCTCCGGATGCAGCCGTCGGTCACGGTCACCCCGGCGGCCACGGCCGGCGAGCCGAGGAACGGGAGCGTGGCGGCCGTGACGGCGCTGACGACGGCGGCGGCGATGAGTCGGTGCATGAAGGGCCTCTCGGGTGACGACAGTCACCCCTACCAACGAGTAGCCACGCCGGCGGCTACGGATCGCTCACGTCGCGACCAGGGGTGCGGCGACCCGCCCTTGACATCGTCTTGACGGTTCCTGTCCCCAATTTTGCGGATCGTCGAGGTTCTTGACACAACGCAGAACTTGTCGGGCAGATGCTGCTGGTCCGCTGCGGGGTCCGGGGCCTCGCGCTCGACAGGAGGCCTGCGATGCCCAGGCAGGAACACCAGCTACCCGAACCACCCGAGAGCGCGGTCGAGGTCTTCGACTTCCCGGCGGAGACCGACCCGCCGCTGCGCGACCGCCCGCGCGTCCGCGTCTCGCGGCGCATCAGCGATCGGGCCGACGTGCCGGTCAGTGACGCGCGGGCGCCGATCTCGGAGTCCGCCACCCGTCGGCTCGTCGGCGACGCCACGGCCTCGAAGGCGGTGCAGCCCCTCATCGGGCGCGACTTCGTCGCCATCGGTGGTCACCGGCTCGACGCCAAGGCCGGCCGCGCGTCGGCCGTCGTCCTCTACAGCTACACCCACCAGTGGACGGTCGAGGCGACTCGGGACACCGACGGCGAGTGGGTCACGCGCGTGCTCCGCACGCAGCCGCCGCTGACCGACGAGGAGATCGAGCTCGTCGTCCCACTCGCCCGCGAGGCGATCGACGCCGACGTCAGCGGGCTCGAGGTCGGAGCAATGGCCGTCATGCGGGAGGAGCCCGAGGACCCGCTCGCGGGGCGGCGGCTCGCCGACGTGCGGTTCTTCCCCGCCGACCGGCGGCTGGCGGCGTACGCCGCGATCGTCGACGTCGCGGACCGCAAGACGGTCAGCACGGGCCGGGTGGAAGGACACGATCATGGCTGAGTACGGCACCATCTCCTGGCCCAGCCAGAACCCGCTCTGGCAGTTCTCCTACTCGCTCGGCGACTGGTCGCAGCCCGAGGGGATCGCCATCCGCAACGTGCGCTACCGCGGTCGGCTCATGCTCTACAAGGCGAGCCTGCCATCGCTGCGCGTGCAGTACGACGGCCCGTGCGGGCCCTACAAGGACCCCCTGACCTTCGGCAACGCCGACGTCCAGTCCAACGGCAAGCGCGTCGCGGTCTACGACTTCGCGATCTTCGGCATCCGCTGGCTGACGCTGGAGTCCTACCACCGGATCGGCTCCTACCGCCTGCGCCAGCGCTGGACGTTCCTCCCGGACGGGACCATCGTCCCCCGCCTGTTCAGCGCGGGCCTGCAGTGCAACCACGACCACCGCCACCACGCCTACTGGCGCTTCGACTTCGACATCAACGGCGCGAGCGACGATGCGATCTATGAGTACAACTCCACCACTCCCGACATCGGCTACGGCCCGGGATGGCACAAGAAGCTCTGGGAGACCTCACGGCTGAAGAGCCCGGCGACCAACCGGCGCTGGGCGGTCATGGACCGCGGCCGGGGCAACGGGTGCTTCCTCATCCCGGACCCCAACGACGGCTCCGCCGATGCGTTCTCGACGAGGGACGCCTGGTTCATGCGCTACCGCGGCTCCGAGGACCTCAACGGCAACCAGGGCACGGCGGGTGCCGACGGCCTCGACGCCTACCTCGACTTCGAGAACCTCGACGGCACCGACGTGGTCGCCTGGTACTGCGGCCACCTCGGCCACCACGCCCACGACGGAGGGGACGAGTGGCACGCCACCGGTCCACGGATCGTGCCGTTCAGGTGGTGAGCGCCGGTGGCTCGGATCAGGCGTAGGGGTCGGTGACCTCGCGCAGCCTGATGAGTGCCTCCCGCAGGTGGCTCGCGAGCTCCGGGCCGAGGTGCTCGGTCCACTCGCGTCGTCCGTGCTGCCGGCGCTCGCCCTGGTCGTCATCGCCATCTGACCGTGGTGCGCGACGTCCCGACGCTCACGCGCCGGTGCGGGCGCCCAGCTCCTCGGCGGCGCCGTGCGCCAGCTCGATCCGCGCGACCTCCGCGAACGTGGTCCCCCCATCGGTGAATGACGTGCGGAGCAACGTGATGTGGGACGGCGACCAGCGCACACCCGGGTGGAGGACCTCCGCGCCGGCCACGGAGTCCGGGACCGGTGCCCCGTCCTCGCCCTCGAGCGAGCCGAGGGCGGTGAGCTCGCTGCGGAAGCTCCGCCGGTCGAGGTAGAAGCGTTGCAGGCGAGCGGCCTCGATGACATGGCTGTAGATGTCGCGGAGGGCGTCGACGTCGCCTTCGAGCTGGGCCCTGACCTCGAACGGGAGGGCCTCGGTCACCACCACCTTGCTGACGTGCAGCACGGGCGCCCGCCAGGTGCCGGCCTCGGCCTCGAGGGCCTTGACGAGACCGGCGGCATCGTCCCCGGTGACGTTGCCGAACTTCGCCAGGCGTACGAACACGGCTTCGGGCACTGCGGGCACCAGGGTGACGACGGGCGCGGCAGCCTGGGGCTGGACCTGCCGACGGCCGCGGAGCCGGTCCAGGCGCCCGCGCTTCGGCTCCTCGGCGACAGGCGGCGGCGACGGGATCAGGTCACGCGCCGCTTCGAGAGCGCTCTGGACCACGCCTGGGGGTGGGCCGATCACGGCGTGAAGCTGCATCGTTGGCCTTCCTACGGTGGCGACCGAGCACCGGCCGCAACCGTCCACGAGAGTCCTCCCAGACTAGCCCCTGCACGTTCCGGGGAGCCCGGAACACGAGCCGCCAGAGGGCCGGCTCGGGTCGCAAGCTGGTCTCGACCACCTGTCCGCCCCGCCCGGACGCCGGTAGCGTCCCGGGGACCGGCAACGGAACGGGGAGGTGCCGATGGCGAAGCCCGCCATCCTCGCGGTCGACGACGACGTCGCCGTGGTGGCCGCCGTCGTACGAGACCTCCGCCAGCGCTACGGAGAGGACTACCGCGTCCTGCGCGCGACGTCCGGTGCAGAGGCCCTGGAGATCCTCGCCGACCAGGTGCTCAAGGACCGGCCGGTCGCGGCCGTCGTCTCGGACCAGCGGATGCCCGGGATGACCGGCATCGAGGTGCTGCAGGAGGTGCGGCAGCAGTCGCCGGACACCAAGCTCCTGCTGCTCACGGCGTACGCCGACACCGACGTCGCGATCCGCGCGATCAACGACATCGCGCTCGACTACTACCTGATGAAGCCGTGGGACCCGCCCGAGGAGCGGCTCTACCCGGTGCTCGACGAGCTGCTGCGCGACTGGGCGCACGGCCACCCCGACCGCGACGCCGAGGTGCGCGTCGTCGGGCACCGCTGGTCGGAGCGGACGGTGGAGGTGAAGACGTTCCTCGCCCACAACCACGTGCCCTACCGCTGGCTCGAGGTCGACCAGACCGAGGAGGCGACCCGGCTGCTCGAGGTCGCCGGCGCCGGCATCGACGACCTCCCCGTCGTGGCGCTCCCGGACGGCGTCGCGCTCCGTTCCCCCACCACCATCGAGCTCGCCGACGCGCTCGGCCTGCGCACCCGCGCCGAGAAGCCGCTCTACGACCTCTGCATCGTCGGCGGCGGTCCGGCCGGACTCGCCGCGGCGGTGTACGCCGCCTCCGAGGGGTTGGCGACCGTCGTCGTCGAGCGCGACGCCCCGGGCGGCCAGGCCGGGCAGAGCGCGTCGATCGAGAACTACCTCGGCTTCCCCAAGGGCCTCTCCGGCGCCGACCTCACCCACCGCGCGGTGGCGCAGGCGTCGCGGTTCGGCGCGGAGATGGTGCTGGCGCGCGACGTCGTCGGCTTCGAGACCCGCGGCCCGGTGCGGGCGGTGCTGCTGGACGGCTCGGCCGACATCGAGGCGCGCGCGGTCCTGGTGGCCAGCGGGGTGTCGTACCGCCGTCTCGAGGCACCGGGCATCGACGAGGTCGTCGGGCGGGGGCTCCACTACGGCGCCAGCGCGAGCGAGGCGACGCAGACGGCGGGCGAGGACGTGTACGTCGTGGGCGCCGCCAACTCGGCCGGACAGGCGGCACTCAACTTCGCCCGTTACGCCGCTCGGGTCGTGCTCGTCGTGCGCGGCGCTGCGTTGGAGGCGTCGATGTCGCACTACCTCGTCGCCCGCATCCTCGCCACGCCCAACGTCGAGGTGCGGCTGCGGACCGAGGTCGTCGGCGCCCGCGGCGAGGGCCACCTCGAGGCGATCAGCCTCTGTGACCGCGGCGCCGGCAGGGTCGAGGAGGTCGAGACCAGCTGGCTCTTCGTCTTCATCGGCGCAGCGCCGCACACCGACTGGCTCGGCGACACGGTCGCCCGGGACGGGCACGGCTTCGTGCTCACCGGCCCCGACCTGCCCACCGAGGTCGCGTGGCCGCTGGAGCGCGGTCCGTTCGCCCTGGAGACGAGCGTGCCGGGGGTGTTCGCGGCCGGCGACGTGCGCCGCGACTCGATGAAGCGCGTCGCGTCCGCCGTCGGCGAGGGCGCGATGTCGGTCTACCTCGTCCACCGCTACCTGGCGCAGACATGACGCTCTTCGACGAGCTCCGCGCCGTCCCGATCCTGGACGGCTTCACCGACGCCCAGGTGGCCGAGCTCGCCGCCGCGGGTGAGGAGGTGACCTTCGATGCGGCGTCCCGCGTCTTCGACGAGGGGCGTCCCGCCGACGACTGGTGGATGCTG
>JAKFFB010000118.1:0-4186 GCA_036675425.1 Actinomycetales bacterium | reverse complement strand
CCTTCGGGCTGGCGCGGCCGGTGCTGCGCTATGCCGAGCGCCTCCTCTCGCACGAGCAGGCCCTCGGCCGTCTCGCCGAGCGGCGGGCAGCGGTGTACGCCGCCCTCGTGCCGCTCGTCCCCGCCCGACTCGGCGCTCCCGGCCGGCGTCGCGGCGACCTCCTCACCTCCCTCGTCGACGACGTCGACGCGCTCGTCGACCAACGCGTGCGGGTCCGGTTGCCGCTGTGGACGGCGGCGCTCGTCTCGGCCGGCGCCCTGCTGGTCGCGGGGCTGCTCGCCCCCGCCGCCGCTCTGGTCGTCGCACTGCCCATGGCCGTGACGCTCCTGGTCGCGACGCCGGTCGCGCTCCGTGCGGCACGTCTCGAGCGGGAGTACGTCGCTGCGCGCGCCCACCTCGGCGAGCTGGTCGAGACCACGCTGACCGATGCGCGCCAGCTGGTGGCCTGGCAGCGCGACGCTGCCGCGGTCGCGGACGTCGTGGCGGCCAGCACCGACCTGGCCATGCTCGCCCGCCGCGCCGCCCTGGCTCCGGCCGTGGCGCGTTGCCTGGTGGTCGGCGCGACCGGCGTGGCCGTCGCGCTGGTGCCCGGCACCACCGCCGGTCTGCCGCCGGCCACCGCCGCCCTGCTCGTGCTGCTGCCGCTGGCGCTGCACGAGATCCTCGCGCCGGTGATCGACGCCGTCGTCGCGCGTGCCCGGTGTGCAGCGGCGACGGCACGTGTCGACGCGCTGATCGGGCAGGAGCCCGCCGTCGCCGATCCGGCCCACCCGCAGGCGTGGCCTGCGGCGTACCCCGCGGTCGAGGCGCGCGAGGTGGGCGCGGGAGTGCCCGTCTCCTTCACGCTCGCCGCCGGCGAGCGGATCGGGATCGTCGGGCCCTCGGGCTCGGGGAAGTCGACGATCGCGGCGCAGCTGATCCGCTTCCTCGACCCGCCGGGTGAGGTCCTCTTCGACGGCGTCGCCGCCCGCGACCTGGCCCTCGACGACATCCGCGGTCACGTCGCCCTGGTCGACGACGACCCCTACCTGTTCGCCACCTCGGTGGCCGAGAACGTCCGCCTCGCCAGGCCCGGAGCCACCGACGACGAGGTTGCCGCCGCGCTCCGGGTCGCCGGACTGGGGACCTGGGTCGACGGGGTCGGACTGCACACCCTGATCGGCGCGGGACACCGCGACGTCTCCGGCGGCGAGCGTGCGCGGCTCGGGCTGGCGCGTGCCGTCCTCGGCGAGCAACCCGTCGTCGTCCTCGACGAGCCCACCGCCCATCTCGACACGGCCACGGCCGAGTCGGTCGCCCGCGACGTGCTCCATGCCCTGGCCGGGCGGAGCATCGTCTGGATCACCCACCAGGACGCCGGGCTGGCCGCGATGGACCGCGTGGTCGAGCTCCGGAGCGTGGCTCCGGTCTCGTGACGGCGCTGGCGCGCCTCCTCAACCGCCGAGCGGCCGAGCGGTCAGTCTCGGCCCACTGGCACGACCACGACCGGGCAGGGCGCGTGCCGCATCACCTGGTCCGCGGTGGAGCCGAAGAGCAGGCCGCGGAAGCCACCCGCACCGCGCGCACCGACGACGACCATCTCGGCTCCGGCAGCCGCCTCGAGCAGCCTGGCCGCCGACTGCCCGCGGGTCGCGTGCAGCTCGACCGTGCAGTCGGCCGGCAGGTGCAGCGCCTCGACGTCTCGGGTCAGCTGCTTGAGCACGGCCGCCTCGAAGTCCTCCGGTGGCGGGACGTAGCCCGTCTCCATCGTCTCCGGACGGGGGGCGTTGGTGAGGCTCCACGCTCGCAGCACGTGCAGCGGGACGCCCAGCCGGGCAGCGTGTCCGGCCGCCCAGGTGACGGCCTCGCTCGAGGCAGTTGAGCCGTCGTGGCCCACGAGGATGCCGCCGTTGACGACCACCGGCGTGTGCTCGACTGTCATGGCCACGCAGCCTAGTCCTCTGCGGCCACGAAGGCACCGACCTTGAGCATCGGCACCACGCGGCTGACGTCGACCTGACCGGCGACCTCGACGTCGTCGGCATAGCCGGCGGCGGCGAGCTCGAGCCCGCCCGCACACGCGGCCAGCTCCGCGGCGAGGTCGGGTCGAACGGCGCGGAAGGCGTGCTCCGCCACGCGTGCCTCGGGACTCAGGCCGGTGTGACCGGCGTCCACGAGCCCGCCGATCACGGCGCCCGCGCCCCAGAGGTCCTCGACGCAGGGGCGCAGGGTGCCGTCGGGCCAGCGCTCGCCGGCAGCGACGACCGCACACGTTGCGCCGTCGCGCAGGAGCGGGGAGAGGTACGCCGCCACGGCGGACGCGTTGCGCAGGCTCGCCGCCACCACGGTCGCCCCCGTCTCGGCGAGCGCGAAGCAGATCGTCGAGCCGTTCGGCGAGGGCAGCACGATCCGCTCCACTCCCGTCAGCTCGGCCGTGGCCATCTCGGCCGGCGACAGGCTGATCCCGCGGGGCTCGTCGCCGGCGAGGCTCCGCGCCTCGAACCGGCCGACCGCCAGGACGGCGTCGCGCGCTGCGGCGTACTCCCTGGCGTGTTCGTCCTTCCAGACGTACGGCAGCACGGTGATCCCGCGCTCGACGGCGATGGTCAGCGTGGTGGTGAAGGAGAGCACGTCGACCACGACC
Organism: Actinomycetales bacterium; assembly: GCA_036675425.1. GTDB lineage: Bacteria > Actinomycetota > Actinomycetes > Mycobacteriales > SCTD01 > SCTD01. Next base: position 1,563 of record JAKFFB010000118.1, on the reverse strand, counting down.
GTCACGTCTGCGGCGACCGCCGTGGCCCCCGTCGGCCCCCACTCCATCCGGACGCCATGGGCGGACTGGTCGTGGCCGGGCTTGAACATCCGGTCATCCAACTACACGCGGACTCCGGCCGGGATCCCGGCAAGGTATCAGCGCAGTCCTTTGCCATCTCTTTACTTTCGTGGCGGCACCACCGGGGGCGGTCGCCCGGCGAGGAGGTGCACATGTCCACGAGCGATCTCGTCCTCGAAGGCGGCGGGGTGAAGGGTGCCGGGCTGGCCGGCGCCGTCCACGTGCTGTCCGACCACTACGACTTCCACCGCGTTGCCGGCACATCGGCCGGCGCGATCGTCGCGTCGCTGGTGGCAGCCGGGCTCGGCGACCGGCTCGAGTCGCTGACCATCGACACCGACTTCGCCGACTTCCTCGACGAGGGGACGTACGGCCGGCTCCTGGGGCCGCTCGGCAACGGCCTCGACCTGCTCGCGCGCGAGGGCATCCATCGCGGCCGTGCCCTGCACCGCTGGATCCACGACACCCTGGCCGAGGCAGGCGTGACGTGCTGGGGCGACCTGCGGCTGCCCGGCGCCACCGCCGGCACGCCGGTCGAGCACCGCTACCGGCTGGTCGTGATCGTCTCCGACGTCTCCCGGGGCCGGATGCTGCGGCTGCCGTGGGACTACGAGCGCCTGCTCGGGACGTCCGCCGACGCGATGTCCGTCGCGGACGCGGTGCGGGCCTCGGCCTCGATCCCGTTCTTCTTCCGGCCCTGGCGGCTCGCGGTCGACCCGGCTCTCACCGACGGCCGGACCGAGATCGTGCTGACCGACGGCGGGATGCTGTCCAACTACCCGATCGACCTGTTCGACGACGAGCCGGAGCACCCGACGTTCGGCGTCAAGCTGTCGGCCCGGCTGCCCATCTGCGCCCAGCGCTGGCACGAGGCCGACGACCCGCTGTCCCTGGCCCGGGCGCTGGTCGCCACCATGACGAACGCCCACGACCAGGTGCACGTGGACCGGCCGTCGGTCGTCTCCCGCACCGTCTTCGTCGAGACGAGTGGCGTTCGCTCCACCGACTTCCGGCTCTCCCCCGAGACCAAGCGAGGACTCTTCGACAACGGCGTCGCCGCGGCCACCAAGTTCCTCCGGACCTGGGACTTCCCGGCGTGGCGGCGGACGTACGGCGCAGCTCCGGCCGGCTCCTCGACACTGGTCGGCGCTCCGGTCTGACACGCGATCCGGGCACCCCAGCACCTATCCCCAGCGCTACCGAACGGTCGGGCTGGCTTCGAGCGGCCTGCCCCGCCGTACGGTTCGGTAGGTCCACGCATCAGTCGCCGAACGACTCGTGCCACATCGCCTCCTGCTCACGCTCACTGAGCCAGACCTCGTTGTCGATGTCGTTCTGAGCCAGCTGCCAGGACCTGTGACCCGGCTCGATGAAGCGTGAGCGGGCGCGTACGGCGACGAGTCGGGCCGTCAGGGTGACCTCGTCGCGCGCCTGCCTGCCCGTCACCCGGGACACCTCGAGACCGACCTGTCGCAGCGCCTCCTCCTTGATGATGGCCGCCGC
>JAKFFB010000078.1:0-4200 GCA_036675425.1 Actinomycetales bacterium | reverse complement strand
GGACCGGCCCGAGCGCCCTGGGCAGCCCGGCCAGCCGCAGCGCCGGCCCGAGGAGGGCGAGACCGCCCCGGTCACGCCCGCTCCCGGCCCGGCCGGCGACGGCGCGCCCGTCGAGGCCGTGACCGCCGCGGTCGAGGCCAGTGCCCCGAGCACCCCGTCCGGCGAGCAGACCACCCCCGCCGCCCCGCAGCCCGCCGCCGACCCGGCCCCGGCGGCGGAGCGCCCGGCACCGGAGCAGGTGACCCCCGCGGCACCCCAGCCGGAGCCCGCCGCGCAGCCGGAGTCCAGCGCACCCGCCGCCGTACCGCCGACGTCGGATCCCGACGCGTAGGACGTCGCCACCCGACCGGGGGAATCCGCGCCGCGAGGATGCGGTTCACTTCCTGTGCCGACCCGATACATGGCCCCCGGTCCCAACTCAGTCGCTTCGAGCGACACACCGCCGTGAGGCGACCTGACGGGAAGGCACGCGACAGCCGCTCCGGGCGACCGGGGCGGCTCTCGTGTTCCATGGACCACGTGCCGAAGGAGTCGAGGTGAGCACCGACCGCCCGCCGCGCTGCCGGCCGCTGCCTGCCCACGTCGTGGAGGCGGTCGCCGCGGTCGAGCCGTTCGCCTCGCACCCCGAGGTCCTGGACCGGCTCGACGCCGCTCTCGCGAGGCTGCCGCCGGCCGAGCGGGCCGCGGTGGTCGCCGCCGTCGGCTACGGAGAGGGACCGGTCGGCGCCGCGATGGAGCTCGAGGTGGAGACCGACGACGCCGAGGCGCTGGCCCGCAACGGCCTGCAGCTGCTGCGCGCCGCGCTGGCCGACCTGGAGCCGTAGGTGGAGGCGGCAACCTGCAGCGTCTGCGGCACCACCGTCGAGGGCGACCCGCCGCTGACCTGGTCGGCGTCCACGGGCCCCCGCGGCCGGATGCTGGTCTGCGACCGCTGCACCCGCGACAACGTCCGCTCGATCGAGGCCAAGCTCGACGAGGAGTGGTGGTGAGCCTCCCCGAGATCCGCGCCGGCGTCTGGCGGCACTGGAAGGGCAAGGACTACCTGGTCCTCGGCCTGGGCCACGACGCCGACGTCGAGGACCGCGTCGTGGTCGTCTACGTCCCGCTGTACGACGTGCCCGGCCCGCGGCTCGCCGTTCGCACGGTCGAGGGCTTCCTGGAGGACGTGGAGCCGGGCGTGCCGCGCTTCCGCTACGTGGGACCGGCCTAGCCCGGGACGCCCTGCGCCAGGCTGTTCATGGGCTTGCACGACCTCTGCCCGAGGTTCTTGCGGCCGAAGTGCAGGTCGAAGCGGACCTCGGCGGCCTGCACCTTCACCGCGCAGCGGTAGGACGCGCCCTTGCGCTGGATGTGGATGTCGTAGTGGCCGCGCCACAGCGGCTTGGTGCGGAAGCTGCCGTCGGTCGTGCCGGCCGTGACCTTGGCCCCGCCGAAGCCGTAGAGCATGAACTGCTTGCCGTTCAGCATGCCGGTGGGGTGGCCGGTGTCGCCGTGGCCGAAGGCGTCGAACTTGAACGACGACGGCGGCATCGGCGTGCCGTCCTTGCCGAGCGCGCGACCGACCACGACGCCGGCGTCGGGCGCGCCGAGCTGCGGCAGCGTGACGTGGCCGATCTCGTCGCTGTAGGCGACGTCGAGCAGCCGGTGCGGGAAGCCGGGGACGCGCATGCGGGCGTCGCCGTAGCGGCCGAGCGGGTCGTACGCGTAGAACTCGAGGTCGGCCTGGGTGACCTTGCCGGCCCAGCCGTGCTCCACGGTCGAGCCGTCGCGGGCCGTGCTCGTGTTGGTGATCGCGATGCCCTGCGCGAGGTCGGCGGCGGTGCCGCGGGGCAGCACGCGGTAGAGCGTGTACAGCTGGCAGCCGGCGTAGGCGGGGTCCTTGAGGTTGAAGCACGGGTGGTAGACCGTGCCGCCGCCCTTGCAGACGCCCGGCAGGCCGGAGCGGCAGCGCGTGCCGGCCTTGACCTGCATGCCGATGTCGACGTTGACCTGCACCAGGGTGTCGGCGGTGCTCGTCCGGATGACCGTCGTCGACACGTCGCGCCGGGTCGGCACGTCGGAGGTCGTCGTGCCGGCCGATCCGCCGGCTGTCGCCGGGACTGCGGTGGCGATCACTGCCAGGACTGCTGCGGCGAGCAGTGCCCGCCCCCCGAACCCGCGTGCCACGTGCCCCCCGTCCGCTGACCTGTCCCCGGCTCAACGACGGAGGGCAGCAGACGTGACGGGTCGGCCTACCCCTTCTGCGGGACGGCGAAACCGGGCTGCCAGCGCTCCATCTCGGAGCGGTAGTCGGCGACGCCGCCGAGCTGGCAGAGCACCCCGATCGTGCCCATCGTGACGCGGTGGATGAGCAGGTACGACGGGGGCAGGTTGAGCTGGCGCCCGAGCTGCGCCGCGGGGGAGCGGGGGTCGCCCAGCCGGATCGCCTGGTGCCGCAGCCACGGCCGGTCGAAGCGGAACTCGTGGGCCCGCACCGGTTCCAGCAGGGGGTCGAGGTAGTCGAGCAGCGCCTGCGCGTCGACGTCGACGGTGGGCTTGACGAAGCCCTCGTCGCGCAGCGCCTGCAGCACCTCCTCCGCCTGGCCGTCCAGCGCCAGCCGGGCGATCCGGCCGATCGGCTCGGGAGCGCCGTCCGGCAGCCGGTCGACCGCCCCGAAGTCGATGACGCCGAGGTGCCCGTCCGGCATCAGCCGGAAGTTGCCGGGGTGCGGGTCGGCGTGCAGCAGCCCGGCCAGCACCGGTCCGGAGAACAGGAAGCGGGCCAGCAGCAGGGAGGCGCGGTCGCGCTCCTCCTGGGTGCCGTGCGCGATGACGTGCGAGAGCGGGGTGCCCTCGATCCACTCGGTCACGAGCACCCGCTCGCTCCCGGTGACCACGGCGGGAACGGTGATCTCGTCGTCGCCGTCGTAGGCCGCGGCGAAGGTGGCCTGCGCCTGGGCCTCGAGCCGGTAGTCGAGCTCCTCGGCGACCCGCTTCTCCAGCTCGGCGATGAGCGGCTTGACGTCCAGACCCGGTGTCAGGCTGGAGAACATCCGGGCCAGCCGACCGAGCTGCTTGAGGTCGCCGAGCAGCGCCGGACCCGCCCCGGGGTACTGGATCTTCACCGCGACCAGGCGCCCGTCGGACCAGACCGCCCGGTGCACCTGGCCGATGCTGGCGGCCGCCGCCGGCTTGTCGTCGAAGGCGGTGAACAGCTCCCGCCAGCCGGCGCCGAGCTCCTTGGCCAGCACGGCGTGGACCGTGGTCGCGGGCAGCGGAGGCGCGGCCTCCTGCAGCTTGGTGAGCGCTGCGCGGTACGGCGCGGCGACGTCCTCGGGCAGGGCGGCCTCGAACACGCTCAGCGCCTGGCCCATCTTCATGGCCCCGCCCTTGAGCTGGCCGAGGACCTGGAAGAGCTGCTCGGCGGTGCGGGCCTGCAGCTCCGCGGCGACGACCTCGGCGGGGCGCCCGCCGATCCGCTTGCCGAGGCCGAGGGTGGCCCGGCCGGCGACGCCGAGCGGCAGCCCGGCCAGCTTGGCCGACCGGGTGACTGCGCGCCGCGGGATGTCGCTCACCGGCTCAGTGTGCGGGTCGCGGGCCGCGACCGCGCGACCGGCCGCGACAACGAGCGAGTCGCCGATCGGTTCTGCTCCGATCGGAGCAACTTGTCTGACTCGAATTGATCCCCCCGGCTGGTCACGATGTGCCCGGTTCGGTCGATGTACTCCGCGAGAGCACACCGAGCTGGAGGATCCGTTGTCGTCATCGCTCGCCCGTCGTACCGGCACCGTCGGCGCGCTCGTCGCCGCGGCCGGCGTGACCCTGGTCGCCGGCGCCTGGCCGGCCCTCGCCGCCGCGCCGGTCGACCCGCGCTCCGCCGAGGTGCAGGGCGTCGGTAACGGGCTCGAGACGGCGCCGGGACAGGCCCCGGAGCCGACCGCCGAGCCGGTGCCCGCGGTGCCGGCCGAGCCGGTCGTCGAGGAGCCGGTGGTCGTGGAGGAGCCCGTCGTGGCGGAGCCGGTCGTCGAGGAGCCGGCCGCGACCTCGCCCCGCGGGCGGAGCGGCCTCGCGCCGGGCCGAGACCGGATCGCGCCGCAGGAGCCGGTGACCGAGCCGACCGCCGGGACCGTCGAGCCGGCAGCCGAGCCCGCGGCCGAGCCGGTCGCCGAGGCGCCCGTCGTCGGGCCGCCGACCGGCCTCGGCAAGGGCCGCGACAAGCAG
>JAKFFB010000146.1:0-4212 GCA_036675425.1 Actinomycetales bacterium | reverse complement strand
GTTCGCCGACTTCACCCGGTACTCCTTCCGTCGGCACGGCGAGTTCACGACGCTCGCCGAGGAGCTGCGCTCCATCGAGCGCTATCTCCTGCTCGAACAGGCGCGCTTCGGCGACCGGCTCCAGGTCACGCTCAACGTGGCGCCCGAGGTGCTACCGGTCGTCGTACCGTTCCTCTGCATCCAGCCGCTCGTCGAGAACGCCGTACGCCACGGGCTCGAAGGCGTCGAGCAGGCAGGGCACCTCACGATCAACGCCCACGACCGGGGGCACGAGGCCGTCATCGAGGTCGAGGACAACGGCGTCGGCGAGGACCCGGAGAAGGTACGACGCGCGCTCGCCGGCGACGAGGCGCTCGACTCGATCGGCCTGGGCAACGTCGACGCACGCCTGCGCGCGACCTTCGGAGACGACTACGGTCTGGTCGTGGAGACCGCACCCGGCGCCGGCACCAAGGTGATCGTGCGCGTCCCGAAGTTCGCGCCCGGAGTGACGGTGTGACCGGGCTCCGCGTCCTGGTCGTCGATGACGAGCGACCGGCCCTCGACGAGCTCACCTTCCTGCTCGAGGCCGACCCGCGCATCGGCGAGGTCGTCGCCTGCCAGTCCGCCACCGACGGCCTGCGGACCCTGCGCGAGCGCGAGGTCGACTGCGTCTTCCTCGACATCCAGATGCCCGGCCTGACCGGGCTGGAGCTCGCCGAGGTGCTGAGCCGTTTCAAGCAGCCGCCGCCGATCGTGTTCGTGACGGCCCACGAGCAGCACGCGGTCGACGCGTTCGACCTGCGGGCCGTCGACTACGTCCTCAAGCCGGTCCGCCCCGAGCGCCTCGCCGAGGCCGTACGACGAGTGCTGGCCGACACCGCGGCCCCGGCTCCTGCCACCGACACCCAGGTCGCCGTCGAGCGCGGAGGCGTCACGCGCTTCGTCGATCGCCGCGACATCACCCACGTCGAGGCCCAGGGGGACTACGCGCGCCTGCACACGACCGCCGGCGACAACTACCTCGTGCGGGTGCCGTTGACGACGCTCGCCGACGACTGGGCGGACGCGGGATTCCACCGGATCCACCGCTCCCTGCTGGTCGCCCTGGCGCACGTGACCGAGGTGCGTTCGGACAGCGGCCGGACCTCGGTGATGGTCGGCGAGATCGAGCTGCCGGTGAGCCGCCGGCACACGCGCGGCCTGCGCGACGTCCTGGTCCGCAGGGCCCGGGCAGGCGGCTGAGCATGACCGAGCGGGTGCGGGTGACCGGTCCCCCACGCCACACCGCGGCCAGTCGTACGGCGACCCGGCTCGGCGACGTCACCGAGCAGACCGCGCTCGGAGACCTCTACCTGCGCTCGCTTCTGGCCGAGCAGTTGCGGCTCGCGCTGCGGGTGATCGGGCTGCTCGTCGTGACGCTGGGCCTGGTGCCGCTGCTGTTCCATCTCGCACCCTCGCTCGCGGACCGGCGACTGCTCGGCATCCCGGTGGCCTGGCTGGCGCTCGGCGTCGTCGTCTACCCGTTCCTGCTGCTGCTCGGCTGGCGCTACGTCCGGCGGGCCGAGCGCAACGAGCGGGTGTTCGCCGACCTGGTCAGCGGCCACGAGGACAACGACCAGGACACCGACGCGAACAGCGACGCCGAGGGGGCCTGAAGGTGGACACCGCCGCCGTACCCGGCCTCGTCGCCGTCGTACTCGTCTCGCTGGTGACCCTGGCGATCGGCACCTGGGGACTGCGCTTCTCCCGCACCACGAGCGACTTCTTCGTGGCGTCGCGCACGGTGCGGCCGCGACTGAACGCCTCGGCGATCGGCGGTGAGTACCTCTCCGCGGCGTCCTTCCTCGGCATCGCGGGACTGCTGCTGATCGGCGGCGCGGAGATGCTCTGGTATCCGGTCGGCTGGACCGCTGGCTACCTCGTCCTGCTCGTCCTCGTCGCCGCTCCCCTGCGCCGGTCCGGTGCCTACACGCTCCCCGACTTCGCCGAGGCCCGACTGGGCTCGCGCACCGTGCGGGCCGCCTGCTCGCTGCTCGTCGTCGGCGTGGGCTGGCTCTACCTGCTGCCGCAGTTCGAGGGGGCCGGGATCACCCTGCACGCCGCGATCGGCGCGCCCGAATGGGTCGGCCCCGTGGTGGTCGGCGGCGTCGTCCTCGCCAACGTGACGTCGGGCGGAATGCGCTCGATCACCTTCGTCCAGGCCTTCCAGTACTGGCTGAAGCTCACCGCGCTGCTCATCCCCGCGGCCGTGCTGCTCGCGGTCTGGTGGGGCGACGGCCGCCCCGGCAGCTCGATGGCAGACGGTGACTGGTCGGTGCCGGTCGCCGGTGGCGGCGGGCTGGGGCTCTACACGACGTACTCGCTGATCATCGCGCTGTTCCTCGGCACCATGGGCCTGCCGCACGTGGTGGTCCGCTTCTACACCAACCCCGACGGCCGCGCAGCGCGTCGTACGACGGTGGTGGTGCTCGCCTTCCTCGGCATCTTCTACCTGCTGCCGCCGGTCTACGCCGCCCTCGGTCGTGTGTACGGCGACCAGCTGGTGTCGTCCGGACGATCGGACGTGCTCGTCCTCGAACTCCCCCGGGTGATGCTCCAGGGCGCGGGAGGTGACGTGCTGACGGGCCTCGTCACGGCCGGCGCGTTCGCTGCGTTCCTGTCGACGTCATCGGGGCTGGCCATCGCCGTGGCCGGCGTGCTGACGCAGGACGTGACGACGCGTCTCGTCGGGGATCGAGGCGGCGTCGCGGCGTTCCGGGTCGCCGCCGTCGTGGCGGTCGTGATCCCGCTGGTGCTGGCGCTGCTGGTCCGCAACGTCGGCGTCGCACAGTCGGTGGGGCTGGCCTTCGCGGTCGCCGCCTCGACGTTCTGCCCGCTGCTGGTGCTGGGCATCTGGTGGCGCGGCCTGACCGACATCGGCGCCCTCGCGGGCCTGGTGGCCGGCGGCCTCGGGGCAGGCGGTGCTGCCGTGGTCACGCTCGGCGGCTACGCACCGGGCGGCTGGGCCGGAGCCCTGCTCGGCCAACCCGCCGCCTGGAGCGTGCCGCTGGCCGTCGCGGTCATGGTGATCGTCTCGCTGGCGACCTCTGCGCGAGCACCTGCGCACGCGCGCCGGTTCCTCGTCCGCCTGCACACGCCGGAGTCGCTCGAGGCTGCCTGACGGGCTCGGTCAGGCGGAGACGCGTTCGGCGACCTGCATCGACTCGGCGCGCGCACAGACCAGGTCCACCACCCGCGGGTGCGGACCGATCACGTCGGCGACCACGGACGCGCCCGCAGCGAGGGCGTCGTGGCGCGCCTTGCGGTGGAAGTGCCCCGTGGCCAGGAGGTACGGCGACACGGCATCCCCGGCGCGGACCACGTGTTCGGGTCGCGTGCCCAGGCCAGACATCGTCGCGAGCCGGACGGGCGCGCCCCAGGCGTGGGCCAGTAGGTGAGCGGCGCCCTCGAGGTCGGCCGTGGCCAGCGGGTCGGAGGACCCCGCAGCGATCAGGACCACCGGCTGGCCGGGCGTCGCGCCGGCCTCACGGAGGCGGTCGACCTGCGCGAGAGCCAGGAGCGGGTCGGGGCCGAGGCTGCCGCCGAGGTCGACGAGGTCCCGGCCCGCCGCGGCCGCGACGGCCGCCGGCAGGTCATTGCGCAGGTGGTAGCCGGTCGAGAGCAGCAGCGGGACGACAACGGTCGGCTCCTCGGTCGCAGCCACCACGTCGGAGAAGAGCGGCGAGCAGAGCTCGACGTACGACGTCGTGGCGGGCCAGCCGAGCCGCGCACCGGCCGCGGCGGTGAGCTCGGCAGCGACCCGGTTGCCTTCCGGGGTCCGCGTGCCGTGGGCGACGGTGAGCAGCCTCACGACGACACCGCCAGCCGGTAGCCGCGCTTGACGACGGTCTGGACGCAACGCGTGCCGATGGCGGCGCGGAGGCGGGCGACGGCCATCTCGACGGCGTGCTCGGAGCCGGCGGTGCCGGACGGGAGCGAGGTGAGGAGGTCGCGGCGGGAGACGACGGTGCCGGGGTTGACCAGGAGTGCGGCCAGGACGGCATAGGGCGCCGGGGAGAGCTTGACCTCGACACCGTCGAGGAGCACGTCGTCGCCGTGCAGGAGCAGGGTGTGGCCGCCGACCTCGAGCGAGGTGCCGGTGGCGCGGGAGGGGAGCTCGGTCTCGAGCTGCTTGACCATGGCGGCCAGGCGCGAGCGCTCCGGGTAGATCGACGGGACGCCCCACATCTC
>JAKFFB010000157.1:0-4324 GCA_036675425.1 Actinomycetales bacterium | reverse complement strand
ACCTTGATCCGGGTGAGCACCTTCTCGTGACCCACACCGCGGCGCGGGTCGGCGTTGGTCAGCTCGACCAGCTGCTCGACGGTGGCGGAGCCGTCGCCGGTCACCGAGGCCGGGACGCGCTCGGCGATGGCGACCATCCGGCCGTCGATGATGAGGCAGCGGTAGTCCTTGCCGGTCACGAAGGACTCGACGATGACGGTGCCGCGGCGCGACTGGCCCTCCGCGATCGGGAAGGCGGCGCGTACGTCGTCCTCGTCCTGCAGGTCGAGGCAGACCCCGCGGCCGTGGTTGCCGTCGAGCGGCTTGAGCACCACCGGGTAGCCGATCCGGCGGGCGGCGGCGACGGCCTGGTCCTCCGAGCGCACCGACTCCTGCTTGGGGACGGGCAAGCCCGCGGCGCCGAGGAGCTTGGTGGTGAGGTCCTTGTCGGAGGCGATGTCGACCGCGATCGAGGACGTCTCCGACGTCATGGTGGCGCGGATCCGCTTGGCGTGGACGCCCTGGCCGAGCTGGACCAGCGAGTGCTGGTTGAGCCGGATCCACGGGATGTCGCGGGAGACGGCCTCGTCGACGATGGCCTGCGTGGACGGCCCGAAGGCGGTGCGCTCGGCCCGGCGGATGAAGCCGTCGCGCTCGGACTCCCAGTCGAAGTCCGGGTCGCCCTCGACCAGGTGGTTGACCAGCCGGACGGCGAGGCGTCCGGCGGTGAGGCCGACGTTCTCGTCGATGTAGCCGTAGATGATGTTGTAGCGGCCCGGCTGGCCCTTGACCTGGCGGGTCTTGCCGCGGCGGATGTCGTGGCCGACCAGCTGCTGCAGCGACAGCGCCACGTGCTCGGCGACGTGGCCGAGCCAGGTGCCCTCGTTGAGCCGCTCCAGGAAGCCGCCGCGCCGCCCGCGCGAGCACGAGTGCTCCCGCAGGCCCGGCAGCATCGAGACCAGGTCGTCGGTGAAGCCGGGGAGCGTGTTGCTGGGGAACTGCTCGAGCGAGCCCAGGTCGACGACGAGGTGGATCGACTTGTCGTAGGACCAGACGTTGGCGCCGCGGTAGACGCGCGTCTCGATGATCTCGAGGTCAGGAGTGGGGCGCTCGGTCATGCTTTGTCTCCCTGGATCGGGGTCGGGGGAAGGTCGATGGACGGCCTGGACGCGCGCCTCATCTTCAGGCGGCGGCGGATCGCGGCCGGGGTGGCGTCGGCGGCGGCGATGTCGCGGGCCAGCTGGCGCAGGTCGCGGCTGGCCTCGGCGAGCTCGTCTGCGTCCTCGGGGTCGATCACCGGCTCCCGGGCGACCAGCTCGCGCGTCGAGAGGTTGAAGACCGCCGTCGCGGGCAGGACGTGGAAGAGCACGCCGCTCGCCAGCAGCGGCGAGGACCGGGTGGCCTCGTAGGCGTTGGACACCATCCGCGAGCCGTCGAAGACGGTGACCGCGCCCTTGCCCAGCACGCGCATCACCATGTCGCCGTCGACGTCCTCGACCAGGCCGCAGGTGTCCTCGTCGACGCCGATGCCCAGCAGCTGCGGGCTCTGCGCCACGATCATCAGCAGGCGGCCGTAGCGGTTGCGCTGGTCGAAGTGCTGGTCGATCACGGTGGCGTCCACCAGACCGAGACCGGCCGCCACCTGGGTCATCCGCTGCTTGGGGGTCGCCCCGCCGACGCCGAAGGCGACCATGTGCGACGACTGGATGCTCGCACCGGCGGAGGTGCCGGCCACGACGGCGCCGCGCTCGTGGGCGCGCAGGATCGCGTCGCCCACCGGGGTGCCGCACACGATGGACGACAGCTTGAGCTGGTTGCCACCCGTCATGAAGATGCCGGTGGCCTCGTCGAGCGCCTTCACCAGCGCCGGGTCCTGCGCCTGCTCACGGCTCTCGGGGCGTACGGCGTCGACACGGTCGGCGCCGAACTTGGTGAAGAGCGCGTCGTAGACGTCGACGACCTCCCGCCCGAGCGAGGACGCGGTCGGGATGACGGCGATCCGGGCGTCCCTGCCGCCGCTGAGGGAGACGAAGTGCTTGAGGATCGTCGGCTTGCGCACCTTGTCCTCGGCACCACCGATGATCATGAGTGGTCCGCGGGGCATGACAGGCAGGCTAGCGGCTGCGAGGCTGGACAGATGCAGCAGTCATCCAGCGAGGCGCCGCGACGGCTGGTCGTGATGCGCCACGCGAAGGCCGAGCCGACCGCTCCGTCCGACCACGGCCGGGCACTGGCGGCCAGGGGCCTCGGTGACGCGGAAGAGGCCGGACGCTGGCTGCGCGAGCACGGGATCACCCCCGACGCCGCGCTCGTGTCGGACGCCGTGCGGACCCAGCAGACCTGGGAGCAGGTCGCCGCGGGCGCCGGCTGGGACGTCACCCCGGACCTCTCCGCGGCCCTCTACGCCGCCGGTGCCGACTCGGCCTTCGACCTGGTCCGCGAGGTCGACGCCGCGGTGACGACCCTCCTCGTCATCGGTCACAACCCCACGATGGCCTACATCGCCGAGCTGATCGACGACGGCGAGGGCGACACCGACGCCACCACTGACCTCGTCACGCGTGGCTTCCCCACGTCGGCCCTGGTCGTGTTCGCCGTGACCGACGAGTGGGTGGACCTCGGACCGGGCGCCGGCCGGCTCGAGGCGTTCCACGTCGGCGACGGATGACCGCTCCCGACCCCGGGCGCGAGGTCGTGGAGCGGTTGCGTGCCGCCGGGTGCGTGTGGGCCGAGGACGAGGCCGCACTCCTGGTGGCCGCTGCAGGCACGGCTGATGAGCTGGACGCGCTCGTCGCGCGCCGCGTCGGCGGGGAGCCGCTGGAGCTGGTGCTCGGCTGGGTCGACTTCCTCGGCCGTCGCCTGGTCGTGGCCCCGGGCGTGTTCGTCCCGCGCCGTCGCACCGAGCTGCTGGCCCGTACGACGCTCGCGCACGCCGCGGCGTCGGTCGTCGTGGTCGAGATGTGCTGCGGGGTCGCCCCCGTCGCGGCCTGCCTCGACGGCACCGCCGCCGAGGTGCACGCGGCCGACCTGAGCCCGACCGCGCTCGCCTGTGCCCGGCGCAACGCGCCGGGGGCCGTGCTGCACACGGGGGACCTGTACGACGCGCTGCCGCACGACCTGCGCGGGCGGGTCGGCGTACTCGCGGCGAACGCGCCCTACGTGCCCACCGACCGGGTCGCGTCGATGCCGCCGGAGGCCCGCGACCACGAGCCCCGGACCGCGCTCGACGGTGGCTCCGACGGCGTCGACCTGCACCGGAGGCTGGCCGCCGGCGCAGCCGTCTGGCTGGCGCCCGGGGGAGTGCTGCTCATCGAGACCAGCCCGTCGCAGGCGCCCCTCACGACGGCGGCCATGAGCGCGGCCGGCCTCGCGACCGAGGTCGTGGTGGACGACGACATCGCCGGGTGCGTCGCCATCGGGACGCGAGCAGGGACGGTCAGTCGATGACCGGTGCCGGCGTCACGATGCCGACCTCCGCGTCGGCCTCCTCGATCTGTTCGCGGGAGATGCCGAGCAGGTAGAGGACCGTGTCGAGGTAGGGCACGTTGACCGAGGTCTGCGCCGCGTCGCGGACCATCGGCTTGGCGTTGTAGGCGATGCCGAGCCCGGCCTCGTTGAGCATGTCGAGGTCGTTGGCGCCGTCGCCGATGGCGATCACCGCGTCGAGCGGCACGCCCACCTCCGCGGCGAACTCCCGCAGCGCCGTGGCCTTCCCGGCGCGGTCGACGACGTCACCGACGATCCGACCCGTGAGCCGTCCGTCGATGATCTCGAGCTCGTTGGCCCGGGCGAAGTGGATGCCGAGGTCGGCGGCCAGGCGGTCGGTGATCTGGCTGAAGCCGCCCGAGACGATCGCGAAGCGATAGCCCAGGCGCCGCAGGGTGCGCACCATCGTCCGCGCGCCGGGCGCGAGCTCGATCGAGTCGTAGACCTGGTCCAGGGCCGAGACCGGGACGCCCTCCAGCAGGGCGACGCGCTCGCGCAACGACGACTCGAAGTCGAGCTCGCCCCGCATCGCCGCCTCGGTCACCCGGGCGACCTCGACCTCCTGGCCGGCGTGCGCGGCGATCATCTCGATCACCTCGCCCTGGATGAGGGTGGAGTCGACGTCCATCACGATCAGGCGGACGCCGCGGCGGTGCAGCGACTCGCGCTGCACCGCGAGGTCGATGCCGAGCCGCACCGCCTCGATGGACAGCAGCGGACGCAGCGTGTCGGCGGGCGCGCCGGACACGTGCAGCTCGATCGCGGTGACCGGATAGCGCGCCAGCCGCTCGATCCGGTCGATGTTGGCGCCGGAGTCGGCGATCCGGCCGGCGATCGCGGCCATCGCGGACGCCTTCAG
>JAKFFB010000111.1:0-21596 GCA_036675425.1 Actinomycetales bacterium | reverse complement strand
TCCACGCCCCCCAGGCGACCGTGATCCCGGGGAACCACACTGGCCCGGTGTGCCCCATGTGCCCGCTCAGCTGACCGCTGTTGCTGGGGTTGTTCGTGACGTACGGGTTGGAGTGGGACCCCGTCCTGTCGCAGATGTAGGTGTGCGTGGCGTTGGCCGCGCCGCCGCTGACCAGCACCCCGGCCGAGGCAGACATGCCCACGAGCGCCGCAGAGAGCGCAAGCCTCAGAGTGATGGCGCCTCGGTCGTTGCCACGGATCAGGTTGGCGATGTTCACGGCGTTTCCGTCCGTCACGCGCCCCGTCGGGCGCTTCGTCTTGTCGACGGGTCGGTCTCGCCTCTGGCTCCCCGAGCGGTCTAGGCGACCGGATCGTCTCCGTGCACCTGTCGGTGTCGGTGAGGACCGCTCGGATCACAGCTCCCCGCCGGTCGCCATCGCTGACGACCCGGCAGGTCTTGCCGTACGTGACCGAGCGTGATCTTCCAGGCCCCCTCGCGCATCAGCCGTTCGGCCCGAATTTATCGCCCGTACGGGATACGACGGTCGATAACACCCTTCATCGCAGCCTGTCGGCCGTCACAGCAGCACGACCTAGCGTGACCAGAACCCCGGCACGGCGTGCGCGGGCTGGCGGCGGCCGGCGATGCTCGCTCCGGCGCCGCCCACGAGCAGCAGCAGTCCGACGAGGACCAGCACGGACACCTCGAGCCCGGTGAAGGGGAGCGCCTGCGGCGTGACAGCCGGAGCGGCTGCACCCTCGGCGGTCGGAGCCTGGGCCGTCGGCATCTCCGCCGTGGCCGGCAGCGCCTCGCCACCGCTGATCGGGGTGACGGACCCGTTGCCCTCGACGTCCGGGTCGACCTCGGCAGCTCCGCCGCCTCCGGTGGCCGAGGCGTCCGTGCCGCCCGAGATCGGGCTGCCGGAGGACTCGGGCAGCACCGCGTCGTCGGAGGGAGCGGCACTCGATGAGGCGGTGGGCGAGGCAGCGGCGGAGGCGGACGCGGACGCGGACGCGGACGGGCTCACGGACGCGGACGCCGAGGCGCTGGCTGAGGCCGCCGGGCTGACCGAGGCCGACGCGGATGCGGACGGGCTGACCGAGGCCGACGCCGAGGCCGACGCCGACGCCGACGCCGACGCCGACGCCGACGCGATCACCGACGCCGACGCCGACGCGATCACCGCCGAGCCGAAGCAGAACGTCACGTTGCTCAGCCCGGCCAGCTGCCCGCTGCCGCTGGGCGACAGGGGCGCCGTGCCGGTGCCGGCGAGGGCGCCGGGCGTCGTGACGACGGCGGGCAGCGACCCGCCCTTGACGATCAGCGTGTGCACGACGCTGGTGGCGGTCCAGGCGAAGGTGCTGTCCAGCACGGAGGACAGGGTGACCGACGGCGAGGTGCCGTACGTCCCGGCGCGCACCGGCTCGACCTTGAGCGGGGTCGTACCCACGGGGCAGTCGTCGTTGCCGCCGGCGGTGGCAGCACCCGCCGATCCGGGCACCACGGCGAGCAGCACGGCCGAGGCCGCGAGCAGCACGCCCCCGGCAGCGAAGGAGGCACGGGCGAGGGCGGTGCGGGATCCGGGGCGGGTCATGGCGCGGTCCTGTCTCAACGAGCGCCCGAGGGCAGCGTCGGATGTCGACGGACCGGTCTCGCCTCTTGCTCCCCGAGCGGCCTAGGCGACCGCGTGTCTCCGTGCGCCCCGCAGGGCGTCGGTGTGGACCGCTCGGATCAGTGCATCCCCCCGGCCACCGCGCCACGAGGGCCGGTGGCACGGCCTATCAGCCGTACTCACCCAGCGTAACCGACTTGCCACGCTTCGGCCAGATGAGCCGGGAAGATCAGACGCTGACCGACTGCTCCGGGATGTCCGACTCCGCCATCGCGATGGTCTTCTCGACCTCCTGGCGACGCACCAGCAGCTCCTGCTTCTCCATGTCGATGAGGTCGGCGAGGTCCTCGTCCTGCTTCATCAGCGCGGCCAGGTCGACGCCGGCCATGTCGAGCACGCCCATGTCGGCGAAGGCGTTCTGCACCTTGGGCCCGAACAGCCCGATGTCCTTCACGCACGGCGCGATCCGGCTGAAGAGCAGCGACTGGAACAGCTTGAAGTACTGCGAGTTCTCCACCGACCGCATCGACTCCTCGACGTCGAAGCCGAGGTTCTGCCAGACCTCCTGCTGCCGGAAGCGGTCGCGCATCAGGTAGCAGCCCTCGACGACGAACTCCTCGCGCTCCTCCTTCTCCTTCGACGACAGCTCGGCGTAGTAGTCGCGCAGCGCGAGCCGGCCGAAGGCGACGTGGCGCGCCTCGTCCTGCATGACGTACGCCAGGATCTGCTTGGGCAGCGGCTTGTCCGTCATGTCGCGCAGCAGGCCGAAGGCCGCGAGCGCCAGACCCTCGATGAGGACCTGCATGCCGAGGTAGGGCATGTCCCAGCGGCTGTCGGACAGGGTGTCGTCGAGCAGCGCCTTCAGGTGCTCGTTGATCGGGTAGAGCAGGCCGACCTTGTCCTGCAGGAAGCGGGCGTAGGTCTCGGCGTGCCGCGCCTCGTCCATCGTCTGCGTCGCGGCGTAGAACTTCGCGTCGAGGTCGGGCACCGACTCGACGATCTTCGCGGAGCAGATCATCGCGCCCTGCTCGCCGTGCAGGAACTGGCTGAACTGCCAGGACGTCATGTGCTGCTTCAGCTCACCGACGGCCTTGCGGTCGCCCTTGATCCTGTCCCACTGCGGCGTGCCGTAGATCGCGATGGTCTCGTCGGGCAGGCCGAGCACGTCGTGCGGGTCGACCTCGATGTCCCAGTCGATCCGGTGCACCTGGTCCCACTGCTTGTCCTTGCCCTTCTGGTAGAGCGAGAGCAGCCGGTCGCGGCCGTCGTCGTACTCCCAGGTGAAGCGCGACGCGCCCTGCATCTCGACGTCCCACGTCGCGTGCTCGGCAGGGATCGTGTAGAGGTCGTGGGTCGTCATGAGTCAGGGGCTCCCGGGCAGTAGTGAGTCGACGAGACGGGCGATGTCGGCGGCGACCTGGTCGGGTCGGCCGCCGGGCAGGACGAGGTGGGACAGGGTCAGCCGGTTGACGGCGTCGGCGACGAACAGCACCCGCTCCGGCGCGAGGTCCGGCCAGTGCTCGGAGAGGTACGACACGCAGCGCTCGCGCGCGGCAGCCAGCAGAGCCTCGGACCGGGTGGTGAGGAAGGGCAGCAGCCCGCCGGAGTCGTCGGTGAGGACAGCCTTGAGCAGCGGGTTGGAGGCGGCCTCGGTCAGCGTGAACTCGGTGGCGGCGCCCACGGCCTCCCCCGGGCTGCCCTCGTGACCGACCATCGCGGCCTCGGCGCCGACCATGTAGCGCTCGGCCTCCCGCATCGCGAGGGCTTCCGCGAGGGCGTCCTTGCCGCCGAACTCGTAGTAGAGCGTCTGCCGGCTGACGCCGGCCGCCTTGGCCACGTCGGCCATCCGCACGCGGTCCCACTCGGCGCCGGACAGGACCGCCTCGGCGGCGGCGTCCAGCAGCAGGTCGCGAGTGGTGTGCACCCGGTCACATTGACACAGATGCCTGCGGTGTCAAGACACGACAGGCTCGTACGTCAATCGTC
Organism: Actinomycetales bacterium; assembly: GCA_036675425.1. Classification (GTDB taxonomy): domain Bacteria; phylum Actinomycetota; class Actinomycetes; order Mycobacteriales; family SCTD01; genus SCTD01. The sequence continues at coordinate 17,998 of JAKFFB010000111.1, read as the reverse complement.
GGTCTGCGCGCCCCGCACCACGACGACCCGGTCGGTCTTGCGCAGCTTGATGTCCTGGTCGGCGTGGAAGAGCGTCGTCTCCCCGTCGCGCAGGATCGCCACGACGAGGTCGCGGGTGGCCCGCGGTGACAGCCCGACCTCCTCGCGCAGCACCTCACGCTCGGACAGCTCGATGCCCTGGCCGGGCACCAGCAGGTCCTCGAAGATGGCGCCGGTGGACGGGCTGGACGCCGCCACCCCGAGCAGCCGGCCGGCGGCCTCGGACGACACGACGACGCCGTTGGCCCCGCCCTCGCGGAGCAGGAGCGCGTTCTCGGACTCCCGGACGGCCGCCACCACGTAGGCGCTGGGGTTGTGCCGGCGCACGGTCAGGGTGACCAGCACCGCCGCGTCGTCCTTGGGCACGGCGACGATGACCTTCTGCGCGTGCTCGATGCCGGCCCGGCGCAGCACGTCGGCGCGCGTGCCGTCGCCGTGGATCGCGGCGATGCCGTCGTCGCTGGCGTCGGCGATGTGGTCAGGGTCGTTGTCGACCGCGACGATGCTCGACCGCTCCGCCCCGTCGTCGAGCAGGGCGCGCACGGCGCTCCTGCCCTTGGTGCCGTAGCCGACGACGACGGTGTGGTCGTGCAACGTGGACCTCCAGCGGTTCTGTCGGAGCTGCTCCCGGGTGCGCTGCGTGAGCACCTCGAGCGTCGTCCCGACCAGGATGATGAGGAAGAGCAGGCGCAGCGGCGTGATGACCAGGATGTTGATCAACCGGGCGTGGTCGGCGACCGGCGTGATGTCGCCGTAGCCCGTCGTCGAGAGGCTGACGGTGGAGTAGTAGAAGGCGTCCAGCAGGTCGACCGCTCCGTCGGAGCTGTCGGTGTAGCCGTCGCGGTCGAGGTAGACGATCAGGGCGACGCTGACGAGGACGCCGACGGCGATGACGACACGCTGCAGCACCGCCCGGATCGGACCGACCTCGGGCTGAGGCAGCACGATGGCGGCCGTCGCCCGGCCGGCGGAGCGGGCCGGCGGAGGCGGTGGTCGTCGGGCCGGCGGCAGCACCCTCATGCGAGCCTCGCGAACCGCTCGACGGCCGCGCAGTCGCCGGCGATGACGAGCACGTCGCCCTCGCCGACCCGCGTGTCGGCCGTCGCCGTGCTGAAGCTGCCGCCCGCCGGCTTGTGGCAGACGACCGTGACGTCGTGCCGGGCGCGCACGCCGTACTCGCCCATCGTCCGGCCGATGAGGGCGCGGGGCGGCGTCGTCTCGGCGAGTGCGTAGCTCTCGTCGAGCTCGAGGTAGTCGAGCATCCGGCCGGAGACCATGTGCGCCACCCGCTCCCCCATGTCGTGCTCGGGGAACACCACCTTGGTCGCCCCCACCCGCTCCAGGATCCGCCCGTGCGCGGCGGTCATCGCCTTGGCGCAGATGTGCTCGATGCCGAGGTCGACCAGGACTGCGGTCGTGAGGATGCTCGCCTCGATGTCGGCGCCGATGGCGACGACGGCGTGCCGGAAGTCCGCGGCGCCGACCTGACGGAGCGCCTCCTCGTTCGTGCTGTCCGCCTCGACCACGGAGGTGAGACGCCCGGCGTACTGCTGCACGCGCCCGGGCGAGCTGTCCACGGCCAGCACCTCGTGCCCCATGGTGGCCAGGGTCTCGGCGAGCGCGCTGCCGAACCGCCCCAGCCCGATGACGAGAACCGGCTCGACCGGCTTGTCCTTAGCCAACGATGGGTCGCTCCTCCGGAAGTCGGTAGAGCCTAGGCCTCGTGCGCAGCGCGAGGGCGGAGGCCAGCGTCACCGGGCCGAGGCGTCCCACGAACATGAGCGCGATCAGCAGCAGCTGTCCCGAGGCGGGCAGGTCCGCCGTGATGCCGGTCGACAGCCCGACCGTCGCGAAGGCGGACACCACCTCGAACAGCACGACGTCCAGCGGGAGCCTGCTGAGGACCAGCAGCAGCACGGTCGCGCCGGCGACCAGGCCCACGCCGAGCAGGGCCACGGAGAGCGCCTGCCGCTGCACCGACGACGGCAGCCGCCGGTGGGCCACGTGCACGTCCGGGGTCCCACGCGCCTCGGCCAGGATGACGTACGCCAGCAGCGCGAAGGTGGTCACCTTGATCCCGCCGGCCGTGCCTGCCGGTCCCCCGCCGATGAACATCAGCATGTCGGTCACGAGCAGGGTCGCGGGCTCGACGGCTCCGTAGTCGATGCTGTTGAAGCCCGCCGTGCGCGGCATCACGCCGAGGAAGAAGCCGGCCAGCAGCTTGGCGGGCACGCCGAGGGAGCCGAGCGTCTCGGGGTTGCTCCACTCCAGGGCGGTCAGCGCTGCCGGCCCGAGCAGCAGCAGCAGCAGGGTCGTCCCGACCACCAGCCGGGTGTGCAGGGTCCAGCCGCGCGGGCTGCCCAGCTCGCGCCGGAGCTCGTGCAGCACAGGGAAGCCGAGACCCCCGGCGATCACTGCAGCGCACAGGACGAGGCTGATCACCGGATCGCCGACGAAGCCCACCATGCTGTCGCTGTAGAGCGCGAAACCGGCGTTGTTGAAGGCGGACACGGCATGGAACGCGCCGAGGTAGGCGGCGCGACCGAGAGGCTCGTCGTACGTCGTCAGCCAGCGCACCGTCAGCGGCACGAAGGCCAGGACCTCGAAGAACGCGCTGAACAGGATCACGGACCGGAGCACCCGGCGGACGTCGCCGAGACCGAGCGCCTTGGTCTCGACCGCGGCGCTCATCCGGCTGCGCAGGCCGAGCCGGCGGAAGACGAGCAGCCCGAGCAGCGACGCCAGCGTCATGATGCCCACCCCGCCGACCTGGATGGCGCCGAGCACCACGAGCTCGCCGAACAGGCTGAAGTGCTGCGGCGTGTCGACCACGACCAGTCCGGTCACGCACACGGCCGAGGTCGCGGTGAAGACGGCCTCGAGCAGGCTGGTGGAGCGGTCACCCGCGCTGGCGACCGGGAGGGACAGCAGCGCCGCGCTGACGGCGATCGCACCCGCGAACCCGACGGCGACCGCGCGACCGGGCGTGGCGACCAGGTGGCTGAGGGCGCGACTGGGCAGTCGTACGCCGGAGACCACGGCGCCGAGACTAGAGGCGGACGGCGCTCCCGGTCCGCAGCGCCCCGCGCAGCGCCTCGAGCTGCGCGGGCACGACGGCGTACCAGATGTTCACGCCCCGCCGCTCGGAGGTGACCAGCCCGGCGTCGCGCAGCACCTTCAGGTGGTGGCTGACCGTCGGTTGGCTGCGGCCGACCGGCTCGACCAGGTCGCAGGCGCAGACCTCACCGGCATCGGCGGTCGCGAGGATCGACAGCAGCTGCAGCCGCACGGGGTCGCCGAGCGCCTTGAAGGCCTCGGCCAGCACGAGGGCCTTCTCCTCGGGGAGGGTCTCCTCCGCCAGCGGGGCGCAGCACGCGGACACGTCGAGGATCATGCATCGACACTACTCGATAGCAGCCTGCCGGTCCGCGCCGGAGTCCCGAGCGGGCAGGATGTTCCGGTGGACCGCGACGGCTGGATGACCCTGCTCGACCTCGACGAGGACGAGGTGCCCCGCCTGCTCATCCTGGAGGGGACCTGGTGGCGGCAGAAGGCGCTGGACACGCGCCTGCCGCTGCTCGAGGAGGTGCGCGAGCTCGGCATGCCCGACCTCTGGCACGGCTGGTACGGCGACACCCCCGTGGCCTACTGCCCGGCGTACGGCGCCGCACGCGCTGTCGAGCCGATCCACGTGCTCGGCCTGTGCGGCACGCCCAACGTCGTCGAGATCGGTCCGTGCGCCAGCCTGCAGCCGGAGGTCCACACCGGCGACATCGTGCTGTCGGAGCGGGCGACGATCGGCGAGGGCGCCTCGCAGTACTACGGCGGCAAGGGCGTGGCGGAGGCCAACCTGGGTCGGGTGACGCGCGCAGCCGCGCTCCTCGCCGCGCGCGACACCTACGCGCACCGCGGCCCCACCGTCACCACGTCCGCCCGGCTGGTGCAGCCGAAGGCGCTGCTCCAGAAGTGGATGGGCGCCGGTTACCTCGCCGTCGACACCGAGACCTCCGCGGTGTTCTCCGCCGCGCGCGCCTTCGGGATGCGCGCCGCGTCGCTGCAGTACGCGGTGGACGAGCTGCCGGGCCGGCCGTGGACGGACGACTTCACCGCGGAGGAGAAGCGGGCACAGGCCCGCGCGAGCGCGGTGGTCTACGAGGTCGCGCTCGACATGGTCTGAGACCTGCTCAGCGCCGGACGTCCTCGGGCAGGCCGGGCAGGTGCGCGTGGGCGCCGACGGCGCGGGCCACGACGTACGCCGCCCCGAGCACGACCGCGTCCCGAACCGGGTCGAGGTGCACCGGACGCCCGAGCGCGGCGGCGAGCGCGTCGGCAGTGGCCACCAGCAGGGCCGGTGGCAGCGGGTCGCCGTTCTCCGCCCGTCCGGTGAGGGTCACGGGGCTGCTCGCCTCCCCGCGGTCCACCACGGCGGCCGCCAGGATCCGCGCGTCGTCGGCCGGCAGGTCGCGGCGCGCCGCACCGCCGCGCCACACGCTCGCGCGTCGCTCCCCCAGCACCACCGTGACGACGTCCGGGCGCTGCCCGCCGGCACCGAGGACCAGCAGCCGCTCCGCGTCGCTGCGGACCACCGGCAGCTGCGCCGGCAGGGCCCAGTCGGGGTCCAGCTCGTCCCCGGCCGATGCCAGGTCGGGAGCCGGGCCGCTCACGGACAGCCCGAGCCAGTCCAGCGGCGGCCGCTCTGCCGTCACCACGGCCAGCAGCTCCCGGCAGGCGTCGTCCCGCGCCTCGGCGTCACCCGTCGGCGCCGGCCGGCTCTGCAGCTCCTCGATCCGCCCGGTCGCGTCGGTCACCCACGCCCGCATCCCGGCGGGCGCCACGTCGAGGCCGGCGACGAGGAGCACGCCCGAAGCGTAGGCCCGATCCCTAGCGTTCGAGGGCCGCCAGCAGCACATCGGCGTACGACCCCACGGTCCGGGCCGCGGCCAGCTCCTGCTCGGGCAGCTCGGTCCCGAGCGACTCCTCGAGCACCAGCGCCAGCTCCACCAGGGCGAGGGAGTCGGCGTGCAGGTCCTCGACGAAGGACGCGTCCTCCGTCACCTGCTCGGCCTCGACCTCCAGCAGCTCGACGGCCTTGTCCCGCAGGACCTCCAGCAGCTCGGCTCGCTCCATCGCCCTAGTGTCGTCGCCGTGACCCTGCAGGACGACCTCGCACTGGCGCACGAGCTCGCCGACGCGGCGGACGCGATCACCCTGGACCGCTTCGGCGCCGTCGACCTGGCCGTCACGTCCAAGCCCGACCTGACTCCGGTGAGCGACGCGGATCTGGCGGTGGAGCAGGCGATCCGGCGCACTCTGGCCTCCCGGCGGCCGGGCGACGCCGTGCTCGGCGAGGAGGACGGCGAGACCGGCAGCGGCGCCCGTCGCTGGGTCGTCGACCCGGTCGACGGCACGAAGAACTTCGTCCGTGGCGTGCCGGTGTGGGCCTCTCTCGTCGCACTGCAGGAGGACGGCGAGGTCGTCGCCGGCGTGGTCAGCGCACCGGCGCTGGGCCGCCGCTGGTGGGCCGGCCGGGGCCTCGGCGCCTTCGCGGGCGGGTCGCTCGGCAGCGCCCGCCGGCTGCAGGTCAGCGCCGTCGCGACGCTGGCCGACGCCTCGGTGTCCTACTCCTCCCTGACCGGGTGGGAGGAGCAGCGCCGGCTGCCCGGCCTGCTCCAGCTGTCGCGCGACGTGTGGCGGACGCGGGCCTACGGCGACTTCTGGTCGCACGTGATGGTGGCCGAGGGCGCGGTGGACGGGTCGTTCGAGCCCGAGGTCTCGCTGTGGGACCTCGCGCCGCTGCAGGTGGTGGTCGAGGAGGCCGGCGGGCGGTTCACCGACCTGGCCGGGCGCGCGCGACCGGACGGCGGCAGCGTGGTGTGCAGCAACGGCCTGCTGCACGACGAGCTGCTGGAGCGACTGGCTCCGTCCTAGGCCGAGGTCGTGCGCGCGTCGTCGCGCAGGTCGATGACCGACGGCGCCTCGTCTGCGCGCGGCTCGGCCCGGCCGGCGGCGAACGCCCAGACCAGCTCCTCGCGCAGGGCGGCGAGATCGGCTCGCAGCGCGAGGATCTCGTCACGAGCCGCACCCAGGGCGGACTGGGCGACAGCGGCACGCAGCTCGGCGGCTCGCGCCGCGTCGTCGGCAGCGGCGGCTCGTACGAGAGCCGCGCTCGCCGTCGCCGCTGCGGCCTCGGCCAGGGCGCGCAGCCGCGCGGTCTCGGCCGAGAGCGCGTCGAGGCGGGAGAGCCGCCGCCGTCGCGGGAGGAGCCGGGAGAGGAGCCCTGAGCGTCGTCGGTGCCGTCCTCGCGCCATGAGGTGAACGGTAGGGACCGGGCGGGCTCCCGCTCGCGCGCCACGCCGCACTACCGTCGCGCCGGTGACGGACGACCTGCGCCGCCGGCGCCTGCTGGGTGTGGGCCTGGCGCTGACCAGCGCCGCGTCGTTCGGCGTGATGCCGGTGCTGACGAAGGTCGCGTACGACGACGGCGCCGAGCCGATCGGCGTGCTGGCCACGCGGTTCGCGCTCGCCGCGGCGCTGCTGCTGGTCCTCGCCCGGGTCCGCCGCGAGCCGCTGCCACGGGGCCGTCGGCTGGGAACGCTGGTCGGGCTCGGCGCGGTCGGCTACGTGGGCATGTCGCTCTGCTACTTCTTCGCCCTGGAGCGCATCTCGGCCGGGCTGACCGCGCTGCTCCTCTACTTCTACCCCGCGCTCGTCGTCGTCCTCGGGGCCGTTTTGCTGCGCGACCGACCCCGGCCGATCGCCCTCGGGTGCGTGGCCGTCGCCACCGTCGGGACGGTCCTCACGATCGGCCCTGTCGGGAGCGGGCAGGGCGTCGGCGTGCTCCTCGGGCTGGCGTCCGCCCTCATCTACGCGACCTACATCCTGGTCTCGAGCCGGGTGTCGGGGGTCGGGCCGTTCGCGACCTCGGCCGTGGTGCTGCTGGCGGGGGCGGTCGTGATGGGCGTGCTCGCCGCTGCGACCCGCCCCGCGCTGCCGAGCAGCACGACGGCGTGGCTCGCCCTCGGCGGGGTGGCCGTCATCGGCGGCGTGCTCGCGGTGACGACGTTCTTCGCGGCGCTGGCGCTGCTCGGCCCGTCCGACACCGCGGTGATGTCGACGGTCGAGCCGGTCGTCAGCATCGGCGTCGCGGCGCTGGTCCTCGGCGAGCGACTCGGGGCGGTGCAGGTGGCCGGCGGGGTGATCGTGCTGCTCGCGGTCGCCGTCCTCGCGCGGCTCCGTCCGGTCGAGGCCGAGGCGCCGGTGCCGGCCTGAGGGCTCGACCTACCCTCGGACCATGCCGAGCCTGCTGCTGAGCCGCCGCGACCTGGACTTCCTGCTGCACGAGTGGCTCGACGTCGAGTCGCTCACCAAGCGGGAGCGCTACCGCGACCACTCCCGCGAGACCTTCGACGACGTGCTCGACCTCGCGGAGCAGATCGCGACCGAGCACTTCGCCCCGCACAACCGCAAGGCCGACGCGAACGAGCCGACCTTCGACGGCGAGCGGGTGCACCTGATCCCCGAGGTGAAGAGGGCGCTCGACGTCTTCGCCGAGGCGGGCCTGGTGGCCGGCACGCTGGACGAGGAGCTCGGCGGGCTGCAGCTGCCGGTCGTGGTCGGCAACGCCGTCTTCGCGTGGTTCCAGGCGGCCAACGTCGGGACGAGCAGCTACCCGTTCCTCACCATCGCCAACGCCAACCTGCTGCTGGCCCACGGCTCGGAGGAGCAGCGGCAGACGTACGTCCGGCCGATGGTCGAGGGCCGCTACTCCGGCACGATGTGCCTGAGCGAGCCGCAGGCGGGCTCGAGCCTGTCCGACGTGACGACCCGGGCCGTCCCGCAGGACGACGGCACCTACCGCGTCTTCGGCAACAAGATGTGGATCTCGGCCGGCGAGCACGACCTGACCGAGAACATCATCCACCTCGTCCTCGCGAAGATCCCCGGCGGACCGCCTGGGGTGAAGGGGATCTCGCTCTTCATCGTGCCCAAGTTCGTGGTGGGGACCGGCGAGCGCAACGACGTCGTGCTGGCCGGCCTGAACCACAAGATGGGCTTCCGCGGCACCGTCAACACGCTGCTGAACTTCGGCGAGGGCGTGCACACCCCGGGCGGTCAGCCCGGCGCGGTCGGCTTCCTCGTGGGCGAGCCGCACCAGGGCCTGAAGTACATGTTCCACATGATGAACGAGGCCCGTGTCGGCGTCGGGCTCGGCGCGACCTGCCTCGGCTACTCGGGCTACCTGCACTCGCTCGACTACGCGAAGGGCCGGCCGCAGGGTCGCCCGGTCAGCGCGAAGGACCCGGCCAGCCCGCAGGTCCCGATCATCCAGCACGCCGACGTCAAGCGCATGCTGCTCGCCCAGAAGGCGTACGTGGAGGGCGCTCTCGCGCTCAACCTCTACTGCGGTCGGCTGCTCGACGAGGAGAAGACCGGCGACGGCGACGAGGTCCGCGCGCGCTCCACCCTGCTGCTCGACGTCCTCACCCCCATCGCGAAGAGCTGGCCGTCGCAGTGGTGCCTCGAGGCGAACAGCCTGGCGATCCAGGTGCTCGGCGGCTACGGCTACACGCGCGAGTACCCGGTGGAGCAGCTCTACCGCGACAACCGCCTCAACCCGATCCACGAGGGCACCCACGGCATCCAGGGGCTGGACCTGCTCGGCCGCAAGGTCGTCATGCAGGGCGGGGCCGGGCTGCAGCTGCTCGTCGACACGATCAGCGAGACGGTGTCGAGGGCGACCGCCGCCGGTGGGGAGGCCGCCGAGCTGGGTGCGCAGCTGCAGGCGGTCGTCGACCGCGTGCCGCAGACCACCGCGACGCTCTTCTCCACCGGCGACGTCGAGGTGGCCCTGGCCAACGCGTCGGTCTACCTCGAGGCGGTGGGTCACGTCGTCATCGCCTGGATCTGGCTCGAGCAGCTGCTGGCCACGGAGGGGAAGGCGGGCGACTTCTACGACGGCAAGCGGCAGGCCGCCCGCTACTTCTTCCGCTGGGAGCTGCCGCGCACCGGGCCTCAGCTGGCGCTGCTGGAGGCGCTCGACACCACGACGCTGGACGCGCAGCCCTCCTGGTTCTGAGCCGTCGAGCGCCGGTCCCACCAGACGAGCAGCCGGGGGGCGAACCACAGCGCCGCCGCGTCGAACCACGCATAGCCGCCGGCGATCCCGCTCGGCGGGTTCCCGATGCTCACCAGCCCGGTCGGGTCCGTGGGCTGCCAGGTCCACGTCCCGAGCGACGTGCCGACGACCTCCAGGTAGCTCACGACGAGGAACGCGCCGGCGTAGAGCAGCGGGCTCCGGCCCTTCCACGCGAACAGCAGCAGGCAGCAGAACCAGAACGCGCCAAGGAGGTCCTGCTGCGGGGACAGCGTCACGCCCCACACCGCCCAGCAGCCGCCGGCGACGAGCGTCGTCGTGACCAGCCGTCGCGAGTGCCGGTGCGCCCAGGCGCTGCGCCCGATGGCGAACGCCGCCAGGTAGATCAGGCCGTGACCCGGCGGCACGAACGCCGGGACGTTCTCCAGCCGGTAGACGTAGACCCCGAGCCAGTCGGCGAAGACGTACTCGATGACGGTCGCGTAGGCGACCACGACGCCGACCTGGACACGGGTGGCCCGCGACTCCCCGCGCAGCGCGAGGACCAGCAGCACCCACGTCCCGGCGCCCAGCAGCCGCTGCTCCCCCAGCGACGCCCCCGTGTCGAGCCCGAGGACGACGAGGACCCAGACCGCCACACCGCCCGCGAGGACGGCGTTGCGACTGCGGAGCATCCGTCGAGGGTGCCATGCCCGATCCGCGGCTTCGGCTGCCGCAACCGGTGACGTCCGGCAGACTGGCGGTCACTGCGAGGGGGAACCGACCGATGACGACGCTGCGCGCGTTCGCGCGCCTGCTCCGCGACGCCCAGACGCGCGCGCCGGAGGACGTCGTCCGCACCCTCGAGGAGGGCGCGGCGTCCCTCGGCGGCGGCTCCGTCGTGCTGCTGCTGGTCGACTACGAGCAGCAGGTCCTGCGACCCAGCCCGGCGCACGTCGACGGGGTCGAGGTGCCGACCTCGGCGGTGCTCGGCACGATGGCCGGACGGTGCTTCAGCACGCAGGAGGTGCTCGACGCACCCGCCGGCGAGCGGGTGCAGGTCTGGGTCCCGGTGACCGAGCGCGCCGAGCGCCTGGGTGTGCTGACGCTCGTGCTCCCCTCGCTCGACGAGGAGAGCCGCCCGCTCGTCGCCGAGCTGGGCCTGCTCGCCGCGCTCCTCGTCGTCGCCGCGTCGTCCTACACCGACTGCTTCCACCTGCAGCGGCGGCACACGCCCCTCGACCTGGCGGCCGAGATGCAGTGGAGCCTGCTGCCGCCGCTGGCGTTCGCCTGCGGCGGGACGTCCGTGGCCGGCCTGCTCGAGCCTGCGTACCAGGTCGGCGGCGACTGCTTCGACTACGCCCTCAACGGCTCGGTGCTCGACCTCGCGGTCTTCGACGCGATGGGGCACGGCCTGCCGTCGAGCGTGCTGTCCGGGCTGGCCGTCGGCGCCTACCGGCACGCCCGCCGCTCGGGCGTCCCGCTCGCCGAGATGATCGGCCGGATGGACGCGGCCATCGCCGGGCTCATGGGTGACACCTTCGTCACCGCGCTGGTGGGGCAGCTGGACGTGCGGACGGGCCGGCTGTCGTGGCTGTCCGCCGGGCACCCCGCGCCCGTCGTGGTGCGCGACGGCAGCGTGCTGGCCGAGCCCGGGCAGACCCCGGCCCTGCCGCTCGGCCTCGGGCTGGTCGATCGGGACGCCGCCACCCCCGAGGAGCTGTCGCTGCAGCCCGGCGACCGGGTGCTGCTCTACACCGACGGGGTGATCGAGGCCCGCTCCCCCGACGGCGAGGAGTTCGGCGTGGAGCGCCTGCACGACCTCCTGGTCCGCGAGGCCGGCTCCGGGCTGCTGGCCTCGGAGGTGCTGCGGCGGCTGGTGCAGGCCTGCCTGCAGTTCCAGGGCGGCCGGCTGCGCGACGACGCGACGCTGCTGCTCGTGGAGTGGACCGGCGCGCCGGGGTCCTGACCTCGGGAAGACGGGCGACAGCGGCAGCCGGCGGTGGCAGGCTGCGACGGGTGACCACGCCTGAGCAGCCCGCGTCCCTCCCCCCTGCGCTCGACGTGCTGGGCTCGGCGGAGCCCGCCGCGCGCAGCGGCAGTCGAAGCGGCCTGCTCGCCGGGCTCGTCGGCGCCGGGGCGCTCGCGGTGGCCGGCACCGCGGTGGCGGCGGCGAGCTTCCTCGGCGGGGGCGGCGCCCAGCCCGAGGACGTCCTGCCCGCCGACGCCTTCGCCGTCCTGAAGGTCGATCTGGACCCCGCTGCCGGCCAGAAGGTCGCGGTCTACCGGCTGTCCCAGCGCTTCCCGTCCCTGGCCGAGAAGGTGCGCGACCAGGACAAGGTGAAGGACCAGCTCCTCTCGGCGCTGTTCGAGGACGTCGAGGAGCTCGACTACGAGCGCGACGTCGCGCCGTGGATCGGCGACCGGGTGGCGATCGCCGCCGTTCCCGGCAGCGACGAGCCGCAGCCGCTGGCCGCGGTGGCGTACGACGACCGCGCCGCGGCCGAGGACGCCCTCGAGCGGCTCGCCGCGGAGCAGGACGAGCTCGCGTACGCCTTCTCCGACAACGCCGACTACGTCCTGCTGGGCACGACGCAGGCCACCGTCGACGGTGCTGCGGCGACCGACCGCGTGCTCGCCGACGTGGACGAGTGGAAGGACGGCGACGACGCCCTTGAGGGCGACCAGATCGTCACCGCCTGGGCGGACCTCGGCGCGTTCTGGTCGAGCCTGCCGGCCGAGGCGCGCGAGCAGGCCGAGGAGATGTACGGCCTGACAGCGGACTTCGCGGTCGACGGCCTGGCCGTGGCCGGGCTGTCCGCCGCCGACGACCACGTCGAGCTGGTGGGCCGCGCCCTGGACGTGCAGTCACCCCTGTCCGAGGAGTCGACCATCGGCGCGGGGACGGGCGGCGACCTGGTGCAGGGACTCCCGGCGGACACCGTCGCGGCGCTCTCCGTCACCGGGCTGGGTGCCGGCCTGGAGCAGGTGTTCGACGCCGTCTACGGCGACGACGACCCGATGGGCCTGGTCGCGACCGCGCAGGAGGCGGGGCTGACGCTGCCGGACGACCTGCGGGCGCTCTTCGGCGAGGAGGCGGTCGGAGCGCTGCTGGGCGAGGAGGAGCTCGGGCTGCGGGTCCGCTCGGACGACCCCGAGACCTCCTACGACGTCCTCACCCGGGTCGCCGCGCTGGCCGGGCTGGACGCGTCGACGCTGCGCAAGCTGGACGACGGCTTCGCGGCGGGCACCTCGCCGGAGGCTCTCGAGGCGATGACCGGCGACGGCGGGCTCGGTGAGAGCGCGGCGTTCCGCGGGGCGGCACCCGACGCCGACGGGGCGGGCTACGTCGTCTACGTCGACATCGCCCGGCTGTGGGAGGTGTTCGGCGACCCGACCGACGAGATCGCCGAGGACGTCGAGCAGCTGCAGTCCGTCGGCGTCACGGGGTCGTCCGACGGCCGCGACAGCGCCGTCCGCGCCCGCCTCACCGTCCGCGACTGAGCCCCACCGGGCCGCCTCGCCGCATGCCCGCCGGCGCGGCCGCACGTGATGCCCGTCGCGCGGTGACTGTCCGACGACGTCGTCCACCCGGTGCCTCCCCGCCCAGGCGGGCGCGGCGGAGCCACCGCCCGCCGGATGTGGCGATCAACCGGCGCTCTCACGCAGGCATGATCGCCACTCTCCGCTGGGCGGCGTCGGGGGCGGGTGCCGCCGTACGGCGCGCGGGCACGGGGCCACGTGACGGGCGCTGGAGCGCCGGAGCACCGGGTGACGACCAGGTCGGACAGTCACCGCGCGGCCGGCACCACGTGTGGCCGACGGCCGCTCCGACGAGATGTGGCGCTGCACGCGGCTGAGATCGCCACATCCGCCCGGTCGGGGCAGAAGCAGCTCAGGCGGTGACGCCGGTCGACCCCTGGCGGTCGTAGGCGACCTGGCAGAAGCCGTGGTTGCAGTAGCCGCCGGGGTTCTTGTGCAGGTACTGCTGGTGGTAGGCCTCGGCGTAGTAGAACGGGCCGGCCTCGTCGAACGGCCGGATCTCGGTGGTGATCGGGCCGAAGCCGCTGGCCGACAGCGCCGCCTGGTAGCGCTCGGCCGACGCCCGCGCGACCTCCAGCTGCGCGGCGGTCGTCGGGTAGATCGCCGTGCGGTACTGCGTGCCGTGGTCGTTGCCCTGGCCGTTGCGCTGCGTCGGGTCGTGGTTCTCCCAGAACGCCTTGAGCAGCACCTCGAGGTCGACGGCGCCCGGGTCGTAGACGACCTGGACGGCCTCGGTGTGGCCGGTGCGCCCGGTGCAGGTCTCCTCGTACGTCGGGTTCGGGGTGAGGCCGCCGGTGTAGCCGGCAGCGGTGCTGATCACGCCGGGGATCTGCCAGAAGACCCGCTCGGCGCCCCAGAAGCAGCCCATCCCGACGTAGAGCACCTCCGCGCCCGCCGGCCACGGCCCGGTCAGGGAGGTGCCCAGCACCTCGTGCCGGTCGGGGACGGGAAGCGGTGTCGTACGCCCCGGCAGCGCGGTCTCGGCGGTCGGCATCTCAGGGCTCTTGCGCAGGCTCCACACGGAACGGCTCCAGACGGGTCAGGGAGTGGGCATCCTTCGAGTGCAACTCACGCGCCGGTCTCTCCGTTCCAGCGGGCCAGCTTCCCGCCGCGGGTGACGGCCCGCAGCCGCGCCTCCGCCTCGGCGCGGACCGCGCTCGGCGCCACGACCAGCACCGAGTCGCCGGTGACGAAGTGGGTGTACGGCCCGGGCACCAGGCTCTGGTCGTCCCGCACGATGAGCGTCACGTGCGCGCCCGGGGGCAGGCGCAGCTCCTCGACGTAGACGCCGTGCATCTTGGAGCCCGGCGCGATCGTCAGCTGCAGCAGGTCGGCGCGCATCTGCTCCAGCGGGGCGGTCTCGACCTGGACGTCGACGGCCTGCCCGCTCTCGGTCACGCCCAGGCGGCGGCCGACCCACGGGAGGGTCGGGGCCTGCACGACCGTGTAGACGACCACCAGCACGAAGACGACGTCGAGGACCCGCTCCGCGCCGGGCAGGCCCTGGGTGACCGGGATCGTCGCGATGACGATCGGCACCGCGCCGCGCAGGCCGGCCCAGGACAGGAAGACCTGCTCGCGCCAGGGCAGCCGGAACGGCGCCGCCGACACCAGGATCGACAGCGGCCGCCCGAGCAGCGTCGCCGCGGCGCCGACGAGCAGCGCCTCCGGCAGCGCCGGCAGCAGCCGCTCCGGGGAGGCCAGCAGCCCGAGCAGGACGAACAGCCCCGCCTCGGCCAGCAGCGCCGTCGACGACGCGAAGCCGAGCACGGCGCGGCGGTGCGGCAACGGGCTGTTGCCGAGCACGAGCGCGGCGAGGTAGACGGCCAGGAAGCCGCTGACGTGCAGCACCTCTCCCGCGGCGAAGGCCAGCAGCGCCAGGGCCACCGTCGCGAGCGGGTAGAGGCCGGAGGACGGCAGCGCCGCCCGCTGGAGGACCTCGCGGCCGAGCCGCCCGACGAGCAGGCCGAGGACCGCCCCGCCGAGCAGCTCGAGCACGACGATCAGCACGCCCTCCGCGGGCGACGTCGTCGCCCAGGCCTCGGAGGAGGCGAGCACGACGAGGACGACAACGGGGGCGTCGTTGAGGCCCGACTCGGCCTCCAGCGCGGCGCTGATCCGGCTCTTCAGCGGCAGCCGGCGCAGCACCGAGAACACCGCGGCGGCATCGGTGGAGGCGACGACGCTGCCGAGGATCACCGCCGTCTGCGTCGAGACGTCGAGCACCAGCAGCAGGATCCCGGCGACGACGGTGACGCTGACCGCCACGCCGACGGTCGCCAGGACCACGGCGAAGGGCAGCACCGGCCGCATCACCGACCACCGGGTGGTGAGCCCGCCCTCGGCGAGGATCAGCGCGAGCGCCACCAGCCCCAGCTCGGCGGTCAGCGCGTAGTCGGAGAACTCGACGCCGAGGCCGGCCTCGCCGATGAGCAGCCCCACGGCCAGGTAGAAGAGCAGCGCCGGCAGGCCGGTGCGGCTCGCCAGCCGCACGGCCAGCACCGCCACGAGCAGGACGGCGCACGACAGGAGGAGGACGAGCTGGAAGTCGTTCTCCACCTCGTCCTCCTCGCTGTCGTGGCCGTCCCCGCGTGCTAGACCGTGCCACCCTCTCGCGAGACGCGCGCCGGGCGCGGCGCAGGCTTCTTGCGCGGTCGCGGCGAGGCGCTGCTCGTCCGCCGCTTGGGCATCGGCGGCGGAGCGTTGTTCTTCTTCTCCAGCAGCAGCAGCAGCGGCGAGGCCGTGAACGCCGAGGAGTAGGTGCCGACCACGAGGCCGATGAGCAGCGCCAGGGCGAAGTCGGTCAGCGACCGGCCGCCCAGGAACGTCAGCGCCCCGAGGATGAACATCGCACCGAGACCGGTGTTGATCGTGCGTGGCGCGGTCGCGATGATCGCGCTGTTCACGATGCCCTGCAGCGGCTTCGTGCGGTTGTTCGCCCAGGTCTCGCGGATGCGGTCCAGCGTCACGATCGAGTCGTTGACGGAGACACCGATGATCGTCAGCGCCGCGGCCAGGAAGATGCCGTCGATCGGCTTGCCCAGCCAGGCGAAGACGCCGACCACGAGCAGCACGTCGTGGAACATCGCGAGCACGGCAGCCGCCGCGAAGGTCCATCGGAACCGGACTGCGAGGTAGGCGAGCTGGGCGATGAGCGCGATGCCCAGGGCGATGATGGCCTTGGTCCGGAGCTCGTCACCGAGCGTCGGCCCGATCAGGTCGTCCGCGTTGATCGACGCGTCGCCGCCGAGCTCGGCCAGCGCGGAGCGGATCTCCTCGACCTGGTCGTCGTCGATGTTCGCGGTGCGGACGGAGATGTTCTCCCCGTTGCTCTCCTGCACGACAGCCGTCGGGAAACCGGCCTCCTCGACCGCGGTGCGCGCATCGTTGACCGAGACCGGCTGGGAGGTCGTGAACTCCACGACCCGGCCGCCGGTGAACTCGACGCCGAAGTTGAAGCCGCGCAGGAACATGCCGGTGATGGCCAGCAGCAGGGCGACCGCCGAGATGAGCAGCCACTGCTTGCGGAACTGCATCAGGTCGGGCTTGCGCCGCTCGAGGTACTCGCGGAAGCGGCCGAGCGAGGCCAGACCGCTGATCCCCGGGTGCTTGAAGACGGCGCCACGCCGTACGGCGATCTCGGTGAGCACCCGGGTGACGAGCAGCGCCGAGACGACCGAGGCGAGCACACCGATGACGAGGGTGACACCGAAGCCGCGCACCGGACCCGCGGCGAACAGGAACAGCAGCGCCGCCGCGATGATCGTGGTGATGTTGGAGTCGGCGATGGCGCTGAACGCCTTGCTGAAGCCGTTGTCGAGCGACGGCAGCAGCCGCTTGTGCCGTGAGGCGGCGAACTCCTCCCGGGCTCGTTCGAAGACCAGCACGTTGGCGTCGATGGCCAGACCTGCCGAGAGCAGCAGACCACCGAGACCCGGCAGGGTCAGCGTCGCGCCGAGCGCGACGAGGGTGCCGTAGGAGATGACGCCGTACGACGCCAGCGCGACGGCGGCGAGCAGTCCGACCAGGCGGTAGACGATCACCAGGAACAGCGCCGTCAGCGACAGGCCGATGATGCCGGCCTCGATGCTGGCGTCGATGGCCTCCTCGCCGAGGGTCGGGCCGACGGTGCTGCGCGAGACGATCTCGACCTTGACGGGCAGCGCGCCGCCCTTGATGAGGACCGCCAGCGACTCGGCCTCAGCGCGGGTGAAGCTGCCGGTGATCTGGGTCGAGCCGCCCTGGATGCCGATGTTGCACTGGACGTCCTCGGCGACCTGCGGCGAGGAGATGACCTGGCCGTCGAGCACGATCGCGACGCGGCGCTTGGGGTCGAGCGGCGGGTTGCAGGCGGCAGCGCCGGTGAGCTGCTCCCACTTGCGACCGCCCTCGCCGCGGAAGTCGACGGAGACGAAGCGCTGGGTGCCGGTCTGGGCGTCGGTCGTCGCCGCGGCGTCGCCCACCTCGTCACCGGTGAGGGCTGCCGGGCCGATGAGGATCGGCTGGCCGCTCTCGTCGACGACGGTGTTCTGCTTGCTGGTGTCGATGTCCTGCGGGTCGGTCTGCGGCGACGCGCTGGCCGACGGGGCCGGCGAGGCCGAGCCGGACGGGGCGGCCGACGCGCTCGGGCTGGCCGTGGGGGCCTGCGCCTGCAGCGCCGGGGGGACGGCCCGGCCGTTGGCCGTGGAGGTGGGAGCCGGCGCGGGGGCCGCCGAGCCGGACGGCGCGGGCGACGGGGCCACGGTGGCCCCGACGGACGGGCTGGCGCTCGGGGCGAAGCTCGGGGTCGCGTCCGGCTGGATGCCCACGACCTGGCTCGGGTCGCCCGGGCCGAGGACGGGGTGGAAGGTCAGCTGGGCGGTCTGGCCGATCGCCTCGGCGGCCTCGGCGGCGTTCTGCACGCCGGGCAGCTCGACGATGATGCGGTTGCTGCCCGAGCGGGCCAGCGTGGGCTCGGCGACGCCGAGGGCGTCGACGCGGCGCCGCAGGACCTCGAGGGTCCGGTCGGTCGCCTCGGCGTCCGCCTTGGCGGTCGGCGAGTCCTGGGTCTCGAGGACGATCTGGGTGCCACCGCGCAGGTCGAGACCGAGACGGGGCTCCTGGGTGAAGGCGAAGAAGCCGGTGATGCCCAGGACGAGCAGCGCGAGGATCGCGCGCAGAACAGGAGGTCGTGTCACAGGGGTCTCCAGACAGGGAGGACGTGCAGGGCAGGGACGCTCAGGTGCCTGCCGGCGCGGGCGGCCCGCGCCCGCTCGTCCCCTCCTCGATGCCGTCCGCCGTCAGGCGGGTCGGCGGACGCACGACCGGTGCGGCGCGCAGGTGCGGCGCCAGGACGGGCAGCTC
>JAKFFB010000150.1:0-4374 GCA_036675425.1 Actinomycetales bacterium | reverse complement strand
TCTTCGGGCTTCCGTCGCGGGGTCGTCCGCCGTCGCGCTGGCCGTGCCGGGCGTGGTGTCGGACGGGCGGGTGGTGTCACTGCCAGGGAAGCTGCAGGGGATCGAGAACGCCGACCTGTCCGGCCTTCTCGGGATCCCGGTCGTGCTGGTGGTGAACGACGCGATCGCCTACGGGGTGGGGGCGGCGTCCGGGCCCGGGCGCTCGGTGGTGGTGACGCTCGGGACGGGGGTGGGCTGCGCGGTGGTGGAGGACGGACGGCCGCTCGGACGCGGACCGCTCGGCGGCGGCGTGCTCGGGGGGCAGATCGTCATCGGTCCGGAGTCGGGGCCGAGCGACACCTCGGGGGCGCGGGGGACCTTCGAGGCGCGCTGTCGCGCCGACAGCCTGGTGGCATCGGTGCCGGGGGCCGTCGACGTGGCCTCGGCGTACGCGCTCGTCGCGTCCGGGGATCCCGCTGCGGTGCAGGGGTTCTCGGACTACCGGTCGTGGCTGGTGCGAGGGCTGGCGGCGCTGTGCCTGGCGCACGCTCCGGATGTCGTGGTCGTCGGTGGCGGGGCGACGCGCTCCGAGCTGCTCGCGGGGCTGGACCTGCGGGATCACCTGTGGCCCGGGCAGTCCGTGGTGCTGCGGCTGGACTCGCTGGGCGACGCAGCCTCGCTGCGCGGGCTCGGGCTGCTGCTGTGATCCCGCTGCGGACGTCGACCTACGACAGGGCGCCGTACGTCCCTGTCGGGTCAGGGGACGAGGTCGTGGTCGGGGCCCTGGCGATCGCGGAGGCGCTGTCCGGCGCCCGGGTGGTCGTGATCGAGGCATATCCCGGTGTGCGGACCGCGGACCTGGTGCGGATCGCCGGTGACGGGCTGGTGGTCGACGTCGCGTCGGCGTACCGATCGCCGGCTGCGCTGGACGAGCTGGTCGCGGCGGACCTGACGGACGACCCGCTCTTCGGGCGGCTGACGTCGTTCTCGATCGGTGACTTCTTCGATCCTGGGGCGCTGTCGACCCTGCAGGCGTCGGTCTCGGCGTGCACCGGGCGCGTCGTGGTGGTGGGGGCCGGTGCGTCGCTGGTCTGCCACGGCGACGTGCTGGTCTACGCGGACCTGGCGCGCTGGGAGATCCAGCAGCTGCAGCGGTCGGGCGAGCTCGGCAACCTCGGCGCCGACAACGCGGGCGAGCGGCCGTCGCTGCTCTACAAGCGCGGCTTCTTCCTCGACTGGCGCGCGGCGGATCGGCTGAAGGCCTCGCTGCTGCCGTCGGTGGACCTCTTCCTCGACACGACAGTCGGCTCTCGTCCGCTGCTCGTCGGCGGTGAGGCGGTGCGGCGGGGGTTGGCTGCCGCGGCGTCGCAGCCGTTCCGGGTGGTGCCGTTCTTCGACCCGGCGCCGTGGGGCGGGCAGTGGATGCGCTCGGTGTGCGACCTTCCGCCGTCGGCGGAGGGCAACTACGGCTGGTGCTTCGACTGCGTCCCCGAGGAGAACTCGCTGCTGCTCGGCTTCGGCGACGAGCGGGTGGAGCTGCCTGCACTGGATCTCGTCCTGTCACAGCCGATCTCGCTGCTGGGGTCACGGGTCGTGGAGCGCTTCGGGGTGGAGTTCCCGATCCGCTTCGACTTCCTGGACACGATGGGCGGCGGGAACCTCTCGCTGCAGGTGCACCCGCTGCCGTCGCACATCCGTGAGGAGTTCGGCTGGGGCTACACGCAGGACGAGTCCTACTACCTGCTCGACGCGGCGCCGGACGCGACCGTCTACCTCGGGCTGCGCGACGACGTGGACCCGGCTGCCTTCGTGGCTGACCTCGAGGCAGCTCAGGACGGCGGGCCGCCGTTCCCGGCCACGCAGCACGTCCATGTCCGCCCGGCGGCCAAGCACGACCACTTCCTCATCCCGGCAGGGACCGTGCACTGCTCCGGCGCCGGCTCGATGGTGCTCGAGATCAGCGCGACGCCGTACATCTTCACCTTCAAGCTCTGGGACTGGGGGCGGCTCGGCCTGGACGGTCGTCCACGGCCGATCAACGTCGAGCGCGGGCGGCGGTCGATCCAGTGGGACGTGCGCGCGTCGCGCGTGGAGCGGGAGCTGGTGAACGTCGTGACCCCGCTGGGTGCCGGCCCCGGCTGGCGGTCCGAGCGCACCGGGTTGCACCCGGCCGAGCCGATCGAGACGCACCGGCACTGGTTCACCGGGACGGTGCCGCTCGAGACCTTCGGCAGCGTCAACGTGCTCAACCTGGTCGAGGGCGCGGAGGCGGTCGTCGAGTCGCCGACGGGTGCGTTCGCGCCGTACGTCGTGCACTACGCGGAGACGTTCATCGTGCCGGCGGCGGTGGGGTCGTACACGGTGCGCGCCGTCGGGGATGCGTGCGCGGTGGTGCAGGCGTTCGTACGTCCGTGAGGGTTCTGCTGGTCGTCGCGCTGCTCCTGGTGGCGGGCTGCTCGTCCTCCCCGGACGTCGTGTCGCCGCCGCTCGCGTCGCTGGCGCCTGGGGCTTCCTCGGCTGAGGACTTCGCCGACGCGGCGTGCGTACGGCTGCGCCCCGTCGCGCAGGGGGTGGCGGCGGACAGCGCTGCGTCGGTGGTGCGCCAGGAGCTCGCGGCGGCGCGGGTGCTGGCGGCGGCCGCGCTGCGTCGGGACGGGCGGTGGGCCGGGTTGTCCGGCGGGATCGCCGCTCTCGACGAGGCGGTCTCGGCGGACGACGGTGCGGTCGCGGGTCCGGCGCTGCAGGTGGCGCTGCGGGAGTGCGCCGGCGTCTAGGTGATCCACGCGGACCTTGAGGTGGATCCGTGGCCGGGATGCACCTCAACGCGCGCGTGGATCACGGGTGGGCTGGTGGGCGCGGCGCAGTCTGGGCGGACGGTACGGGGGCGTTGCTGGACGCGATTCTCGTGATCACCGGGGACGCGGCGGGGGTGTCGCCTCGGAATGGGTGTCGGCGACGCCTGTCGGGCGGGTCTCGCCGGGGGCTGTCAAGGGGTGCCGAAGGATCTGTGGACAACGAAAAGTTATGCACAGCAGGGACTTTCGCAAGATTGATGCTTGACAACGACTGAGCAATGCGTAGACTCGAACACATGTTCGAGGACCGATCGGAGACGGAGCGCGGCACTGCCGTGCCCACGGTCGACGACATCCTCGTCTGGCCGGATCGGCAGGCCCCGCGGCCGCGATGGACGTCCCCGCAGCCGGGCGAGGAGGACATCTTCGGCAACGTGTGGACCGAGGAGCGCCTGCGCGCGGAGGAGGCCCGGGCTGCTGCGCGGGACGAGCGGCCAGCGGCGGTGTCGCGGCCGACTCCGGTTCCGGTCCTGCGGGATCCCGCAGCCCGAGTGACGTCGACCGCGGTGACGGCGCTGGTCGCTGCTGTCGACGATGTGCTGGCGCAGACGCCCTCTGCGCTGCCGGAGGCGCAGGCTTTGGCTGATGCTTCGGTGCTGCTGACGCAGATCGAGCGGTTGCAGGCCGGGATGCTCGGCCGGGTCGCTGATGTCGACGCCCGCAAGCTCTACCTGCTCGACGACGCCGCCTCGACGAGCTTGTGGATCAGGCAGCAGGGCACGTCGATGGACGCCGGGCAGGTCGCGCTCGCCAAGCGGCTGAGCTCGCTCCCGACCGTGGACGGGGCCGTCCGGGACGGCAGGATCTCCGTTGCGGTCGCCGAACGGGTCGGCAAGGCCTTGGGCAGGCTCCGTCGGCATGTGGACCGGCCGGACGGGCTGATCGACGGCCAGCCTGGTGAGCAGGCCCTGTCCGGGGTGATCGGGCACGGCATCCGCACCCTGATCTGCGAAGCGCTCGGCGGCCTCGCCGATGACGACCCCCGCCTGGGCGACCTGATCGAGCAGCTCGCGACGATCGTGGAGGCGCCCGGGTCGCAGCTGGCCCGGCTGGAGGCCGGGTTCCTGCTGCTGGCCGAGTCGATCGAGAGCAAGCTGCTGCCGGACGCGCTCGGCCGGCTGGTCGATGCGCTGCTCCCGAACGAGCTGGAGAAGCGGTTCGAGAAGGGCCATGACGACCGCGGCTTCACCCTCACCCCGGTCGAGGACGGGTTCCTGCCCGGCGGCAGGCTCGACCTCGAGACCGGTGAGCTGCTGTCAGCCTTCCTCGAGGCGGAGATGGCCGTGGACCCCGACAACCCTGCAGACACCGACGCCTACCGCGCCCAACGCGCCGACGGCTGGCAACCCGAGGACGGCCTGGACGACCTGCCCGCCGACCTGCCCGCTCCGCGGTCCCTGAAGCAGCGGCGGCACGACGCGCTCCGCAACGGCCTGCGCCGCTACCTCGACGCCGGGATCGCCGGCCTGCGGGACAAGGCCGCCCCGCACATCGGCGCCGTCATCGGCGTCGACCTGCTCGACCACGTCCCCGGCGCCCT
>JAKFFB010000140.1:0-4442 GCA_036675425.1 Actinomycetales bacterium | reverse complement strand
GGCCGGCATCGCGGCGCGCGCCGCCAGCAGCAGGCTGCGCTGCCGGGCCAGGTGCGGCACGAGCTGCGGCAGGGTGGCCTGCACGCTGAGCCGGTCGGCGTGCCCGGCGTAGACGCCGCCGAGGAGCGGGTCCACGAGCCGCTCGACGACCTCGCGCCCCAGCCGGCGGCCGACGAGCTCGCCGACCGTCAGGTCCTCGGTGACCCGCGGTCCGGGCAGCACCAGGTCGAGCGGTACCCGGTTGAGGCCGCGGGCCGACAGCACCCCGCTGCGGGCGAGCGCGGCCAGGTCGGTCGGCAGCCCCAGCAGCGTGCGCGTCGGCAGGGGCCGCAGCGCGCCGCGGCTCCAGACGCTCGCCGCCGCGGTGGCGGGCGACACGAGCTGGTCGCCGAGGCCGAGCTCGCGGACGAGGCCGACGCCGTCGGGCGCGCGGGTGAGCAGGCTCTCGGCGCCCTCGTCCACCGCGACGCCGCCGACCTCGCTGACGGCGAGCTTGCCGCCGAGCCGGCCGGAGGACTCGAGGACGGTGACCCGCGCCCCCGCCAGCGCCGCCTCGTAGGCCGCCGCGAGCCCGGTGATCCCGCCGCCGACCACCGCCACGTGCATGGCCGCCAGCCTAGGAGCGGCGGCCTCGGGCATGCAGGTCGTACGGTCCTCGCGTGGAACGGACCGGGAGGGACCTGCGGCGGCCGCTGGTCCTGGTCGCCACCTCGCTCGCGGCGTTCACGGCCACGCTGGACAACACGGTGGTCGCCGTCGCGCTGCGCGACATCCAGTCGGACCTGGGCGCCGGCGTCGCCGAGCTGCAGGGGGTCGTCACCGCCTACACCGTCGCGCTCGCGGCACTGCTGCTCACCGGCGGCACGCTCGCCGACGTGGCGGGGCGACGCCGGGTCTTCGTCGCCGGTCTCGCCCTCTTCGCAGCGGCGTCGGCGGCGTGTGCCACCGCCGACAGCGCGGCGTCGCTGATCACCGCCCGCGCGGTGCAGGGCGTCGGGGCAGCCCTGGTGCTGCCCGGCGGGCTGTCGGTGCTGGCCGCGGCCTACCCGGAGCCCGGACCGCGGGCTCGGGCGATCGGGCTGTGGGCGGCGACGGGGGCGAGCGCGCTGGTGCTCGGCCCGGTCGTCGGCGGCCTGCTGGTGGCGGCGTCCGGCTGGCCGGCGGTCTTCTGGGTCAACATCCCGCTGTGCGCCCTGGTGGCGCTGGTGGTGCTGGCCGTTCCGGCCCCTGCTGCGCCCGCGGAGCCGCGCAGGGGGCTCGACGTCCCCGGGCAGGTGCTGGGGGCGCTGGCCCTCGCGGCGGCGACCTACGCGGTCGTGCTGGCCGGTCGGGACGGGCTGGGGACGCCGGTGCTGGTGGCGCTGGCGGTCGCGGTCGTGTCAGGGGTCGGGTTCGCCGCGGTCGAGCGGCGTACGACCTCTCCGGTCCTGCCGCTCGCACTGCTCCGGCGGCGGGACTTCCTCGGCGCGACGGTCGGGGCGTTCGCCGCCAGCCTCGCGGTCTTCGTGCTGCTGGTGTTCCTGTCGCTGTTCCTGCAGCTGGTGCAGCAGCGGGAGGCGCTGCCGGCGGCGCTGCGGCTGCTGCCGCTCACCCTGGCGCTGGTGGTCACGGCTCCGGTGGCCGGGCGCTGGGCCGCCGCGCGGGGTCCGCGGGCGCCTGTCCTGACGGGTCTGCTGCTCACGGCCGTGGGGCTGGCGCTCACGGGCGCGCGGCTCGCCGAGGACCTCGGCGACCTCGAGCTCGCGGTCCTGCTCGCGCTGAGCGGTCTGGGGATCGGGCTGACCACCGCGCCGGTCGTGACGGCGTCGCTCGACGCGGTCGCGAGCAGCCGCTCCGGGCTGGCCGCCGCGACGGTGAACGTCGCCCGGGAGGTGGGCGGCGTGGTGGCCGTCGCCGGGCTCGGCGCGCTGGTGGTGGCGCGGCTCGGGGCCGACCTCACGACCCGCCTGCTCGACCTGGGGGTGCCGGACAGCCGCAGCGAGACGCTGGTGGAGGCGCTGCTGCGTGGAGCCTCCCAGTCGGAGGTGCTGCGGCTGGCCGACGGGCAGGTGCCGCTGGACGCCCTGCTGCTGCTGCGCGGCGCGGCCGAGGCGTCGTACGTCACCAGCGTCCGGCTCGCGCTGCTCGGTGCCTCGGTGGTGATGGTGCTGTCGGCGGCGGTGTGCGCCCGCTGGCTACAGGCCCGCGTGGACCAGCTCGACGACGCGCAGCAGTGAGTCGGGGTCGGTCTCGGGCAGCACGCCGTGACCGAGGTTGAAGACGTGCCCCTCCGCGGCCTTGCCCTGCTCGAGGGTCTCGCGGACCTTGCGGGCGACGACCTCCTCGGGCGCGAAGACCAGCGTGGGGTCGAGGTTGCCCTGGACGGCCTTGCCCGGACCGATCCGGGTCACGGCGGCGTCGAGCGGGACGCGCCAGTCGACGCCGACGACGTCCGCCCCTGCCTGGCCCATGTCATGGAGCAGCTCGCCGGTGCCGACGCCGAAGTGGATCCGCGGGACGTCCGCCACGGCGGCGAGCACCCGCGCGCTGTGCGGCTGGACGTACGCCCGGTAGTCCGCGGCGGGCAGCGCCCCGACCCAGGAGTCGAACAGCTGGACCGCGCTCGCGCCGGCGTCGATCTGCACGCGCAGGAAGCCCAGCGTGATGGTGGCGAGCCGGTCGAGCAGGGCCGACCACAGCGCCGGCTGGCCGTACATCAGGGACTTGGTCCTGGCGTGGTTCTTGCTCGGGCCGCCTTCGACGAGGTAGCTCGCCAGCGTGAACGGCGCGCCGGCGAAGCCGATCAGCGGCGTCTCCCCCAGCTCGCCGGTGAGCGAGCGGATGGCCTCGGTGACGTACGGGACGTGCTCCGGCGTGAGCTCGGGCAGCCGGTCCAGGTCCGCCTCGGTGCGGAACGGCTGGGCGACGACCGGGCCGACGCCCGGCACGATGTCCAGGTCGACGCCGACGGCCTTGAGCGGCACGACGATGTCGGAGAAGAAGATCGCGGCGTCGACGCCGTAGCGACGGACCGGCTGCAGCGTGATCTCGGTGACCAGGTCCGGGGTCGTGCAGGCCTGGAGCATCCCGGTGCCCTCGCGCAGCGCGCGGTACTCCGGCAGCGCGCGGCCCGCCTGCCGCATGAACCAGACCGGCGTGTGCGGCACGGGCTCGCGGCGGCAGGCCTTGACGAAGGCGGACTCACGGGTGGCGGCGCGTGCGGGGTGGGCTGGGCGGGTTGCGTCAGGGCTGCTCATCCGTTCCATCGTCCCACGCGGGCTGCGGCGCGCCTTCCGAGAACTGTCGGAGGGCCGTGTCACCGTTCCTGCATGGAGATGCGCTGGTGTGCCGAGTGCCAGGACGAGAAGGTCTTCGAGGTCCCGCCGTGCGTCGACGGTCACGGGCTCGACTGCTTCGACCTGGCTTGCGTGGAGTGCGGCTTCGCGATCGTGCTGGGGCTCCACGACGACGTGGTGGTCGTGGAGTTCGCCGCGGCCTAGAGGGCCGCCGCGAGCTGACCGGGCAGGTCGGGGTGCCCGGCCTGCCAGCCCGCGGCGAGGGCGTCGACGAAATCCACGCCGTTCTGCTGCGCGACCCGTGCGAGCACCTCGTTGACGCGGCGCAGGCTCTCCGGGACCTCCGGTCCGGGGATCGGGCCGACCAGCACCACCCGCGTGCCGGGGTCGGTGCTCCGCTGCACGTGCTCGAGCAGGTCCGCGGTGGCGTCGCTGAGCGACTGGCCTGCGCCACCGTTGTCGGCCTCGCCGCCCTGCAGGACGACGACGTCCGGCGAGGAGCTGCTCGGGAGCAGCCGGCGGCCGACCTCGCCCAGCGAGCTGGTCCCGGAGGTGCTGCGGCTGATGCCGACCCCGGGCAGGGAGTAGGACGTGGCGATCCAGCCCAGCAGCTGCGACGCCTCCTGCGCGTCGGCGTAGGACAGGGACGAGCCGGTCAGCCACAGCGCGGCAGTGCTCGTCGCGGCAACGGGCGTCGTGGCGGGGGCCTGGGTGCTGCTGACGGCGGCGGCCGCTCCAGCACCGGTCAGGACGAGGACGAGCGCGAGCGCCGGCCTCGCGGCACGACGGAGCGCCCGACGCCAGGCGGCCGGGATCACCTCGATGCGCGTGTCGGTCCCCACGCCGCCTGATCGACGGGGTAGAGGGGGTCCTTGAGGGTTAGCGGGCGGGGCTCGCCCGCGTCCGTTGATCATCCGCAGGATCCCCGGCCTCAGCCAGCCGAGATCTGCCCTACGACGGCGATGCTGCGGATGATCAACCTGCAGGCCGCGGCCCGCCGCCCGGCACGGCGTGTCGAGCCGGACCGACGCACGTGCTGCTGGTTGCGCGGTGACTGTCCGGTGTGGTCGCCATGCCTGTCGCGCCGGTGCTCCCCCTGCCCCGCCCCCGCCGGGCCCGCGCCCCCCGCCCGCGCCCCCGTCCCTCGCCCTGCGCCTGCGCCCGCGG
>JAKFFB010000164.1:0-22133 GCA_036675425.1 Actinomycetales bacterium | reverse complement strand
CGTGGTGCCGCTCGTGGCCGGACCGGCAGCTGCGCCCGCGGTCGCCTCGGGGCCGGCGGCGAGCGGGTCAGCCGCCGCGTCGCCGCCCTCGGTCAGCGAGCCGCCCCCGCCCCCGTCGCTGCTCCCGAACTGCGAGAGGGCGGCCGTGCGCTGCTCGTCGGACAGGCGGGCGCCGCAGGCGGTGGACAGCAGGGCGGACGCCAGCAGGGCGATGACGAGGCGGTTCGGGCTCTTCATGGGTGCCTTCCGGGAGGTGCTGGGGTCGGGTCGGCGGTCAGGCGCGCTCGAGCGCGCCGAGGGGGTCGCACAGCCGGCACGGCTGCAGCCCCTCGACCTCGGCGTCGTCGACGGCGTGGACGTCGTCGCGATCGGTGACGATCGCGCAGTCGGGGCGGTGCAGCATCGAGCCGCGTGCAGTCGCGACCAGGCCCGTCGCCGAGTGGCCGTTGCTGGCAGCGGGCCTGCGCCGCCCGCGCGGCTGGGCGGGGACGGCATCGGCCGCGCTCGTCCGGAGCCGGGCCAGCTCGTCGCGCATCTCGCGCACGGCGAGCAGCAGCTCGTCGTCGCGCGTGCCCTGCTCGCGGGAGGTGCGCGCGATCCAGGAGCCGAAGAGCACGAAGCCGCCGGTCATCACCAGGCCCAGACCGAGCAGCCCCCCGCTGACGAGGTACGGCACCTGCTCGAACAGGTACGGCGTGTGCGAGGCGCCGTACCAGCCGAGGAAGACCATGACCAGGCCGAGCGGCAGCAGCACCGCGGCCAGCACGGTCATCAGCTGGTCGGCGGTCGAGACGCGGTCCCGGAGCCGGGTCCGGCGGGCGTCGGCGAAGGCGTCGGGCTCGGTCACGGTCGCTCCTCGGTCCGCAGGTCGGGCAGGTCGCCGGGTGCGCCGAAGGCGCAGCCGCCGCCGAGGAGGGCTCCGCCGAGGGCGGCGCCCTGCAGGGCGAGCAGCCCGCGAGCCCCGACGCCGGCCAGGAACAGGCCGGTGAGCACGAGCATCAGGGGGAGCCCGCCGAAGCCGGCCGGTCGGGAGTCGGCGGACGTCGCCACGACCGGCAGCTCGGCACCGCCGGGCGCCGGCGCGCTGACCGGGGCCTCGATGCCGGCACTCACCGGTGCGGCCACCGGCACGCCGGGGGTGCCCGGGATGGCGGGAGTCCCCGCGACCCCGCCGGTCAGCGGCGGCAGCTCGAGCGTCGGGAAGTCGAAGGTCAACGGCAGCGTGGCGGCGGCCGAGGCGTCGGCCTGGCCCATGATGAAGGTGATCTTCGGGGTGGCGGACAGCGTGTAGAAGAGCATGTTGTTCGGCTGCGGCGCCGAAGGCGGGAGGCCCGGGATCGCCGGCACCTCGCCGAAGACGGTGCCCAGGGCGTCGGCGAGTCCGGGGATCTGGTTGATGGCACCGCGCAGCACCACGGTGTCGACCGTGATCCGCAGTCCCTGCGCGCGCCGCGTCGCCGACGCCCCGGTCTCGGTCGCCTTCTGGGAGACCGGCTCGACGGTCAGGCCGAGCGTCTTGAGCGCGTCCAGCCCGGTGCCGAGCTGCTCCGGGAAGCCCGCTGCGGGCTCCTCCGAGCCGGGGCGCACGCCGTTCTCGTCGACCACGAACGGCGTGCCGGCGATGCTCAGGCCGGAGACCTTGGTCGACCCGGTGGACGTGGCCTTCACCGCGTCGCTGCGGGTCTCGAGGGTCGTGACGACCGAGTCGATGGTGATGGTGCCGCCGAGCAGGGAGACGTCGGTGACCTTGGAGACGGCCGTCGAGACGAGGACGTCCTTCACGTCGTCCTTGCTCTTCGGATCGGTCACCGTGGTGGCCGAGGAGGTGGAGGTCGCGTTGCCGAACGACATGGCCTGCTCGCTCCCGGGCGGCTGCCTCTGGGTGCTGGCCGTCGCCGCCATGTCGAGCCCGAGCGCCTGGCTCTTCATCGTCATGCCGGGGAAGTCGGTGTTCTCGGCCGTGGGCTCGCCACCGGGGTAGGAGGAGTAGGCCTGGAGCGGGTAGATCGTGTCCGGGTCGCCGGTGACCTGCGGCAGGCCCTCACCGAACAGTCCTCCCGGCCACAGCGAGCTGGCGATCGCGCGGCCGGTCGGCCCGGTGCTGAGCTGCACGAGCGTGAACGACGGGTCGGCCTCGACGATCGCGGCCTCGGGCGGGCGCGGGATCGGGATGCTCGGGTCGTCGATCAGGACCTTGAAGGGCGCGGCGCTGGACTCGGCGATGAAGCCCCCGAGGTCGGTGTCGGTCCGCGGCTCGGCCGCGCTGACCGGCGCGCTGAGCAGCGGCACGCTGCCGACGGCGACCACCCCCGACAGCAGCGCTCCCCATGCTCGGGCGCGACGGATCCGCCGGTCTGCGCTCATGCGGCACCTCCCAGGTAGGCCTCGGACAGCTGAGACTCGATGTCAGCGGGCTCGCCGACCGCGGTGACGCGGCCACCCACCATGACGACGGCGTACTGCGCGACGGCGAGCGCGCGGCGGGCGAACTGCTCGACCACCAGCACGGACACGCCGGTCGCGGCGATCTCGGCGACCAGCTCGTAGAGCTGCTCGACGATGAGCGGCGCGAGCCCCATGGAGAGCTCGTCGAGCATGAGCAGCGCCGGGTCGGTCGACAGGGCGCGGGCCATCGCGAGCATCTGCTGCTCGCCGCCGGAGAGCCGACCGGCGAGCTGGCTGCGGCGCTCCAGCAGGCGGGGGAACTGCGTGAAGGTCCGCTCGCGGATCTCCTTCTCGCCCACCTTCGCGGTGTAGGCGAACAGCCGGAGGTTCTCGTCGACGGAGAGGTTCGGGAACACGCCCCGGCCCTCGGGGATCGTGCACAGTCCGGCCCGGGCGAGCCGGTCGGGGTCCGCTCCGTTGAGGTGGTGACCGGACAGGTGCACGTGACCGGAGGTCGGCTGCATCTGACCGCTCGCCACGCGCAGCGTCGTGCTCTTGCCGGCGCCGTTCGGCCCGAGCAGGGCGACCACGCACCCGCGCGGGACCGTGAGGTCGACGCCGTGCAGCACCTCGATCCGGCCGTACGCCGCGTGCACGTCGATGAGCTGGAGCGCGGGGGCCTGCGTCCGGGTCGGCTGGGTCTGGGTCATCGTCATGCCGGCACGTCCTCGAGGTCGGCGGACGCGCCGGTGTCGGCACCGAGGTAGGCGTCCTGCACGCGCTTGTCGGCGGCGATGGCCTCCGGCGGGCCGGTCGCGATGATGTGGCCGAAGTCGAGGACGTGGATCGTCGAGCAGAGGCTCATCACCAGCTCGACGTCGTGCTCGACGAGCAGCACCGAGCGCCGGTCGTCGTCGACGAGCGACCGGATCAGCTTCTCGAAGTCCTCGGTCTCGTCGTCCGACAGGCCGGACGACGGCTCGTCGAGCAGCAGCAGCTGCGGGTCGCAGGCCAGCGCCCGGGCGAGCTCGGTGAGCCGCGCGATGCCGGTCGGGACCGAGTCGGCGGGGACGTCCTGGAAGGCGCGCAGGCCGACCCGGTCGAGCAGGCCGTCGCGCACCGCCGCCGGCGAGGAGATGCCGCGCATCTCGGCCGCGACGAGGACGTTCTCGCCGACGGTGAGGGAGCCGAAGACCTCGAGCCGCTGGAAGGTGCGGCCGATCCCCATCCGCGCGCGGCGGCGCGGCGCCATCTCGGTGATGTCCGTGCCGCGGAAGCGGACCCGGCCGGTGGTCGGCTCCTGCAGCCCGGTGATGACGTTGAAGAGCGTGGTCTTGCCGGCGCCGTTCGGGCCCATCAGGCCGACGACGGTGCCCTCCTCGACCTCGAAGGTGGCATCGGTGACGGCGACGACGCCGCCGAAGCGGACGCCGACCTCGGTGAGCTCAAGAAGCGCCAACGACCTCGCCCTTCTCGATCCGGGCGAGCGCGACCTGCCGCGGCAGCGCGGCACGCAGCCGGTTGCCCCAGCCGAAGAGCAGCTGGGCCACGCCGTTCGGGTTGCCGCCGAGGCCGAGGACGGCGAGCAGCAGCAGGACGTAGATGACGCCCGCGAGCGCCGGGACCTGGTCGAGCAGGACGGGCATCAGGCCGTACGCCAGCCCGCCGATGAGCACGCCGGTCACCGTGGTGACGCCGCCGACCACGGCGAACAGCAGCAGCGGCAGGCTCTGGAAGAACATGAAGTCGGCGGTGCTGATCGACACGCGCATGCCGGTGTAGAAGACGCCGGCGACACCAGCGAGTCCGGCGCTGATGGCGAAGACCGCGACGCGCACGGCGCGGGTGTTGTAGCCGAGCGTCGCGCAGGCCGCCTCGCTGTCGCGCGCGGCGAGCAGGATGCGGCCGTACCGGCTGCGGCGCACGCCCAGCACCAGGAAGCCCATCAGCACGAAGGCGACCGCCACCGACATCGCCATCGCGCGCTCGCCGGTCAGGTCGATGCCGAGCAGGCTGCCGCGCTCGAGGGTGAGCGAGCCGCCGCCGGCGCCGAAGCCGAACTTGGTCTGGAAGAGCATCGAGTCGAGCGCGCTGGCGACGGCGAGGGTGGCGAGGCCGAGGTAGAGCCCGCGCAGCCGCAGTGCCGGGACGGCCACGAGGACCCCCAGCAGCGCCGTCGCGACGAAGGCCATGACGATCGACCACACGGTGATGCCCGGGTCGACGAACGGCAGCAGCTTGCCGCCGACGACCAGGCCGCCGACGCCCACGAAGCTCATCTGGCAGAGCGAGACGTCGCCGCCGTAGCCGACCAGCAGCACCAGCGACAGCATGATGAGCGAGATGCACAGCGCCTGGCCGAAGCGCGAGTTGTCGGCGTCGCTGAGCGCGCCGGTCAGCACGTAGACGCCGGCCAGGAGCACCCCGCCCCAGCCGAGGGTCCGGCTCCACGACGGCAGCGCCGGCATCTTGGTGCCCGCGACCCGGCCGACGCGCAGCTTGTCCTGCGGCAGCATCAGCATCACGGCGAGCAGGAAGATCGTGGGCAGCGCGATGCGGGTGCCCTGCACCAGCCCGCCGAGGGTCTGGTCCACCGAGGCGGGGATGTAGGCGACTCCCCACTGGGCGTACGACGTCAGCAGTCCGAGCACGAGCGCCCCGATGAAGGTGCGGGGCAGGTTCTTGAGCCGGCCGACCATGGCGGCGGCGTACGCCGCGATGACCAGCAGCGTGAGGTTCAGGTAGTCGAGCTGCAGCGTCGGCACCAGCAGCACGCCCGCGAGCGCGGCCAGCGAGCAGCCGATCGCCCAGGACAGACCGGAGAGCCGGTTGGGGCGAGCGCCGTGCAGCGCCAGCAGCTCGCGGTTGTCGACGACCGCGCGCATCGCGGTGCCGGTGCGGGTCCGGTTGAGAAGCACGAACAGGGCGGCCGCCACCGCGACGGCGACCGCGAAGGTGATGAGCTGCTGGGCGGTGATGAAGTAGTCGCCGACCTGCAGCCCGCTGCCGTTGAAGTACGGGTCGACCTTGCGGCCGGCCGGCGGCCACAGCGCCTGCGCAGCCCCGATGAGGGCGACGAGCAGGGCCACGGTCACCACGAGCGCGACGGCGACGGGCGCATCGGTGAGCCTGCGCATCATGAAGCGCTCGATGAGCAGGCCGAACAGCGGCGCGAGCACCCCGACGACGAGGACCAGCGCCAGCAGCGGCGGGAAGCCGCGGTCGACGGCGAGCTCCCAGTAGACGAAGGCCATGAACATGCCCACCGAGCCGTGGGCGATGTTGAAGACGTTGCTGGTCGCGTAGGTCAGCACGAGACCGCTCGCCGCCACGGCGTAGGCCGAACCGGCGATCAACCCGATGATCGTGAAGGCCAGGAACTGGCTCACGGCTCGAGTCCTCCGTCTCCGTTGGCGCTGCTGGGATGTGGAGCGGCTGTGTCACAGATCACAACGTGCTGAGAGGGATCTTCGACACGGGTGCCGTCAACCCTTCTCGATCACGACAGCGCGTAGAACTCCGCTGCGGTGAAGCCCGCCGCCGGGTCGCGGTCGGCGAAGTAGCTGCCCAGGGCGCCGTCGAGGTCCTCGAGCGTCCAGGTCGGTCCGCTCGCGTCGAACCGCTTCTCCACCGTGGGAGCGCCCGCCAGCGCGACCATGGGGCCGTACGCGACGAAGACCTGGCCGGTGATGGCTGCCGCGGCCGGCGACGCGAGGTAGGCCACCAGCGGGGCGACGTGGTCGGCGGAGAGCGGGTCGACGCCCTCGGGGGCCTCGCCGAAGACGTTCTCGGTCATGGCGGTGCGGGCGCGGGGGCACAGCGCGTTGGCCTTCACGCCGAAGCGGCCGCACGCGTGCGCGGTGGACAGGGTCAGGGCGGTGATGCCGGCCTTGGCGGCGGCGTAGTTGGGCTGGCCGGGCGAGCCGAACAGGAACGCCTCGCTGGAGGTGTTGATGACGCGCGCGTCGACCGCCTCGCCGGCCTTGGAGCGCTCGCGCCAGTGGGCCGTGGCGAAACGGGTGGTGCCTGCGTGACCCTTGAGGTGGACGCCGATGACGGTGTCCCACTCCTCCTCGCTGATGTTGAAGATGAGCCGGTCGCGCAGCACGCCCGCGTTGTTGACCAGCACGTCCAGCTGCCCGTAGCTGTCGACGGCCGCCTGCACCAGGCCCTCGGCGACCGACCACCTCGACACGTCGCCCGGGGCGGCGACGGCGGTGCCGCCCGCCTTCTCGATCTCCGCGACGACCTGTGCGGCTGCCCCGGCGTCGTAGTCGTTGACGACCACGCTCGCGCCGGCGGCGGCGAGCGCGAGCGCCTCGGCGCGACCCAGGCCCTGCCCGGCCCCGGTGACGAGGGCGGAGCGGCCGTCGAGCCGGAGCCGGTCGGTCTCGGGAGCGGTCACGGGTCGAGCCTCCAGCGGAGCAATGGGACAAAGCGTGAGAACACGTTCTACGTGGTGTACGTCACTCCGGTCAAGGGTTGTCGACCATCCAATGAGAACGTGTTCTACTGTCCGCCGCTCTCAGACCGGGAGGGCTCGGCCGGACTCGGCGAAGGCCTTCTCGAGCGCCGCCGCGTCCTCAGGCGTGAACGGGTGCAGGTCCAGCGAGCGGCCGTCGCGCACCCAGACGTCACCGCCGGTCCAGCGCTCGCGGACCAGCTGCCGGACGATCACCTTGCCGGTCGCGGTGCGCGGCAGGTCGGGGTCGACCCGCAGGTAGCGCGGGACCCAGGTCGGCGAGGCGTCCGGCTGCGACGCGACCCAGCGGGCGAAGCCGGCCGGGTCGAAGCCGTCGGCGGCGACGACGGCGGCCATCACCTGGTCACCCGCGGTGGCGTCCGGCACGGCGTAGACGACGGCCTCGACGACCTGCGGGTGGCTGGTCAGCAGCCGGGCGACGGGCGCGGCCGGGAAGTTCTCACCCGACACCCGCAGCCGGTCCGCCGAGCGCCCGGCGAAGTAGAGGAAGCCGTCGGCGTCGGCGTAGCCGAGGTCGCCGCTCCAGTACTTCCCGTCGCGCAGCCGGTGCGACGTCTCCTCGGGGCTGTCCCAGTAGCCCTCGAACATCCCCGGCCCGTCGAAGCCGACCAGCTCGCCGACCGCCTCGTCGGCGTTCACCAGCCGTCCCGTCTCGTCGAAGACGGCCGGCGGGCACTGCTGCCCCGAGGCGTCGCACACGCGCACGTCGCCGACGGGGCGGCCGAGCGACCCCTTCGGGGTGTCCGGGGTGCGGCTGATGCTGATGGCGCCCTCGCTCGAGCCGAAGCCGTCCATGACGGTGCAGCCGAACCGCTTCCCGAACCGCTCCAGGTCCGCGGGAGCGCCCTCGTTGCCGAAGAGCCGCCGGAGCGGGTTGTCGGCGTCGTCCGGCTGCGGAGGCTGCGCCAGGACGTACGACAGCGGCGTACCGACGTAGTTGGCGAACGTCGCGCCGAAGCGCCGCACGTCCGGGAGGAACTGCGAGGCGCTGAAGCGCCGCCGCAGCGCCAGCGTGGCGCCGACGGCGAGAGCCGGTGCCCAGCCGGCGATCACGGCGTTGGAGTGGAAGAGCGGCATGGAGCAGTACGCGACGTCGTCCGCGGTGAGCTCGACCCGCAGGGAGACCCCGAACCCGGAGAACGCGATCTTGCTCTGCGAGCAGCGGACCGCCTTGGGGGTGCCGGTCGTGCCGCTGGTGAAGACCAGGGTGAACAGGTCGGTCGGCTCAGCGACGTCGTCCGGGAGCGATGCCGCCGGGTAGGTCTGCGCGTCGACGTCGACGATGCGGGCGCCGCCCAGGTCCAGGCCGTCGAGCTGCGGCAGGCCCGCCGCATCGGTGAGCACCAGGTCGCAGGCGGTCGCGCGCACGTCCGCGGCCAGCTCCTCGCCGCGGCGGGTGGAGTTCAGCCCCACCACGACGAAGCGGCCGAGGCCGGCGGCGCCGAGCCAGAAGGCGAACTCCGGCACGTTCTCGAGCAGCACGCCGACGTGCGGGGGGCCGTCGGCACCGCGGGCCGAGCGGTCGGCGGCGTACCACGCGGCGCGCGCCGCGGACTCCGCGACGACCTCGGCCCACGTCCACGACCGGTCCTCGAAGAGCAGCCCCGGCCGCGGGTCGTCGGCGCGCGCGCGAACCAGCTCCCCGACCGTGGAGGGGAACCCTCCGGTCAAGCCGGAGCTCCTGCGGCCTCCGTCAGCACGGTCGTCGCCCAGCCGTAGTCCGGCTTGCCGCTCGGCGAGCGCTGCATCAGGTCGACGACGTGCACGAAGCGCGGCACCTTGTAGCGCGCGATCCGCGAGCCGAGGTGCTGCTCGATGTCCTGCTGCGTCGGGGCCTCATGGCCCTCGACGACCTGCAGCACGGCGGCGACCCGCTGCCCCCACCGCTCGTCGGGGATGCCGGCGACGACCGCGTCGAGGACGGCCGGGTGGCTCTTGAGCGCGCCCTCGACCTCCTCGGGGTAGATCTTCTCGCCACCGGAGTTGATGCAGATCGAGCCGCGGCCGAGGAAGTGCATGGTGCCGTCCTCCTCGACGGTCGCCATGTCGCCCGGCATGACCCAGCGCTCGCCGTCGATCTCGACGAAGGTCTTCGCGGTCTTCTCCGGGTCGCCCCAGTAGCCCAGCGGGATGTGCCCCTTCTGCGCCACCCGCCCGACCTTGCCCGAGCCCCACTCGACCGGCTTGAGGTCGTCGTCGAAGACGTTGGTGCGCTCGTGCACGGTGAACTTCAGGCCGTCGCTGGCCTTGCTGCCGGGCTTGGCGGAGCCGTTGTAGCCGGTCTCGGTCGAGCCGAAGCTGTCGTTGATGTAGACGTTGGGCAGCTTGGCGTTGATGAGGTCGCGCACCGGCTGCGAGAGCAGCGCGCCGGCCGAGGCCAGCACCAGCAGTGAGGAGGTGTCGTACGACTTCTCCTCCAGCGCCTGGATGACCGGGATCGCCATGGCGTCGCCGACGATGGTGAAGGTGTTGATCTTCTCCTGCTCGATGAGCGACAGCGCACCGTCGCCGGTGTACTTGCGGATCAGGCAGACCTTGCCGCCGCCGAGGAAGTTGATGAAGCTGCCGAGCTGGGCGGCGCCGTGCATGAGCGGCGGCGCCGGGAACGACACCAGCGGGCTGTTCGCCGCGGCGCGGGCGCCGGCCTCCTTCGGGTCGGCGATCGGCTCGCCGGCCGGGTAGCCGCCCATCATGCCGGCGAAGAAGAGGTCCTCCTGGCGCCACATCACGCCCTTGGGCATGCCGGTCGTGCCGCCCGTGTAGATGATGAACAGGTCGTCGCCGGAGCGCTCCGGGAAGCCCTCACGACCGGTGCTCTGCGCCGCGAGCGCCGGCTCGTACTCCTGCGTGCCCTCGGGGAGCGCGACCCCCTCGGTCGGGCCGACGGTCAGCAGGTGGGTCATCGTCGGGACGCGGTCGATGACCTGGGCGACGAGGTGCGCGAACTCGCTGTCGAAGACGACGGCCTTCAGCTTCGCGTCGTTGTAGAGGTAGAGCAGCTCCTCCTCGACGTAGCGGAAGTTCACGTTGATCGGCACCGCGCGGATCTTGAACAGCGCGAGCATCGTCTCGAGGTACTCGGTGCCGTTCATCATGTGGCAGCCGACGTGGTCGCCGTGCCCGATGCCCTGCGCGGCGAGGTGGTGCGCGAGCTGGTTCGCGCG
The DNA here is from genome assembly GCA_036675425.1 of Actinomycetales bacterium. Classification (GTDB taxonomy): domain Bacteria; phylum Actinomycetota; class Actinomycetes; order Mycobacteriales; family SCTD01; genus SCTD01. The sequence continues at coordinate 12,101 of JAKFFB010000164.1, read as the reverse complement.
CTCGTCGAGCTGCCGGAAGGTCAGCCGGCGACCCTCCGCGTAGAGCGCCTCCCGGTCCGGGACCGCGTCCACGACGGACTCGAGCATGTCGGCCAGGTTGAACTCCACGAGACTCTCCCTCTAGTGCTTGAAGCCGGAGGTGGCGGTCGCGCCGCCGTCGACGGCGAGCTCCGCCCCGGTGATGTACGACGCCGCGTCGCTGGCGAGGAACGCCACCGCCTGCGCGACCTCCTCGGGCAGCCCCGGGCGCTTCATCGGGACCTGCCGACCCATCCAGGCCATGTCCTTGTCGTTCGGGATGAAGTGCCGCACCATCGGGGTGTCGATGCCGCCGGGGTGCACGCTGTTGACGCGGATCCCCTTCTCCGCCAGCTCGATCGCGGCCGCCTTGGTCATGCCGCGCACCGCGAACTTGCTGCCGGTGTAGGCGACCAGGAAGCGGTTGCCGCCGAGACCCTCGACGCTGGACAGGTTGACGATGGCGCCGCCACCCGCGCGCTCGAGCGCCGGCGCGGTCTCGCGCATGCCGAGGAAGCAGCCGAAGGCGTTGACGTCGTTGACCTTCCGGTAGACGTCGTTCGTCGTCTTGCCGAGCTCGTCCATGAGAAGCACGCCGGCGTTGTTGACGAGCACGTCGATCCGGCCGAAGCGCTGCTCGCCGGCGGCGATCGCGTCCCGCCAGGCGGCCTCGTCGGTGACGTCGAGCGTCACCGCGATCGCGCGGTCGTCGCCGAGCTCGGCCGCGACCTCCTTCACGTCGGGCAGCACGTCGCCGAGCACGACGGACGCGCCCTCCGCGACGAACAGCCGCGCCGCGGCAGCGCCCATCCCCCGCGCCGCGCCCGTGATGAGCGCGACCTTGCCGTCCAGCCGTCCGGTCATGACGTCCCTCCCGTGGGCTCGGAGCCCACGACCCACATCGCGAAGAACTGCGAGCCACCGCCGTAGGCGTGGCCGAGTGCCGTGCGCGCGCCCTCGACCTGGTGGTCGCCGGCGGTGCCGCGCACCTGGTTGGCGACCTCGAGGAAGCGGATCATCCCGGAGGCGCCGATCGGGTTCGACGACAGCACGCCGCCGGACATGTTGATCGGCAGGTCGCCGCCGAGCTCGGTCACGCCGTCCTGCACGAGCTTCCAGCCGGTGCCCTCGTCGGCGAAGCCGAGGTTCTCCAGCCACATCGGCTCGAACCAGCTGAACGGCACGTAGATCTCGGCGCAGTCGATCTGGGAGTACGGGTCGGTGATCCCGGCCTCGGCGTAGACCGCCTTCGCGCAGTCGCGGCCGGCGTGCGGGTTGACCCGGTCGCGACCGGCGCCCATCGTCGGCTCGGACCGGACGGCGGTGCCGTTGATCCAGGCGACCGGCCGGCTGCTCGCGTTGGCGGCCTTCTCGCTGCCGATCACCATCGCCGCCGCGCCGTCGGAGGACGGGCACGTCTCGGCGTAGCGGATCGGGTCCCACAGCAGCGGGGACTCCAGGATCGACTCGAGCGTGATGTCGTCCTGCTTCAGGTGGGCGTACGGGTTCTTCAGCGCGTTGAGGCGGTCCTTGAGGACGACCTTCGCGCCGGTGTCGAGCGGGGCGTCGGACTTGCGGATGTAGCCGCGCACGATCGGGGCGAAGTAGCCGCCGGCGCCGGCGACGAGCGGCTGCGAGAAGGGGATGCGGATCGACAGCGCCCACATGGCGTTGCTCTCCGACTGCTTCTCGAAGGCGACGGTCAGCACGCGCTCGTGCACGCCCGCCTGCACGAGGTGGGTCGCGACGATGGCGGTCGAGCCGCCGACCGAGCCGGCGGTGTGCACGCGGATCATCGGCTTGCCGAGCGCGCCGAGGGCCTCGGCGAGGTAGAGCTCCGGCATCATCACGCCCTCGAACATGTCGGGCGCCTTGCCGATGACGACGGCGTCGATCTGGCCCCACTCGAGCCCGGCGTCCTCGAGCGCGCGGTCGGCCGCCTCGCGGACCAGGCCCGCGATCGACACGTCCTCGCGCTTCGCGACGTGGTGGGTCTGACCCGTGCCGAGGACTGCTGCGCGGTTGCCGCTCACTTGTTGTCACTCTCCAGGACGCACACGAGGTTCTGCTGCAGGCACGGGCCGCTGGTCGCGTGGGCGACGGCCCGCGAGCCCTCGCCGGCGGCGAGGCGCTTGGCGGCCTCGCCGATGCGGATCAGGCCGGCGGTCATCATCGGGTTGGACGCGAGCGCTCCGCCCGAGGGGTTGATCGAGGTCGTGTCCTCGTCCAGGCCGAGCGCCTCGGCCAGGATCAGCTCCTGGTGCGAGAACGGCGCGTGCAGCTCGGCGAGATCGAAAGCACCGGTGGCGCCGGCCTTCTGGCCGGCCAGCCGGGTGCTGGCCGAGGTGGTGAGGTCACGCTGCCCGAGGGCCTGCACCTCGATCCGGTGGTCGATCCCGCGGATCCAGACCGGGTTGTCGGTGAGCTCGCGGGCGCGGTCGCCGGCGGCCAGCACCACGACCGCGGCGCCGTCGCTGACGGGCGGGCAGTCGTGCTTGCGCAGCGGGTCGGCCCAGAGCGGCTCGTCGAGCAGGCCCGCCTCGTCGAGGTCGCCCGAGAGCTGGGCGTGGGGGTTGCCCTGGGCGTTGCGCCGGCTCCGGGAGACCACGCGGGCGAGGTCCTTCTCGCTGACGCTGCCGCTGTCGAGCAGCGCCCGGGCCTGCAGGGCCGCCATCGAGACGGCGTCCGGCCAGAGCGGCCCGACCAGGTAGGGGTCGAGCTGCAGCGAGAGCACGCGCGGCAGGTCACCGGGCGAGCTCTTGCCGAAGGCGTAGACCAGCGCGGTGTCGATGTCGCCGTGCTGCAGGCGGATCCACGCCTCGTAGAGGGCGAAGGCGCCGTCCATCTCGACGTGCGACTCGGCGATGGGCGGCCACGGGCCGACCGCGTCGAGCGCAGAGACGAACGCGAAGGCCTGGCCGGCGAGGTAGTCGCTGGAGCCGGAGACGGTGAAGCCCATGTCCTGGGTCTTCAGCCCGGTCGGCTCGAGCGCCTCCCGGATGACCGGCAGCAGGATCTCCACCTCGTTGCGGGTGTCCTCGCGGCGCGCAGCGTGCTGCGCGTACGAGACGATCGCGACGTCCCTCACACGTACTCCTTGAAGGTCTCGTACTCGCGGTCGGGCTCGTCGATCGGCTCGACGTGGTCGATGTTGGCGAGCGTGTAGTCCCACTCCGCCTCGGGCTTCCAGACCGCCTTGACGCGCATGCCCATCCGGACCTCGTAGGGGTCGATGCCCCGGACGAGCACCATCGTGGCGGTGTCGGCGCCGTCGAAGAGCACCTCTCCCGAGACGTACGGCAGGTCGATCACGCGGTTGGCGAAGTTCACGTTGACGACCGCGAACGTCACGACGGTCCCGGTGTCGGCGATCTCGACCGTGTCGGTGAACTCGATGCCGCACATCGGGCAGCCGCCCCGCGGCGGGAAGTAGACCTTCGAGCAGCGGGGGCAGCGGCGACCGCTGACCTTGCCCTCCTTGATGTCGCGGAGGAAGTCGCTGGAGGCCTTGCCCGGCGTGTAGCGGTAGTCGAGGCGGATCGGCGTGACGATCCCGGTCACTGGCTCTGTCATGACGTCCCCGTCGGCTCGAAGCAGGCGATGTCCTGGATGACGCCGGCGGTCTCGGCGGCCCAGCGGACCTTGACCCGCATGCCGGTCGTGATCGCGTCTCGCGGCGCGTCCAGCGCGTGCAGCAGTCCGGTGTCGGCGCCGTCGAGGCGGACGAGCGCCCACGCGAACGGCCGGTCGAAGGGCTGGCCGTTGCGCGGGGTCGGGTTCCAGGCCCAGCTGGTCACCACGCCCTCGTCCGCCACCGGCACGAGCGCGTCGGCGGACACGGCAGCCGCGGTGACCGCGTCGTACTCCATCGGCGGGACGACGACACGGCCGTCACTCGCCCTGGCTCCCAGGACCTTCCGGTCCCGGAGGCCGGTGAGGAACGCCCCGACGACCGGTCCGGTGGACCGGGTGTAGGGGAACTCCATGCTGTGCGGTGCGCTCAGCACCTCGGTGTCGGTCATGTGTCCTCTCAGACCAGCTGGGACGTGCGGCCGGCCCAGTACGGGTCGCGGAGCTTGCGCTTGAGCAGCTTCCCGGTGGCGGTGCGCGGGAAGTCCTCCAGGAAGTCGACGGACCGCGGCACCTTGTACTTCGCCAGGTTGTCCATGCAGAACGAGATGAGCTCCTGCTCGAGCTCGGGCGACGGCTCGATGCCTTCGGCGAGCTGCACGGTGGCCTTGATCTGCTCGCCCGCGTCGTCGTCCGGGATGCCGAAGACGGCGGCGTCGGCGACCTTCGGGTGCTGCAGCAGCACGCCCTCGGTCTCGGCCGGGTAGATGTTCACACCGCCCGCGATGATCATGTCGATCTTGCGGTCGCGCAGGAAGAGATAGCCGTCCTCGTCCATCTCGCCGGCGTCGCCGACGGTGAAGAAGCCCTGCTCGTTCCAGCTCTTCTTCGTCTTCTCCGGGTCGCCGTGGTACTCGAAGGTGCGGTCGCCCATCTTCATCCAGACGGTGCCGATCTGGCCGGGGGGCAGCTCGTTGCCCTCGTCGTCGAGGATCTTGATCTCGCTGCCGGGCCAGGCGTTGCCGACGGTGCCGGGCTTGTTCAGCCAGTCCTGCGGGCTGGCGGTCGTGCCGCCGCCCTCGGTCGCCGCGTAGTACTCCCACACGACCGGGCCCCACCACTCGAGCATCTTGTGCTTGGTCGGGATCGGGCACGGCGCCGCCGAGTGGATCATGCAGCGCAGCGAGGAGACGTCGTGCTTCGCGCGCTCCTCCTCCGGCAGCTGCAGCATCCGGTGGAACATCGTCGGCACCATGTGGCTGGTGGTGACCTTGTAGCGGTCGATCCGCTCGAGCGTCCCCTCCGGCGTCCAGCGGTCCATGAGGACGACCTTGTGGCCGGAGTGGATCGCCGCCTGGGTGAACTGCGCGACCGCCGTGTGGTAGAGCGGCGCGACGGTGATGTGCACGTTGTCGGCGAAGCTGTCGATGCCGAACAGCATGTGCAGGAAGGTGCCCATCTCGGCCATCGTGTCGGGGTCGATGGGCGGCAGCGGGCGCTTGACGCCCTTCGGCTTGCCGGTGGTGCCGGAGGTGTAGTTCATCAGCCCGCCGGCCTTGCGGTCCTCGGGCAGGGTGGTCGGCTGGCCGGCCTTGAGCTCGTCGTACGGCCGGAAGCCCTCGACGTCACCGACCGAGAACAGCGCCTCGGACGGGAGTGAGATCTCCTTCGCGGCGCGGACAGCCTCGGCGCCGAAGCGCTCGTGGGTGATGAACGCCTTCGACTCGGAGTCGTTGACGATGTAGGCGATCTCGGGTCCGACCGAGTGGTAGTTGATCGGCACGACGTACATGCCGGCCTGCTGCACCGCGAGCAGGATCTCGAGGTAGGCCGCGCCGTTCGGCAGGTGCATGGCGACGACGTCGCCGTGGCCGACCCCGAGCGCGCGCAGGCCGTGCACGACCGCGTTGCAGGCGGCGAGCAGCTCGCCGTTGGTGTGCTCGGTGTGGTCGGGCTCGATGAGCACGACCTTCTCCGGATCGGCTTCCGCGATCCTCCAGAACCCCAGCTGCGTCACTGGTTGCCTCCGGGCGTGTAGCGAACGGGTATCTCCTTGATGCCGTTGATGAACATCGAGCGCAGCATCCGGGGCGGCCCCGTCGGCGCGATGTCGGGCATCCGGTTGGCGATGGTGTCGAACATGATGCGGACCTCGGCGCGGGCGAGGTTCGCGCCCAGGCAGAAGTGCGGACCGCCGCCGCCGAAGGCGACGTGCTCGTTGTCCTTGCGGGTGATGTCGAAGGTGTCCGGCTCGTCGATCGCCGTCTCGTCGCGGTTGGCCGCGGAGTAGTAGATCGCGACCCGGTCGCCCTTGTTGATCTGCTGGCCGTCGAGCACGTAGTCCGACAGGGCGGTGCGCTGGAACTGCATGACCGGCGTCGCCCAGCGGATGATCTCCTCGACGGCCGAGTCGAGCGGCCGCTCCTTCTTGAACAGCTCCCACTGGTCGGGGTGGTCGAAGAACGCCTGCATGCCGTGCGAGATGGCGTTGCGGGTGGTCTCGTTGCCGGCGACCGAGAGCAGCAGGAAGAAGACGTCGAACTGCTCCTGCGTCAGCGCGCCGCCCTCGACGTCGGCCTGCAGCAGCTTGGTGGCGATGTCCTCGGCCGGGCACTCGCGGCGGGCAGCCGCGATGCCGTCGGCGTACATGTACATCTCCATCGACGCGACCTGCGCGTCGTCGGGGCTGGTGCGGAACTCCGGGTCGTCGAAGCCGATGAGCCGGTTCGACAGGTCGAAGATCTTGGTGCGGTCCTCGGCCGGGATGCCGATGAGCTCGCAGATCGCGAGCAGCGGCAGCTCCGCGGCGACGTCCTTGACGAAGTCGCCCTCGCCCTTGGCCAGCGCGCGGTCCACGATCTCGTCGGCGAACTCCTGCAGCCGGCTCTCGAGGTTGCGGATGGTGCGCGGCGTGAACGCCCGCTGCACGATGTTGCGGTAGTCGCTGTGCTGCGGCGGGTCCATGTTCAGCATGAGCATCCGCGTCATCTGCAGCGACTGCTCCTCGTCCTCGGCGGGACCGGTGTGCAGCAGGGCGCCTCGTTCGTACGACGAGAACACCTCGGGCAGGCGGGACACCTCCTGCACGTCCTTGTGCCGGGTGACGACCCAGAACCCGTCGCCCCAGCTGCCCTTCTGCTCGTGCCAGAAGACCGGCGCCTCCTCGCGCATGGTGGCGAACTGCGCGAGGGGGAGCCCGTCGGCGAAGGTGTCGGCGTCGATGAGGTCGATGTCGACGGGGCAGCGGGGCTTGCCGTCAGCCGTCGGAGTGGTCGGTGCGGTCATGAGCGTCTCCTGGTGGTCGGGTCGGTCAGACCGCGGCAGGCGCGGGGAGGGCGGGCAGGGCGGCGACGGTACGGGCGTACTCGTCCTTGAGGGCGGCGATCACCTCGGCGACGGTGCGCACCTCGGCGAACGATCCGACGAGCTGGCCGATCGGGGTGCCCATGAGCTCTTCCTTGCCGGCGCGCCGGATCCGGTCCTGCGCCTCGGCGCACAGCATGTACTGCAGCGGCATGCCGAGGGGGTCGGGGTTCGCCGGGTCGTCCCACGCCTCGGTCCACGCGGTGCGCAGCTGACGGGCCGGCTTGCCGGTGTAGGCGCGGGAGCGGACCGCGTCGCTCGAGGTCGCGTTGGCGAACTTGCGGTACATCGCCTCGGGCTGGGCGCACTCGACGGTGTTGAGCCACATCGAGCCGGTCCAGACGCCCTGCGCACCGAGGGCGAGCGCGGCGGCGACCTGACGACCGTTGCCGATGCCGCCCGCGGCGAGCACGGGACGACCGCCGACCGCGTCGACGACCTCGGGCACGAGCACCATCGTCGCGACGTCGCCGCTGTGGCCGCCGGCCTCGGTGCCCTGGGCGACGATGATGTCCACGTCGTTGGCGACCTGCTTGAGCGCGTGGTCCTTGCGGCCGACGAGCGCGGCGACCTTCTTGCCGGCCGCGTGCACCTCGTCGACGACGTCCTTCGGGGGCGGGCCGAGCGCGTTGACGATGAGCTTGACGTCGGGGCGCTCGAGCGAGATGTCGACCTGCTGGCGCGCCTCGGTGTCGTTCCAGCTGAGCAGGTCGCGACCCTGCTCGGCGTCGGCCGGGAGCTTCGGGACGCCGTGCTGGTCGAGCACGCGCTCGACGAAGTCCTTGTGCTCCTGCGGGATCATCTTCTCGAGCATGTCGTGCATCTCGTCGACCTCCATGCCGGCGACCGCGAGGGTCTTGGCCGGCATGACGACGTCGACGCCGTACGGGCGGCCGCCGATGTTGGCCTCGACGTACTCGATCGCCTCGCGCAGCTCGGCGGGCGTGAAGCGGACCGCGCCGAGCACGCCCAGGCCGCCGGCCTTGCACACCTCGATCACGACGTCCGGCTGGTAGTTGAACGCGAACAGCGAGATGTCGAGCCCGAACTCGTCGGACAGCGCAGTGCGCACGATGTGCTCCTTCTAGCGATCGGTGGAGAGGACGAGGCCGCTGGTGGGGACGCCGGTCCCCGCGGTCACGAGGACGTTCTCGACGTCGGGGACCTGGTTGACGGACGTGCCGCGGACCTGGCGGACGCCCTCGGCGATGCCGTTCATGCCGTGCAGGTAGGCCTCGCCGAGCTGGCCGCCGTGGGTGTTCAGCGGCAGCCGGCCGCCGAGCTCGATGGCGCCGCCCTGAATGAAGTCCTTGGCCTCACCGCGGCCGCAGAAGCCGAACTCCTCGAGCTGCTGCAGCACGAACGGCGTGAAGTGGTCGTAGATGACCGCGGTCTGCACGTCGGACGGGCCGATGCCGGACTGCTTCCACAGCTGCTTCGCGACCAGGCCCATCTCGGGGAGCCCGGCGATGTCGTCGCGGTAGTAGCTGACCATCGACTCCTGGCCCTTGCTGGAGCCCTGCGCGGCGCCGGCGACGACAGCCGGCGGGTGCGGCAGGTCGCGCGCGCGCTCGGTGGTCGTGACGACGATCGCCTGGCCGCCGTCGGTCTCCTGGCAGCAGTCGAGCAGGTGCAGCGGGTCGACGATCCAGCGCGAGGCCTGGTGCTCCTCGAGGGTGATCGGCTTGCCGTAGAACCACGCCTTCGGGTTGGTCGCCGCGTGCTTGCGGTCCGCGACGCTGACCCGGCCGAAGTCCTCGCTGGTCGCGCCGTACTCGTGCATGTACCGACGGGCGAACATCGCGACCCAGCTCGCCGGCGTCATCAGGCCGAAGCTGCTGACCCAGCTCATCGCGATGCCCTCGGAGGTGGGCTCGCTCCGGGCGGCGCCGGAGCCGAAGCGGTGGCCGCTGCGCTCGTTGAAGGCGCGGTAGCAGACCACGACGTCAGCCACACCGGTCGCCACGGCGAGGGCGGCCTGCTGGACCGTCGCGCACGCGGCGCCTCCGCCGTACCCGATCTTGGAGAAGAACGTCAGGTCACCGAGCCCGGCGCTGCGCGCGACGTGGATCTCGGCGTTGGTCTCCATCGTGAAGGTGGAGAGGCCGTCGACCTCGCCGGGCTGCAGGCCGGCGTCCTCGACCGCGAGGCGTACGGCTTCCGCAGCCAGCTGGAGCTCGGACCGGCCGCTGCTCTTGGAGAACTCGGTGGCGCCGATGCCGACGATCGCGGTCTCGCGGGCGAAGGAGCGGGCCATCACGTGTCCTTCGGCAGCAGGACGGTGACGGTGCCGGTGACGTGGTTGCCGAGGGAGTTCGCGCCCTGGACGGCGACGGTGACGAGCGTGCCCTCGTCGACCTGCTCGACCTCGCTGACGCTGCCGGTCATGGTCATCGTGTCGCCGGCGTAGTTGGGCACGCCGAGGCGGATCTTGGCCCGCTTCACGACGGCCTCGGGACCGGTCCAGTCGGTGACGAAGCGGATGCAGTAGCCGTTGCTGGTGAGGATGTTGGTGAAGATCGTCTTCGAGCCGCGCATCTGCGCGGCCTCGATGTCGTGGTGCACGTCCTGGTAGTCGCGGGTCGCGATCGCGGTCGACACGATGTTGCGCACGCTGGCCTCGATCACCAGCTCCGGCAGCTCGTCGCCGACGGCGATCGCGGCGGTGGAAGGGGCGTACGTCGTCACTTCTCCGCCTTGAAGATCGGGAGGGTGCGGGTGGCGCCCGGGGGCTGCTCGAAGGCGACCCGGACGGGGGTGCCGATCTCGACGGCCTGCTCGCCCGGGGCGAGCTCGCTGACGAAGCGGACGCCCTCCTCGAGCTCCACCACCAGCACCGTGTGCGGCAGCTGGACGCCCGGCAGCGGCGGGTAGTGGTGGGTGACGTGGCTGTAGACGGTGCCGCGCCCGGAAGAGACCACGAAGCCCTGGTCGGTCGAGCCGCAGCGGTCGCACATCGGCTGCGGCGGGTGGCGCAGGGTGTCGCAGCCGCCGCACTTCTGGATGCGCAGCTCGCCGGCGTCGACGCCCTCCCAGAAGTAGGCGTTGTCGCGGCCGATGGCGATCGCCGCGCGGGTGCCGATCTCGGGCGCCGTCTGCTTCGCCGGGGGCTTGAACTTCAGCAGCCGCATCCGGCCGATGCCGATCAGCTCGCCGTCGTCGGTCGTGTACTCGTGCTTGACGGTCGTGAAGACGCCGACGCCCAGCGCGGTCTTCTTCTCCGGCGAGAGGTCCTCGGCCATCGAGCGGACGCTGACGCGCTCGCCGTGCTTGAGCTCCCGCAGGTACTCGTGCTCGTAGTTGACGGCGACGACGCTCGTGTAGCCCGCGGCGTCGAGCCGCTGCATGACCTCGTCGTTCGAGCCAGGGGCGACGTCGCGGGGGGCATCCATCGTCCAGGTCTGGAGCATCCCGGGCGGAGCGATCAGGTGGCCGCGGGAGCTGGCGGCGGCCCACTCCTCATCCAGGTAGGCGGGGTTCGTGTCGCCCAGCGCCTGGCACCAGTGGTGGACCATCGGCAGGTTGACCGGGTCCCGGCCGACCCGGGTCTCGCCGGGCGGTCCGCCGACGAAGGACTGCGCCTCGGCGAGCAGCTCCGCGCTGTCCGCGCGGGGCTCGTCGACGGTGGTCATCGGGCGCTCTGCTCCTCGTCGCTGGTGGGTCCGTGCGGCCGGTCCGGCGCTGCCTCGGTGGGGCGCGCGCGGCTACCGGCTGTGACCACGCACACAACCCTCCCGGCCGGACCGTGTCAAGAACCTGTTCTAGTTCTGCGGCGCGGCGCACCCTTGTCACTGGACTAGAACACGTACTAGTTTGGCGGCTCCCGGCGCCCGCTCTGCGCGCCCGTCGCCCAGGAGGCACCCATGCCCGAGGCCGTGATCGTCGAGGCGACCAGGACCCCCATCGGCAAGCGGAACGGCCACCTGGCCGGGCTGCACGCGACCAAGCTCCTTGGCGCGTCGATGATCGAGGTCGTCAAGCGCTCCGGTCTGGACGCCGCCGAGGTCGAGCAGGTCGTCGGCGGGTGCGTCACGCAGGCTGGCGAGCAGGGCTCCAGCGTCACGCGCAACGCCTGGCTCGCGGCCGGCCTGCCGTACTCCACCGGCACGACGACGGTGGACTGCCAGTGCGGCTCGGCGCAGCAGGCCAACCACTTCATCGAGGGACTGATCCTCTCCGGCGCGATCGACGTGGGCATCGCCTGCGGCGTCGAGGCGATGAGCCGGGTGCCGCTCGGCGCGAACGTCTACAACGGCCCCGGCAGCAGCCGCGACGAGGACTGGGACATCGACCTGCCCAACCAGTTCGAGGCCGCCGAGCGCATCGCGGTCAAGCGCGGCATCACCCGCGAGGACGTCGACGGGCTGGGCCTGCGGTCGCAGCAGAACGCCGCGCGAGCCTGGGCCGAGGGCCGCTTCGACCGCGAGGTCTTCTCCATGGAGGCGCCGGTCCTCGGCGAGGACGGCACGCCCACCGGCGAGACCCGCATCGTCGACCGCGACCAGGGCCTGCGCGAGACCACCCTCGAGGGGCTGGCCAAGCTCAAGCCGGTCATGCCCGACGGCATCCACACCGCCGGCAACAGCAGCCAGATCTCCGACGGCTCGGCGGCGGTGCTCTGGATGAGCCGCGAGCGCGCCGAGGCCTCCGGTCTCCGCCCGCGCGCCCGGGTCGTCGCGCGCGTGCTCGTCGGCAGCGACCCGTACTTCCACCTCGACGGTCCGGTCGACGCGACCGCGGCCGTGCTGAAGAAGGCCGGCATGTCGGTCAGCGACATCGACATCTTCGAGGTGAACGAGGCGTTCGCGTCGGTCGTGCTGTCGATGCAGCAGGTGCACGGCATCGACCCGGACAAGATCAACGTCAACGGCGGCGCGATCGGCCTGGGTCACCCGGTCGGCTCGACCGGCAGCCGGCTCATCACCACCGCGCTGCACGAGCTGGAGCGCACCGACAAGCAGTTCGCGCTGATCACCATGTGCGCCGGTGGCGCCCTGGCCCCCGCCACCATCCTCGAGCGCCTCTAGCCCTAATGGGCTGGTAGCCAGCCGCGGTTCTTGGTGATCTTGCGGTTGTCTGCGGCTCGAGCCGCCGGCGGGGACACCACTGCCAGACCCTGCGACGCGATCGCTACGCCTAGATCGTGACCC
>JAKFFB010000082.1:0-22168 GCA_036675425.1 Actinomycetales bacterium | reverse complement strand
GCGCGCTGGAGGCCTACCCCCAGCAGATGAAGGCGGTCTACGGCGGCTACTACACGCTCGGCCGGGTCTTCGTGCACCTCATCGGCCACCCGCAGGTGATGGCGCTGGCCACCCGGCACGGGCTGCCCCGGCCGACCCTCATGAAGCTGACCCTGAAGCTGCTCGCGAACCTCACCGACCCGCGCGGTGGCGACGCCCTGGACCGCGTCGTCAACGGCCTGTCCCGGCTGGCTCCCGCGGCCTGACCCGCACGATCCCGCGACTGCCCGGGCACGTAGGCTGCCCGGCGGGCGCGACCCGCCCCCCACCCGCTCGACCGCCCGCTGACACCCGAGGAGGAGGACGCACGTGCTGAACAACTACGTGCCGCTCCTGGTCATGTTCGTCCTGGCGGCGGGCTTCGTCGTGGTCTCGGTCGTGGCGGCCGCGTTCATCGGCCCGAAGCGCTACAACCGGGCCAAGCTCGACGCGTACGAGTGCGGCATCGAGCCGACCCCCCAGCCCATGGGCGGCGGGCGCTTCCCGGTCAAGTTCTACCTGACCGCGATGCTCTTCATCATCTTCGACATCGAGATGGTCTTCCTCATCCCGTGGGCGGTCGCGTTCGACCGGCTCGGGCTGTTCGGGCTGGTCGAGATGGCCCTGTTCATCGGCACCGTCTTCGTCGCGTACGCCTACGTCTGGCGCCGCGGCGGTCTGGAGTGGGACTAGCTCATGGGGCTTGAGGAGAAGATCCCGAGCGGGGTCGTCCTGACCAGCGTCGAGAAGGTCGTCAACTGGTCGCGCAAGAGCTCGCTCTGGCCGGCGACCTTCGGCCTGGCCTGCTGCGCCATCGAGATGATGGCCACCGGCGCCGGCCGCTACGACCTCGCGCGCTTCGGCATGGAGGTCTTCCGGGCGTCGCCGCGGCAGGCCGACCTGATGATCGTGGCCGGTCGGGTGAGCCAGAAGATGGCACCGGTCGTCCGGCAGATCTACGACCAGATGCCCGAGCCCAAGTGGGTCATCGCCATGGGCGTGTGCGCCAGCAGCGGCGGCATGTTCAACAACTACGCCGTCGTGCAGGGCGTCGACCACATCGTCCCGGTCGACATGTACCTCCCCGGCTGCCCGCCCCGTCCCGAGATGCTCATGGACGCGATCCTCAAGCTGCACGACAAGATCATGGACGAGCCGCTGGGCGTGAACAGCCGCCGTCGCGAGCTCCCCGGCTACGCCCCGCGCGAGCTCGTCGCCAGCAGCAAGCGCTTCTCGCCCGAGGGCAAGAAGGCCTCCCGCGAGGCCTTCTTCACCGAGATCCGGGGCGGTCAGAAGTGACCGACCCGACCCAGAGCAGCTCGGTCGCGCCCGTCGCGGCGCCCGCCAGGGCCGGCAGCGACATGTTCGGCGCTTCCCGCGGCGGCGACACCTCCGGCTTCGGCGGCCTGGTCCGCCGCGCCCCTGCCGGCGCCTCCACCCCGCGCCCGCTCGGCGGCTGGTTCGACGAGACGGTGGACGCTCTCGAGGAGGCCTTCCCGGGCTACGGCGACGCCGTCACCCGGGTCGTCGTCGACCGCGGCGAGCTCACCCTGCACGTGCGTCCGGACAAGGTCGCCGACCTCTGCCGGCACCTGCGCGACGACGAGCAGCACCGCTTCGAGATGCTGATGAGCGTCTCGGGCGTCGACTTCCCCGACACCGCCGAGCGGCTGCACGTCGTCTACCACCTGATGTCGATGACCTACCGCCGGCGGCTCCGCCTCGAGACCGCGGTCAGCGTCGAGGACCCGCACGTCGCCAGCGTCTGCAACGTCTACCCGACCGCCGACTTCCACGAGCGCGAGACGTGGGACATGTTCGGCGTGCAGTTCGACGGCCACCCGGGCCTGACCCGCATCCTCATGCCGGACGACTGGGCCGGTCACCCGCAGCGCAAGGACTACCCGCTGGGCGGCGTCCCGGTCGAGTACAAGGGCGCGCAGATCCCGCCCCCGGACGAGCGGAGGTCGTACGCATGAGCGTCGACGACGTCACCACCGACCCGTACTCCGCCGGTGCCCGGGAGACCACCGAGGGCACCGTCTACACCGTCACCGGCGGCGACTGGGACAGCGTCCTCGGCGCCGGCGTCGACGACGAGCGCATCGTCGTCAACATGGGTCCGCAGCACCCGTCGACGCACGGCGTCCTCCGCCTGGTGATGGAGCTCGAGGGCGAGACCGTCACGAGCGCCCGCACGGTGATCGGCTACCTGCACACCGGCATCGAGAAGAACATGGAGTACCGCAACTGGGTCCAGGGCGTCACCTTCGTGACGCGGATGGACTACGTCGCTCCGCTGTTCAACGAGATGGGCTACTGCCTCGCGGTCGAGAAGCTCCTCGGTGTCGAGGTGCCGCGTCGCGCGCAGGTCATCCGCGTGCTCTGCATGGAGCTCAACCGGATCAGCAGCCACCTGGTGGCTTTCGCGACCGGCGGCATGGAGCTCGGTGCGCTCACGGCCATGACCAACGGCTTCCGCGAGCGCGAGCTGGTCCTCGACGTGCTCGAGATGATCACCGGCCTGCGCATGAACCACGCGTACTTCCGCCCGGGCGGCCTCGCGCAGGACCTGCCGCCCGGCGCGGTGGAGAAGATCCGCGAGCTGCTCGAGATCCTCCCCGAGCGCTTCAAGGGCATCGACGACCTGCTCACCGGCAACCCGATCTGGCAGGCGCGCACCCAGGGCATCGGCCACCTCGACGTGCAGGGCTGCCTGGCCCTCGGCGTCACCGGGCCGATCCTGCGCTCCGCCGGCCTGCCGTGGGACCTGCGCAAGACCGAGCCGTACTCCGGCTACGAGGAGTACGACTTCGACGTCGCGACCACGACCGACGCCGACTGCTGGGGCCGCTTCCTGGTCCGCAAGCAGGAGCTCTACGAGTCCCTCAAGATCGTCGAGCAGGCCCTCGACAAGCTCGAGCCGGGGCCGGTCATGGTCGAGGACACCAAGATCGCCTGGCCGGCGCAGCTCGCGCTCGGCAGCGACGGCATGGGCCAGTCCCTCGACCACGTGCGCAAGATCATGGGCACCTCGATGGAAGCGCTCATCCACCACTTCAAGCTGGTGACCGAGGGCTTCCGCGTCCCGGCCGGCCAGGCCTACTCCGCTGTCGAGGCGCCGCGCGGAGAGCTCGGCGTGCACGTCGTCAGCGACGGCGGCACCCGGCCGCACCGGGTCCACGTGCGCGACCCATCGTTCACCAACCTTCAGGCGACCGCGGCGATGTGCGAGGGCGGCATGCTCTCCGACGCCATCGCCGCTGTGGCCTCGATCGACCCCGTCATGGGTGGAGTGGACCGGTAGATGAGCCTGACTGACACCACTCGCGCGGAGATGCGCGAGATCATCGCGCGCTACCCGAAGCCGCGCTCCGCGCTGCTGCCGATGCTGCACCTCGCCCAGTCGGTCGAGGGCTACGTCAGCGCCGACGGCATCGCGATGTGCGCGGAGGAGCTCGGCCTGACCAAGGCCGAGGTCGGCGCGGTCGCGACCTTCTACACGATGTACCGCCGCCGCCCGGCCGGCGAGTACCACGTGGGCGTGTGCACCAACACGCTCTGCGCGATCCTCGGCGGCGACGCGATCCTCGACGGGCTCAAGGACCACCTCGGCATCGGCCACAACGAGACGACCGAGGACGGCACGATCAGCCTCGAGCACGTCGAGTGCAACGCGGCCTGCGACTACGCCCCCGTGGTGATGGTCAACTGGGAGTTCTACGACAACCAGACCCCCTCCTCCGCAAGGGATCTCGTCGACGCCTGCCGCGCCGGCAGCCCGCCGCCGCCCACCCGGGGACCGAGCAGCCTGTGCACGTTCAAGCAGGCCTCCCGGGTGCTGGCCGGCTTCAACGACGGGCGCGCCAACGAGGGCGTGCAGGCCGGTCCGCCGACCCTCGCCGGGCTCGAGCTCGCCAAGTCGCGCGGCGACAAGGCTCCTGACTACCCGAGCAAGGAGCAGTGACGGTGGTCTTCACCCCGGTCCTGTCCCGCAACTGGGACGACGCCGACTCCTTCACCATCGACGGCTACACCCGCGCCGGCGGCTACACCGCGCTGCCCAAGGCGCTGGCCATGGAGCCCGACGCGCTCATCCAGCTGGTCAAGGACTCCGGGCTGCGGGGCCGCGGCGGCGCCGGCTTCCCGACCGGCATGAAGTGGGGCTTCATCCCGCAGGGCCCCGAGGGCCAGGGCGCCAAGCCGCACTACCTCGTCGTCAACGCCGACGAGAGCGAGCCGGGCACCTGCAAGGACGTCCCGTTCATGATGGCCAACCCGCACGCGCTGGTCGAGGGCGTGATCATCTCGTCGTACGCCATCCGCGCGAGCTTCGCCGTCATCTACGTGCGCGGCGAGGTCGTGCACGTGATCCGTCGCCTGCAGCAGGCCGTCGCCGACGCCTACACAGCAGGGCATCTCGGCAAGGACATCGGCGGCAAGGGCTTCGACCTCGACGTCGTCGTGCACGCCGGCTCGGGCGCCTACATCTGCGGCGAGGAGACGGCGCTGCTCGACTCGCTCGAGGGCTACCGCGGCCAGCCGCGGCTGCGCCCGCCGTTCCCGGCGACGCACGGCCTCTACGCGAGCCCGACCGTCGTCAACAACGTCGAGTCGATCGCCAGCGTCCCGAGCATCGTGCTCGGCGGCGCCGAGTGGTTCTCCAGCATGGGCACCGAGAAGAGCAAGGGCTACACGCTCTACTCGCTCTCGGGTCACGTGAAGAACCCCGGCCAGTACGAAGCCCCGCTCGGCATCACGCTCCGCCAGCTGCTCGACCTGTCGGGCGGCATGCGCGAGGGGCACACGCTGAAGTTCTGGACGCCGGGCGGGTCGAGCACCCCGCTGCTCACCGACGCCCACCTCGACGTCCCCCTGGACTACGAGGGCGTCGCCGCCGCCGGCTCGATGCTCGGCACCAAGGCGCTCCAGTGCTTCGACGAGACCACCTGTGCGGTGCGCGCGATCCTGCGCTGGACCGAGTTCTACGCGCACGAGTCCTGCGGCAAGTGCACGCCGTGCCGCGAGGGCACCTTCTGGATGGTGCAGATCCTCGAGCGCCTCGAGGCCGGCACCGGCACCGAGGAGGACATCGCGACGCTGCTCGACACCTGCGACAACATCTTCGGCCGGTCGTTCTGCGCCCTGGGTGACGGCGCGACCAGCCCGATCGTCAGCGGCGTGCAGTACTTCCGCGACGAGTTCATCGCCCACATCACCGGCAAGGGCTGCCCGTTCGACCCGGTGGCCAGCACCGTCTTCTCCGGAGCGAGCGCGTGACCGTCACGTCCACGACGAGCCCCTCGACGGGCGACCCGGTGCCGAGCGACCTGGTCACCCTCACCGTCGACGGCTTCGAGGTGAAGGTGCCCAAGGGCACCCTCGTCATCCGTGCCGCCGAGCTGGTCGGCATCCAGGTGCCGCGCTTCTGCGACCACCCGCTGCTGGACCCGGTGGGCGCCTGCCGCCAGTGCCTGGTCGAGGTCGAGGGGCAGCGCAAGCCGCTCGCCTCCTGCACCACCACCGTCACCGACGGCATGGTCGTCAAGACGCAGCTGACCAGCCCGGTCGCCGAGAAGGCCCAGCGCGGCAACCTCGAGATGCTGCTCATCAACCACCCGCTCGACTGCCCGGTCTGCGACAAGGGCGGCGAGTGCCCGCTGCAGAACCAGACGATGAGCAACGGCCCGGCCGACTCGCGCTTCGTCGACGTCAAGCGGACCTTCC
The DNA here is from genome assembly GCA_036675425.1 of Actinomycetales bacterium. GTDB lineage: Bacteria > Actinomycetota > Actinomycetes > Mycobacteriales > SCTD01 > SCTD01. The sequence goes on along the minus strand of JAKFFB010000082.1, from coordinate 16,423 downwards.
CCAAGCCGATCGCGATCAGCAGCCAGGTGCTGCTCGACCGCGAGCGGTGCGTGCTCTGCGCCCGCTGCACCCGCTTCAGCCAGCAGGTCGCGGGCGACCCGTTCATCGAGCTGTTCGAGCGCGGCGCGCTGCAGCAGGTCGCGATCTACACCGACACGCCGTTCGAGAGCTACTTCTCCGGCAACACCGTGCAGATCTGCCCGGTCGGCGCGCTGACCGGTGCGGCCTACCGCTTCCGCGCGCGGCCGTTCGACCTGGTCTCCTCGCCGATGGTCTGCGAGCACTGCGCCTCCGGCTGCGCGCTGCGCACCGACCACCGCCGCGGCAAGGTGCTGCGCCGGCTGGCCGGTGACGACCCGCAGGTCAACGAGGAGTGGAACTGCGACAAGGGCCGCTGGGCCTTCACCTACTCCCAGCAGGGCGACCGGATCGCCAGCCCGCTGGTCCGTGACTACGCGACGGGTGCGCTGCGGCCGGCCTCGTGGACCGAGGCGCTCGACCGCGCCGCCGAGGGCCTGCGGCTCGCCAAGGTCGGCAAGGGCGCCGGCGTGCTGCCCGGTGGCCGGCTGACCGTCGAGGACGCCTACGCCTACAGCAAGTTCGCCCGCGTCGTGCTCGGCACCAACGACGTCGACGCCCGCGTCCGCCCGCACTCCGCCGAGGAGCAGGACTTCCTCGCCGCGCACGTCGCCGGCCGCTACGCCGGTCAGGACGGCGTCGTCACCTACGCCGACATCGAGAGCGCCCGCGCGGTCCTGCTCGCCGGCTTCGAGCCGGAGGAGGAGTCGCCGATCGTCTTCCTCCGCCTGCGCAAGGCCGTCCGCCGCACCGGCACGCGCGTCTTCACCGTCGCGCCGTTCCGCTCGCCCGGCGCCGTCAAGACCGCGGCGACGCTGCTGCAGACCGCTCCCGGTGGCGAGGCGGCTGCCCTCGCCGCGCTGCTCGGCGCGACCGACGGCGCCGAGGGCGACGCCGCGAAGGCGCTGGCCGGTCCCGGCGCGCTGATCCTCGTCGGCGAGCGACTGGCCGCGACCCCCGGCGCGCTGTCGGCCGCCTCCCGGCTCGCCGCCGCGACGGGTGCGCGCCTGGCGTGGATCCCTCGTCGTGCAGGTGAGCGCGGCGCCGTCGACGTCGGCGCGCTGCCCGGCCTGCTGCCCGGTGGGCGTACGGCAGCGCAGTCCGCGGACGTCGCCGCCGTCTGGGGCGAGCTGCCCGCCGGCGAGGGCCGCGACCTCGACGGCATCCTCACCGCCGCCCGTGACGGCGAGCTCGACGCGCTGCTCGTCGGCGCCGTCGACCCGGCCGACTGCCCCGACCCGTGGCTCGCGCTCGACGCGCTCGACAAGGTCCCCTTCCTGGTCAGCCTCGAGCTGCGCCGCTCCCCGGTCACCGACCGCGCCGACGTGGTGCTGCCCGTGGCCGCCGCCGTCGAGAAGGCCGGCACCTACCTCGACTGGGAGGGCCGCGCCCGGCCGTTCGAGCAGGTGCTCGACGCGACCGGCGGGCTCACCGACGGACGCGTGCTGCACGTGCTCGCCGACGAGCTCGACGTGCCGCTCGGCCTGCCCGACGTCGCGGCCGCCCGCGCCGAGATCGCCCGCCTCGGGGCGGCTCCGGGCTCGGCGACCCCGCCGTCGTACGACGCCGTCGACGCACCGCAGCTCGAGGCCGGCCAGGCCGTCCTCGCCTCCTGGCACTGGCTGCTCGACGACGGGTCGCTGCAGGACGGCGAGCCGTTCCTCGCCGGCACCGCCAAGAAGCCGCGGCTGCACCTGTCCGCGGCGACCGCCGCCGAGCTCGGCGCGACCGACGGCACCCTCGTCACCGTCTCGTCGGAGCGCGGCAGCGTCACGCTCCCGCTCGTCGTCGCCGACCTGCCCGACCGCGTGGTCTGGGTGCCGATGCGCACCCCCGACGCCGCGGTGCGCCGCGACCTCGCGGTCGTCCCCGGCTCCGTCGTGCAGCTCTCGCTCGGGGGGATCGCGTGAACGCGCTGACCGTGCTCGCCCAGGACGGCGACGACCGCTTCGTGCCGCTGACCAGCTTCGGCAACGAGCCGTTCTGGCTGACCGTCGCCAAGGCGGTCTTCGTCTTCGTGCTGCTCGTCCTCATGACGCTGTTCTCGATCGTCTTCGAGCGCAAGGTCGTCGCGCGGATGCAGCAGCGCAGCGGTCCGAACCGGGTCGGGCCCGGCGGCTGGGGCCAGTCCCTCGCCGACGGCCTGAAGCTCGCGTTCAAGGAGGACATCATCCCGGCGCTGGCCGACCGGCCGGTCTACCTGCTCGCGCCGGTGCTGTCCGCCGTCCCCGCCTTCCTCGCCTTCTCGGTCATCCCGTTCGGCCCGAAGGTCTCGGTCGCCGGCGAGCAGACCGCCCTCCAGCTGACCGACCTGCCGATCGGCGTCCTCTGGGTGCTCGCCTGCGCGAGCCTCGGCGTCTACGGCATCGTGCTCGCCGGCTGGTCGAGCGGCTCGACGTACCCGCTGCTCGGCGGGCTGCGGTCGGCCGCGCAGGTCATCTCGTACGAGATCGCCATGGCGCTCGCGCTGATCGCCGTCTTCCTCTACGCCGGGTCGCTGTCGACGAGCGAGATCGTCGCCGCGCAGGAGAGCCGCTGGTTCATCCTCACGCTGCCGGTCAGCTTCGTCATCTACGTCATCGCCATCACCGGTGAGACCAACCGCGCGCCGTTCGACCTCCCCGAGGCCGAGAGCGAGCTGGTCGGCGGGTTCCACACCGAGTACACCTCGCTGAAGTTCGCGATGTTCTTCCTCGCGGAGTACATCAACATCGTCACCGTCTCGGCGCTCGCGACCACGCTGTTCCTCGGCGGCTGGCAGCCGATCTGGCCGTTCAGCGAGGTGAGCTGGATGAGCGAGGGCTGGTTCCCGATCGTCTGGTTCCTGTCGAAGACGATCGTGTTCATCTTCTTCTTCATCTGGCTGCGCGGCGTGCTGCCGCGGATGCGCTACGACGCCTTCATGCGCTTCGGCTGGAAGGTGCTCGTCCCGGTCGGCCTGATCTGGATCCTGCTCGTCGCGGCGATCCGCACGGCGACGCTGGAGGTCGACGACCGGCGCACCCTGCTGCTCGGCGTCGGCGCCGTCTTCGCCGTCGTGCTCGTCGTCTTCTACCTGATCCCCGCACCCAAGAAGGACGAGGACGACAGCATCCGCACGGGTCCCGGCACCGACCTCACCCCGCGGTCCGAGGGCGGCTTCCCGACCCCGCCGATGGACCTCGTCGTCCCGCCGACGCCCCGCTCCCTGCAGCGCACGACCGTGGGCGCCGCCCCCGCCGCTCCTGCCGAGACCCCGCCGACCACCGACAGGGAGGCCTGACCCATGGCCGGCTTCCTGGACCCCGTACGCGGGTTCGGGCTCACCTTCGCCACGATGTTCAAGAAGGTGACCACCGAGCAGTACCCGGAGGAGTTCAACCCGACGGCGCCGCGCTACCACGGGCGGCACGTGCTCAACCGTCACCCCGACGGCCTCGAGAAGTGCATCGGCTGCGAGCTCTGCGCGTGGGCCTGCCCCGCCGACGCCATCTACGTCGAGGGCGCCGACAACACCGACGAGGCGCGCTACTCGCCGGGCGAGCGCTACGCGTCCGTGTACCAGATCAACTACCTGCGCTGCATCTTCTGCGGGCTGTGCATCGAGGCGTGCCCGACCCGGTCGCTGACGATGACGAACGAGTACGAGCTCGCCGACGACAGCCGGCAGGACCTCATCTTCACCAAGACCGAGCTGCTCGCGCCGCTGCTCCCGGGGATGGAGTCGCCGCCGCACCCGATGCGGCTCGGCGACACCGACGCCGACTACTACCTCGGGGCGGGGGAGCGATGACGCCCGACCTGCTGCTCGCCGCGACGTCGACCGGTGAGGCCGTGACCTTCTGGATCCTCGGCCCGCTGGCCGCGATCGCCGCGATCATGATGGTGATCTCGCGCAACGCCGTGCACGCCGCGCTGTTCCTCGCCGCGGTGATGCTCAGCCTGGCCGGCCTCTACGCCGTGCAGGACGCGCCGTTCCTCGCGGCCGTGCAGGTGATCGTCTACACCGGCGCGATCCTCATGCTGTTCCTGTTCGTGCTGATGCTCGTCGGCGTCGACTCCAGCGACTCGCTCATCGAGACGCTGCGCGGCCACCGCGCCCTCACGATGGTCGTCGGCCTGGGCTTCGCCGCTCTGCTGATGTCGACCGTCGGCGCCGCGGTCGTCGGCGACGACGGCACCGTCGCCTCCGTCGGCCTCGACGCGGCGAACGAGGAGGGGAACGTCGTCGGCATCGCCCGGCTGCTGTTCACCGACTACCTGTTCGCCTTCGAGATCACCAGCGCGCTGCTCATCACCGCGGCGCTCGGCGCCATGGTGCTCACGCACAAGGACCGCCGCGAGCGGCCGTCCCAGCGCGAGCTCGCGCGTCGCCGGTTCTCCAGCGACCACCCGTGGCCGCTGCCCGGCCCCGGTGTCTTCGCCGGCCACAACTCGACGGCGACCCCGGCGCTGCTCCCCGACGGCACGCCGTCCAAGGACAGCGTCAGCCCGGTGCTGCAGCCCACGCCCGGCGGCGAGACCAACCAGGACGGCAGGCCGGCGCTGTGAACGAGTCCTACTACCTGATCCTCGCGGCGCTGCTGTTCACCATCGGCGGCGTCGGCGTGCTCGTGCGCCGCAACGCCATCCTGGTGTTCATGAGCGTCGAGCTGATGCTCAACTCGGTGAACCTGACCCTCGTCACCTTCAGTCGCACCACCGGCACGCTCGACGGCCAGGTGATGGCGTTCTTCGTGATGGTGGTCGCGGCCGCCGAGGTCGTCGTCGGGCTCGCCATCATCATGAGCATCTTCCGCAGCCGCCGATCGGCCTCGGTCGACGACGCGAACCTGCTCAAGTACTAGGAGACCTGTGCTGTCCGACGTGCTGGCCTCCGAGTCGCCGGCCTCCCCCCTGCCCACCGGCGAGTACCTCGCCGCCACCGGCTCGCTCGAGCTGCTGTGGCTGCTCATCGCCCTGCCGCTCGCCGGTGCGGCGATCCTGCTGCTCGGTGGCAAGCGCACCGACAGCTGGGGCCCGTACCTCGCCATCGGCGCCTGCGGCGCCTCCTTCCTCTACGGCCTGGTCGCCTTCGCGGCGCTGCTCGGCCTGGAGGAGCGCACCGCCGACCAGCACCTGTGGTCGTGGGTGCCGGTCAACGCGCTGCAGATCGACTTCGGGCTGCTGCTCGACCCGCTGAGCGCCACGTTCGTGCTGCTCATCACCGGGGTCGGCTTCCTCATCCACGTCTACTCGCTCGGCTACATGGCGCACGACCCGCGCCGCCGGCTGTTCTTCGCCTACCTGAACCTCTTCGTCGCGGCGATGCTCGTGCTGGTGCTCGGCAACAGCTACCTCGCGCTCTTCCTGGGCTGGGAGGGCGTGGGTCTCGCGTCGTACCTGCTCATCTCGTTCTGGTTCTACGTGCCGGAGTACGCCACCGCCGCCAAGAAGGCGTTCATCGCCAACCGCGTCGGCGACGTCGGCCTGCTCATCGCCATCTTCCTGATGTTCGCCGCGCTCGGCACCACGTCGTTCGCCGGCGTCTTCAGCCAGGCCGAGCTGCTCAGCGCCGGCGTCGCGACCGCGATCGGCCTGATGCTGCTGCTCGGCGCCTGCGGCAAGTCGGGCCAGTTCCCGCTGCACACCTGGCTGCCCGACGCGATGGCCGGCCCGACGCCGGTCTCCGCGCTCATCCACGCGGCGACCATGGTCACCGCCGGCGTCTACCTCATCGCGCGGTCGCTGCCGGTCTACGAGGTCAGCGACACCGCGCGCCTGGTCGTCGGCATCATCGGCGCGATCACGCTCGTCATCGGCGCGGTGATCGGATGCGTCTACGACGACATCAAGAAGGTGCTGGCCTACTCCACCGTCAGCCAGATCGGCTACATGTTCCTCGCCGTCGCCATCCCCGGTGCGGCCGCGGTGGCGATCCTGCACCTGCTCACGCACGGCTTCTTCAAGGCCTGCATGTTCCTCTCGGCCGGCTCGGTCATGCACGGCATGAACGACTCGGTCGACATGCGTCGCTACGGCGGCCTGCGCAAGGAGATGCCGCTGACCTTCGCGTGCATGTCCGCGGGCTACCTCGCCATCATCGGCTTCCCGCTGTTCGCCGGGTTCTTCTCGAAGGACCTCATCATCGAGCACGCGCTCGACCAGGGCGGGCTCACCGGCTGGCTGATGGGCGGCACCGCGATCGTCATCGCCGGCGTCACCGGCTTCTACATGACCCGCATGATGATCATGACGTTCTTCGGCGAGAAGCGCTGGGCCGACGACGTGCACCCGCACGAGTCGCCCGCCGTCATGACCGGCCCGATGGTGGTCCTCGCGATCGGCTCGGTCATCAGCGGCTTCGTGCTCGTCCACGTCGCGGACCTCCAGACGTTCCTCACCCCTGTCCTCGGCAGCGAGAAGAGCGATCACGTGCTCGAGCCGATCGTCGTGACGATCATCGTCACCGCGGTCAGCGCCCTGGGCGTCGTCATCGCCTACCTGCAGTACTCCCGCAAGCCGGTCCCGGCGACCGCCCCTGTCGCGGTCAGCCCGCTGACCACCGCGGCCCGCAAGAACCTCTACTTCGACGCCCTCAACGAGAGCGTGCTGATGCGTCCCGGCCAGTACCTCACCCGGGCGCTGGTGTTCGTCGACAACCGCGGGATCGACGGGGCCGTCGCGGGCCTCGCCGCCGGCATCGGCGGCGGCTCCGGCCGGCTGCGCCGCTGGCAGAACGGCTTCGTCCGGTCCTACGCCCTGTCCATCTTCGGAGGAGCCGCTCTCGTGGTCGCCGCCCTGCTCGTGACGAGGATCGCGTGATGACCGACGCTCCCTGGCTGACCATCCTCGGCGTCATCCCGCTCGTCGGCGCCGCGATCGTCGCGCTGCTGCCGCGCGGCCGTGACCTGCTCGCCAAGCAGGTGGCGCTGGGGACCTCGCTGGTGGTGCTCGCCGGCACGATCGTGATGAGCGCGGCCTTCGAGCCGACCGGCGACCGCTTCCAGTTCGTGCAGGCCTACGACTGGATCCCCGCCTTCGGCGTGCAGTACGCCGTCGGCGTCGACGGCATCGCGCTCGTCCTCATCGCCCTCATCGCCGTGCTCGTCCCGGTCGTCGTCCTGGCGAGCTGGTACGACGCCGATCCCGAGGCCCAGCCGGTCGCCGTCGCGGCCACCGCGGAGACCGCCACCGCGTCGGCGTCGTCGTCGGGTGGCGGCGGCACCGCGGTGCTCGACCCGCCGCTGACGACCGCCCCCCCGGCGGACCCGCCGCGCCGGCGCAGCGTCAAGACGTTCTTCGCTCTCCTGCTCGTGCTCGAGACGATGATGATCGGCGTCTTCGCGGCGACCGACGTCTTCCTGTTCTACGTCTTCTTCGAGGCGATGCTCATCCCGATGTACTTCATCATCGGCAGCTACGGCGGCCCGCGCCGCTCCTACGCCGCGATGAAGTTCCTGCTCTACAGCCTGTTCGGCGGGCTCCTCATGCTCGCCGCGGTGATCGGCCTCTACGTCGTCTCCAACGACGCCGGTGAGGGCACCTTCGCCTTCGAGAAGCTGGTCGGCCTGGAGATGAGCACGGGCGTCGAGATCGCGCTGTTCCTCGGCTTCTTCATCGCCTTCGCCATCAAGGCGCCGCTCTTCCCGTTCCACACCTGGCTGCCCGACGCCGGTGCCGAGGCGCCCGTCGGCGGCGCGGTGCTGCTCGTCGGCATCCTCGACAAGGTCGGCACCTTCGGGTTCCTGCGCTACTGCCTCCCGCTGTTCCCGGAGGCGTCGCGGATCCTCGGTCCGTGGATCATCGTGCTCTGCGTCATCGGGATCCTCTACGGCGCGCTGCTCGCCATGGGGCAGCGCGACCTCAAGCGCCTGGTGTCCTACACCTCGATCGCGCACTTCGGCTTCATCGGGCTCGGCGTCTTCGCCTTCACCAGCCAGGCGCAGACCGGCGCCGTGCTCTACATGGTCAACCACGGCCTGTCGACCGGCGCCCTCTTCCTGGTCATCGGCTTCCTCATCGTGCGCGGCCGGAGCCGGCTCACCGAGGACTACTCCGGTGTCGCCAACGTCGCGCCGCTGCTCGCCGGCGTCTTCCTCGTCGCGGGGCTCAGCTCCCTGGCGCTGCCAGGGCTGTCGACGTTCGTGAGCGAGTTCCTCGTGCTGCTGGGGACGTACGCCCGCTATCCCGTCGCTGCCGTGCTCGCTGCCATCGGCGTCATCTTCGCCGCGCTCTACATCCTGCTGATGTTCCAGCGGACGATGCAGGGACCGCTGCGCCTGCCCGCCGGGGTCGGCGACCGCATCCGCGACCTGAACGGCCGCGAGGTGCTGGCCGTCGCCCCGCTCATCGCGTTGATGATCTTCCTCGGCTTCTACCCGAAGCCGCTGACGGACGTCATCACGCCCGCAGTGGACGCGACCATGCAGGACGCCGGCGTCTCCGACCCGGAACCGACCCAGGGACACGGCGAACCCGCCGCCGCCCCGACCCGCTGAGGACGACATGCCTGCCGACATCCAGTCCCCGGAGCTCGTCTACGGGCCCATCGTGCCGATGCTCATCGTCTTCGGCGCGGCGGTCATCGGCGTGCTCATCGAGGCGTTCGCGCCGGCCGCGCAGCGGCGCGCGCTGCAGATCGGCGTGGCCGCGGTCGCGCTGATCGGCGCGCTCGTCTCGGTCGTGTCGCTCGCCGGCACCACGCAGCTGGTCTTCGCCGACGCGATCGCCGTCGACGGCGTCACGCTCTTCCTGCAGGGCACGATCGTCGTCCTCGGGCTGGCCGGCGTGCTGCTCATCAGCGAGCGCTCGCTTGACTCGTCCGGCGGCGCGGTCGTCGCGCGCGCGTCGGCGCTGCCCGGCTCGCGCGAGGACCTCGCGCTCGCCGAGGCGACCGAGACGCAGACCGAGGTCTACCCGCTGGCGATGTTCAGCATCGGCGGGATGATGCTGTTCCCGGCGTCGAACAACCTGATGCTGATGTTCATCGCGCTCGAGGTGCTCTCGCTGCCGCTCTACCTGATGGCCGGACTCGCCCGCCGTCGCCGCCTGCTCTCGCAGGAGGCCGCGGTGAAGTACTTCCTGCTGGGCGCCTTCTCGTCCGCGTTCTTCCTCTACGGCGTGGCGCTGCTCTACGGCTACGCCGGCAGCGTCGACCTCGGCGACGTCTTCGAGGCGACCGGCACCGTGCAGTCCGACGAGACGCTGATGTTCCTCGGTCTCGCGATGCTCGCCGTCGGGCTGCTCTTCAAGGTCGGCGCCGCGCCGTTCCAGGCCTGGACGCCCGACGTCTACCAGGGATCGCCGACCCCGGTGACCGCGCTGATGGCGGCCTGCACCAAGGTCGCCGCGTTCGGCGCGCTGCTGCGCGTGCTCTACGTCGGCTTCGGCCGCACCGAGTGGGACTGGCGGCCGATGATGTGGGGGATCGCGATCCTCACGATGGTCGTCGGCGCGCTGCTCGCCATCACGCAGACCGACGTGAAGCGGATGCTGGCCTACTCCTCGGTCGCGCACACCGGGTTCATCCTGCTGGGCGTCGTCGCGCTGAACCCCGAGGGCCTGTCCGGCACGATGTTCTACCTGCTGGCCTACGGCTTCACGACGCTGGCGGCCTTCGCGGTGGTGACGCTGGTGCGCGACAGCAGCGGCGAGGCGACCCACCTCGCGCAGTGGGCCGGCCTCGGCCGCAAGAGCCCGCTGGTCGCGGCGACGTTCGCGTTCTTCCTGCTGTCGATGGCCGGGATCCCGCTCACCAGCGGCTTCATGGCGAAGTTCGCGGTCTTCAGCGCGGCGTGGGACGGCGGCGCCGCAGCCCTGGTGATCGTGGGTGTCGTGGCCAGTGCGGTGACGGCGTTCTTCTACGCCCGCGTGATCGTGCTGATGTTCTTCAGCGAGCCGCCGCCGGACGGCCCGACGGTCTCGGTGCCGAGCGGCTACACCGCCGGCGCCGTCGCGCTCGGCCTCGCCGTCACGGTCGTCCTCGGCGTGCTGCCGCAGCCGGTCCTCGACCTCGCCTCCCGCGCCTCGACGCTCGTCTACTGATGGCCGTCATCGGGGGCATCAAGGGCGGGGCCGTCCTCGAGGCTGCCGACCCCGCGCTGGCCGCCGCCGTGCAGGAGGACCTCGCGGTCGTCGAGGACCGGCTGCGCGAGGTCGTGCGCAGCGCGCACCCGATGCTCGACGCCGCGAGCGGTCACCTGGCCGCCGCGGGCGGCAAGCGGGTGCGCCCGCTGCTCGCGCTGCTCGCCGCCCGGCTCGGCGACCCGACGGCCACCGGCGTGGTCGACGCGGCGGTCGTGGTCGAGCTGACCCACCTCGCGACGCTCTACCACGACGACGTCATGGACGAGGCCGACGTTCGCCGCGGCGCCCCGTCCGCGAACGCCCGCTGGACCAACACGGTCGCGATCCTCACCGGCGACTTCCTGTTCGCCCGCGCCTCCGACCTGACGGCCGGCCTCGGCACGGAGGCGACGCGCATCCAGTCGCGCACCTTCGCCCGGCTGGTCGAGGGCCAGATCTCCGAGACAGCCGGCCCCGCCGACGGGCAGGACGCCGTCGAGCACCACCTGCAGGTCATCGCCGACAAGACCGCGTCGCTGCTCGCCACCTCCGCCCGGCTCGGCGCGCTGATGGCCGGCGCGCCCGCCGCGGACGTGGAGACCGTCGCCCGCTTCGGCGAGGTCTTCGGCGCCGCCTTCCAGCTGTCGGACGACCTCATCGACGTGCTGTCGGAGTCCGGCCAGTCGGGCAAGACCCCCGGCACCGACCTGCGCGAGGGCATCCGCACCCTGCCGGTGCTGCTGGTGCTGGCGTCCGACGACCCGGAGAGCGCGCGGCTGCGCGAGCTGCTGCTGAGCGACCTCACCGACGACGCGCGGCTGACCGAGGCGCTCACCCTGCTGCGCGCTCACCCGGCGATGCAGGTCGCCCACGACCGGCTCGCGTCGTACGTCGAGCAGGCCCGCTCCATCGCCGACGACCTGCCCGAGGGTCCGGTGCGGACCGCGCTGTCGTCGCTGACCGACTTCGTGCTGGCGCGCACCGGCTGACGTGCCGCTCACCGCCGCCGCGCCGGCACCGCTCGTCCTCGACCGGGGGCGGCGCTACTCCCTGACCGTGCTCAACGTCGGGCTGGCCTGCTGCGCCGTCGAGGCGGTCGTCGCCTCCCTCGACGCCGACGGAGCGGTGCCGCTCGCCGGTCCGGACCGCGAGGTGCAGGTGATGGTCGTGTCCGGCACCGTCACCGCCAAGCTCGCGCCGCTGGTGCAGCGGCTGCACGCCTCGCTGCCCGGGGTCCGGGTCGTCGCCTTCGGCGCCTGCGCCAGCAGCGGCGGGCCGTACTGGGACAGCTACTGCGTCACGACCGGCGTCGACCAGCTGATCCCGGTCGACCTCTACGTCCCGGGCTGCCCGCCCCGGCCGCAGGCGCTGCTCGACGCGCTGGACGCGCTCCCGTGACCGACCTCGTGGCCCGCCTCGGTGCGGTGCTGCCCGACGCCGCGGTCGCCGCGTCGTACGGCGTCGTCACCGCCGACGTCGACCGCGACCGCTGGGTGGAGGCGGTCACGGCGGTGCGCGACGACCCCGAGCTCGACGGGACCTACTTCGACGTGCTGCTCGCCGTCGACGAGCACCCGGCGGGCTTCGACGTCGTCGTGCGGCTGTGGTCGGTGGCGCGGCGGCACGGCGTGCACCTGCGCACCCGCTGCCCGCGCGAGGACCCCCGGGTGCCGTCGCTGACCGGCGTCTTCGCGGGTGCCGCGTGGCACGAGCGGGAGGCCGCCGAGATGCTCGGCCTGGCCTTCGACGGCCACCCCGGGCTCACCCCGCTGCTGCTGCCGGACGGGTTCGAGGGTCACCCGCTGCGCAAGGAGCGGGTGCTCGCGGCACGGCAGGCGTCCTGGCCCGGCGCCGTCGACCCCGCCGACCGCCCGGGCCGGCCGGCCAAGCGGATCACACCGCCCGGAGCCCCGCCCCCCGTCCCCCCAGGAGACCCGCTGTGACAGAGCCCCCTCCCCGGAGCCGCGGCACCATCGCGCTGCTCGAGGAGAACTGCACCGTCTGCATGCTCTGCGCCCGGGAGTGCCCGGACTGGTGCCTGGTCGTGGAGGGGCACACCGAGACGGCCCCGCCCGTCAAGCCCGGCGGCCGGCCGCGGGTGACCAACGTGCTCGACCGGTTCGCCATCGACTGGTCGCTCTGCATGTACTGCGGCATCTGCGTCGAGGTGTGCCCGTTCGACGCGCTGTTCTGGGCGCCCGCCCTGGTGCCGGCCGAGGGTGAGCGCCCGGTCGAGGAGCGGTCCGACCTCCGGGCCTGGCTCGCGGAGGTCCCCCCGCCGCCTCCGCTCGACCCGGCCGCCGAGCCCTCCGAGGAGGCCGTGGCCGCCGAGCGGCTGGACGCCGTCGCCGCTGCACGCGCCCCCCGTACTCCCTGAACCCGCACCCCCAGCGAACCCCTCCGTGACCACCACCGTCACCTCAGCTCCTGGTGATCCACGCGAGGTCGTGGGTGGTTCCGCGGCCGGATTCCACCTCCAACCTCACGTGGATCACCTCGCGGGGGAGGGTCACGAGGGGCGGTCGCAGGAACGACGGCAGCGCACGCCGCGTTGAAGCAGGCGCAGCCACATCCACCAGGAGGGACTCCGTGCACTCGCACCGCAACGGGCTGAAGACGGCCGTGCTCCTCGGCCTGATGTCGGCCCTGATCCTCTTCGTGGGCGCGCAGTTCGGGTCCGGCGGCCTGATGATCGCGCTCGTCATCGCGCTCGGCGTCAACGGCTACTCCTACTTCTACAGCGACAAGCTGGCGCTGCGGAGCATGCGGGCCTACCCGGTCAGCCAGGTGCAGGCCCCCAAGCTGTACGCCGTCGTGGGCGAGCTCGCGCAGAGCATGCGGATCCCGATGCCGCGGCTCTACCTCAGCCCGACCACCGCGCCGAACGCCTTCGCCACCGGCCGCAACCCCGCGAACGCCGCCGTCTGCTGCACCGAGGGCATCCTCGAGCTGCTCGACGAGCGCGAGCTGCGCGGGGTGCTCGGCCACGAGCTGGCGCACGTCGGCAACCGCGACATCCTCATCGCCTCCGTCGCGGCAGCCCTCGCCACGGTCATCACCTTCCTGGCCAACATGGCGCAGTTCGCGATGATCTTCGGCGGCCGCGACCGCGAGGGCGGCAACGTGCTGTCCAGCCTGCTGCTCATCATCCTCGGCCCGCTCGCCGCCGGCGTGATCCAGGCGGCGATCAGCCGCAGCCGCGAGTTCCAGGCCGACGCGACCGGCGCGCAGCACACCGGCGACCCGCTCGCCCTGGCCAGCGCGCTGCGCAAGCTCGAGCTCGGCACCGCCGCGCGGCCGCTGGTGGAGGACCCGAGCCTGGCACCCACGTCGAGCCTGATGATCGCCAACCCGTTCCGCGGCGGCGGCATCGGCAAGCTGTTCAGCACCCACCCGCCGATGGCGGACCGGATCGCCCGCCTCGAGCAGATGGCCGGTTATCAGCGGTAGTTGGTGAACTGCAGGGCGAAGTCGAAGTCCGCGCCCTTCAGCAGCGCGATGACCGCCTGCAGGTCGTCCTTCTTCTTGGCCGAGACGCGCAGCTGGTCTCCCTGGATCTGCGCCTGCACGCCCTTGGGACCCTCGTCGCGGATCAGCTTGCTGACCTTCTTGGCGTTCTCCTGGCTGATGCCCTCGTTGACCGAGCAGGTCAGCCGGTACTCCTTGCCGGACTGCTGCGGCTCACCCGCGTCCAGCGTCTTGAGCGACACCTGCCGCTTGACGAGCTTCTCCTTGAAGACGTCCAGCAGCGCCGTGCAGCGCTCCTCGGACGAGGCCTTGATGACGATCGACTCGCCCGACCAGTCGATGGACGCACCCGTCCCCTTGAAGTCGTAGCGGGTCGCCGCCTCCTTCGCGGTCTGGTTGAGGGCGTTGTCGACCTCCTGCCGGTCGACCTTGCTCACGACGTCGAAGGACGGATCAGCCACGCGGGACTCCTTGCTATCGTCTCCTGCGCATCAGGCGGGTTGCCCGAGCGGTCAAAGGGAGCAGACTGTAAATCTGTCGGCACAGCCTACGAAGGTTCGAACCCTTCACCCGCCACACGCGGGACGCGGCCCCCGGACCTGAGCAGGTCGGGGGCCGTTCCTGCTCTCCAGGCGCGTACGCCGAGCTCACGGTCGCCTGAGCACTCCGCGGGCCAGCAGCTCCACGGTGAGCACCACGGCGCAGGCCTGCACCGCCAGCAGCGCGACCAGCACGAGCAGCTGCACCGCCCCTGCCTGCACCGGGCTCGCCCCGCCGAGCAGCGTCCCCACGAAGGTCCCCGGCAGCGCGACCAGCCCGACGGTCCGGGTCGCGTCGAGGCCGGGCAGCATCGCCTCGGCCGCGGCCGGCCGGCTGACCATCAGGCCGGCCTCCCGGTCCACGAAGCCGAGCGCCATCGCCGCCTCGACCTCACCGCGGCGCAGGCCGAGCTCGTCGAGGCCGCGCCGGCCGGCCAGCACGGTCCCGGTCATGGCGCCGCCGATGAGGATGCCGGCGACGGGCACGACGGCCACCCCCTTCAGCGGCACGACCTGCAGCCCGACCAGCAGGGCGACGACCGGCAGCGACGAGGCCGCCACCGGCAGCGCGCTCCACCACCCGCAGCGCGACCGCACGAGCCTGCGGGCGGCGGTGCCGCTGGCCACCACGGTCATGAAGACGACGAAGAGCAGGCTCAGCCACAGGGAGGTGATGACGGCGGCGAGGACGAGCGCGATCGCGGCCAGCTGCAGCACCGCGCGGACCGCCGCCACGAGCACGTCGCGCTGCAGGCCGAGCCGGCCGTACACCGCGAGGGCCATGGCGGCCGCGACCAGCAGGACCAGGGCTGCGGCCAGCGGCCAGTCGACCTCCACGAGCGGGGACACGAGCCCAGCGGACCACGTCCGGACCCCTCCGGGCCAGCGCGGAGCCCGCGCGGCGACCGTGTAGTCTTCTGCGTGCTTCGCCGCCCCCTTAGCTCAGTCGGCAGAGCGTCTCCATGGTAAGGAGAAGGTCTACGGTTCGATTCCGTAAGGGGGCTCTGCTCCGCCTCCCGGGTCCGCCCGGGAGACGGCTTCTCGGCGGTGTAGCTCAGCCTGGTAGAGCAAGCGGCTCATAATCGCTGTGTCACCGGTTCAAGTCCGGTCACCGCTACATCCCGACCCGGCGCGCGCGCGGGGTAGTCTGGTCGTACCCGCAGGTCTCCCGATGTGAAAGCGCAGGCACTCCCGCATGGCCGCCACCGACGTCCGCCCGAAGATCACGATGGCCTGCCAGGTGTGCAAGAACCGCAACTACATCACCAAGAAGAACCGGCGCAACGACCCGGACCGCATGGACCTCAAGAAGTTCTGCCCGACCTGCCGGCAGCACACCGACCACCGCGAGACGCGCTAGCCGCTCCGCTCCGCACGTCGAGGCCGGTCCCCTGAGGGGCCGGCCTCCGTCGCGTCCTGGCCCGGTTCGCTAGCGTCTGCGGCGTGCCCCTGAACCGCGACGTCATCGGTCGGCAGTACCCCGCGCCGACCACGTACGAGGTCGGTCGCGAGGCGATCCGCCGCTTCGCGGAGGCGATCGGCGACGACTCCCCGGCGTACACCGACCCGGAGGCGGCGCGGGCGCTCGGCCACCCGGACGTGATCGCCCCCCCGACCTTCCTCACGGTGCTGAACTTCCGCTTCGCGGACAGCGGCCCGGTCCGGGACCCGGACCTCGGCCTCGACTACTCGCGCGTGGTCCACGGCGAGCAGTCCTTCGAGCTGCACCGGCCGGTCCGCGCCGGTGACGTGCTGACCTGCGTCCTCACCGTGGAGGACATCCGGGACGCCGGTCGCAACGAGCTGATCCTCAGCCGGACCGACGTCACCGACGCCCGCGGCGAGCGGGTCGCGACGGTTCGCGGTACGACCGTCTCCCGGGGCACCGCCGCCGGGTAGGCGGTTGCTGCAGGGCGCGTGCAACCTCCCTAGCGCGAAACGGCAGGTATCGGTCACACTCCGGCGAACTGTGACGCAGCGCACACCTCACCCAGCCGTGCCTGCCCGCCTGATGACATCTGCTCGCTCAGCTCGACGGAGGTCCCGTGTACCGCAGCTCGCCTGCTCGCAAGTACGGACCGCTCGCGGCGCTCGCCGCCGTGCAGCTGCTGGTCGTCCTGGTGGCGCCGTCGACGGCGCCGACCGCGACCGACGCCCTGGCCACCGGGGTGCCCGGGGCCGTGGGCGTCCCGGGTGCCGCGGGCGCACCGCCCGGGACCGTCCTCGCCGACGGCAGCACCGTGGCCCCCGACGGCAGCATGGTCGCCCCCGCGGGCTCGGCGGCGGGAGCGCCGGGCGCGGCCGGCGGCCCG
>JAKFFB010000213.1:0-22485 GCA_036675425.1 Actinomycetales bacterium | reverse complement strand
CTCGGTCGGGCGGGTCCAGGTCCGCCGGCGGCCGACCTTCTCGGTCTCGGCCTGCTCGGCCTGCTCGGCGGTGAGCTGCTCGCTCTCCAGGCGGAGCCGGACCCGCTTGACCTGCCGGCGCAGGTCGGTCGGGCACAGCTCGGCGCCGGCGGGCAGCACCTCGGCTTCGGTGGCCCGGGCGATCTCGGGGGTGCACGGGTCGAGCTCCTGCCGGACGGTGACGGCCTGGTGCCGGAGCAGCCGGCCCTCACCGAGCAGCTGCAGGGTCAGCGGCAGCGCGTCGGTGAACCGCTCGGCCTCGCCGATCCAGCGCTGGGCGGTGAGCTGGCTGATGTGCCAGGAGCCGGCCAGCTCCATCGGCAGCTCGGCCAGCGCCGACCCGCCGGCCTGCTGCGCCCGCCAGGCCATCGTCGCGATCTCGGTCAGCTGCCGCGCCCAGGACCGCGCGTCGGCGACCAGGTCAGCCCGCACCGACTCGAGCGAGTCGACCTGCGCCGAGCCGACCGGCGACAGCGGCGGCCGGACCGGAGCAGCGTCACGCGACGGCTCCTGCTCGGCACGGTCGAAGGGCATGCGCAATTCGAACATCAGTTCGAGGACATGTCAAGCCTGAAATCGCCCTGTGAGCAGACTTTTTCATGCACGGGACGTGCAGAATCCGACAGCCACCCGCGAATCTCATGATCGCGCGGAACACGGCGCGCGAGTCCCCGGTGATCATGAGAATCCTCGACTGCGGGCGCCCTGCGCGGCCGGTGACGTGCTGGATGCGGCGCGTGCGGGAACAGCAGGTGCGCTCCCGCCGCGGGCGACGGAGGCTGCGCGGCGCAGGCCGCGGAGGCGGCGACGCCCACCGCGGTCGACCAGCTTTCGTACGGCGCTGGCGTGGGGCGCGACCTGCGCCCCCGCTCGCGGGCATCCAGGCTGCAGCTGCCAGGCCGTCAGCCCGCTGGCACCGTCCGCAGGTCCAGCGCGTCGTCCTGCAGGTCTGCCGTCGCGGGCCGCGTGCCGATGAGCTTCATCGCGCGGCGGAAGTCGCGGCCCGCGTCGATGCCGGCGACCGCGGTGACCTCCCCGTCGCGGACCCAGAAGACCACCGAGTCGCCGCGCCACACGACGACGTCGTCCGCACCGTGCACGCCGGCGTGCATCAGCGTGTGGCCGTGCTGGTCGGTCCAGAACCAGGACCGGCCGCCGGGGGGCGACGGTGCGCCGACGAGCGCGTGCGCGACGCGTTGCCCCTGCACGATCGCGCTGTCGAAGTGCTCCACGCGCCGGTGGCTCCCGGTCTGCTCGTCCCAGGCCGCAGCCGCGTCTCCGATCGCCCACACGTGCGGTGCGCTGCTGCGCCCGTCGGCGTCGACCGCCACGGCGCCGTCGACGAGCTCCACGCCGGACACCCAGTCCGTCGCGGGCCGCGCCCCGACGCCGACCACGACGAGGTCGGCGGGCAGCACCGCTCCGTCGGTCAGCGTCACGGACGTCACGGCGGGGCCGCCGTCCAGCGACGCGACGCCGACGTCGTTGCGCAGGCGCACGCCGGCGTCGGCGTGCCACTGCGCGACCCGTGCGCTGAGCTCTGCGCCGAGCGACCAGAGCGGCCCTGGCAGCGGGTCGACCATCGTCACGTCGAGCCCGAGGGAGCGCACGGTGGCGGCCACCTCGCAGCCGACGAACCCCTGCCCCACGATGACCGCCGTCCGTGCGCTCGAGGCGGCGGAGCGCAGCGAGGAAGCCTCCGCGATCGTCCGCAGCTGGTGCACGCCGCGGCGCTCCATCCCGGGCAGCGGCGGGCGGCGGTTGACGCCGCCCGTGGCGATGACGACGTCGTCGTACGACAGCGTCGTGCCGTCGGCGAGCGACACCCGGCGCGCCTCCGCATCGAGGGCGACGGCCTCGGCTCCGAGCCGCACGTCGATGCCGAAGCGCTCGTAGACCTCCGGCCCGTGGACGCGCAGGTCGTCGGCGTCAGTGCTCCCGGCGAGATAGCCCTTGCTGAGTCCCGGCCGTTCGTAGGGCAGGACAGGCTCCGCCCCGATCAGCGTGATCGGTCCGTCGAAGCCGAGCTCGCGCAGCGTGGTGGCTGCGGTCGCTCCGGCCAGGCCCGCGCCGACCACCACGACGCCGCCGGTCATCCTGTCTCGACCTGCCAGGTCTTCAGCGGCGCAGGCGGGGGACCGGAGACGACCGCCCCGGTCGTCACGTCGAACGTCCCCATGTGGCAGGGGCACACGACGTGCCGACCCTCCATCTCGCCCTCGGACAGCGAGCACGCCTGGTGCGTGCACTCGTCCTGGAAGGCGTAGAGCGCGCCGTCGACGCGGGTGACCGCGACGACCGTCCCGTCCACCTCGGTCGTGACGATCTCGCCCTCGCATGGCGCCTCGTCGTGCTGCAGGTGGATCGTCACGCTGCTCTCCTTCTGATGGGGCCGGGCGGCACGGGTCGGGGCGCCGCCCGGCAGGTCCCTACTCGTCCTCGGTGCTGTCCTTCTTGCCGCTCTCGCAGCCGCACTCCTTGCACATGGCGTCCTCCTTCCCGTAGATCGACCAATGACTGTTGTTCTATACCTCGCCCGTAGATACGTCAACAACTGCTGGCGTAAGTGCTCTATGCTCGCGGCATGGCGGAGGAGCGGGACATCGCCGCGCTGGCGGTGCTGGCGGACGGGCAGCGTCGTCGCGTCTTCGAGCACGTGCAGGTCACCGGCGACAGCAGCGTCACCGACCTGGTGGGCTCCCTGGGCATCGGTCGCACGCTCGTCAGCTTCCACCTCGGCAAGCTCGTCGACGCCGGCCTGGTCGAGGTCGTCCCCGAGCAGCGCCGGCGCGGGGTGCGCGGCCGGCCGTCGCAGCTCTACCGGATCACCGGCCGCGAGGTGGCGGCGTCCGTCCCGGACCGGCGCTACGACCTGCTCGCCGGGGTGCTGCTCGACGGGCTGGCGGAGCACCGCCGCGGCGAGACCGCCCAGGCCAGCGCCGAGCGCGCGGCGCGCCGGCGGGGAGCAGAGCTCGCCCGGGGCACCGGTGCGGCTCGGTCCGTCGCCGCGCGCCTCGGCCGGCTCACCGAGCTGCTGTCCTCCC
Source organism: Actinomycetales bacterium (assembly GCA_036675425.1). Taxonomy (GTDB): domain Bacteria; phylum Actinomycetota; class Actinomycetes; order Mycobacteriales; family SCTD01; genus SCTD01. The sequence goes on along the minus strand of JAKFFB010000213.1, from coordinate 19,402 downwards.
TCGGCTACCTGCCTCGCCAGGACGACGGGCAGGTCGTCGTGCGCAACTGCCCCTACGACAGCCTGCGTCCGTCCGGGACGGAGCAGGTGTGCCCGGTCAACCTCGCCCTGGCCGAGGGGATGGTCGACGGCCTGGGCCTCAGCGAGCGCGTGACCGTGTCGCTGCGCCCCTGCCCGGACAGCTGCTGCGTCGTCTTCGACACCGGACGGGTCTGATGGCCGTCGAGGTCGTGGACGTACGCGCGCTCGTCGGCGAGGGGCCGACCGCCGACCGCGCCGTGCTCTGGTCGACGGAGAGCTCGCTGCAGGCCAACCTCGTCCGGCTCGCCCCCGGGGTCCGCATCGACGCGCACGCCGAAAACGTCCTCGACGTCGTGGTCACCGTCCTGGAGGGCGAGCTCGAGCTGACCGCAGACGAGCAGCGGCGCGTCGTCACCGCGCCCGCGGTCGTGGTCCTCCCCGCCGGCACGCGCCGGGAGCTGCTCGCCGGTCCGGACGGCGCGACGTACCTGACCACGCACCGTCGCCGGGACGGCTTCATGCCGACGCTGCGCTGACCGGCCCTAGCGTGGGCGCATGAACGCGCCGCAGGACGGCCCGCCCGCCGTCGTCGACCCCGACGACCACCGCGCGCTGCGCGCCGACATCCGCCGGCTCACGACGCTGCTCGGCGACACGCTGGTCCGCCAGGAGGGGCCGGAGCTGCTGGAGCTGGTGGAGCAGGTGCGGGCGCTCGCCCGGCAGGAGGGCGGCCTCGACGAGGACCCGCTGCGCGACCTCGACCTCGCGACCGCCGCGCTGCTGGTGCGCGCGTTCTCGACCTACTTCCACCTCGCGAACGTCACCGAGCAGGTGCACCGCTCGCGCGGGATGCTGCGCCGTCGCAAGGAGTCCGGCGGCTGGCTGCGGCAGGCGCTCGAGCGGGTCACCGAGCAGGGCGTGTCCGCGGACGACCTGCGCGCCGGCGTCGAGCGGCTCGACGTGCGCCCGGTCCTGACGGCGCACCCCACCGAGGCGACCCGCCGCTCGATCCTGCTGTCGCTGCGCCGGATCGCCGAGCTGCTCGACGACGACGAGCCGCGCACCCAGCGCCGGCTGGGCGAGGCGATCGAGCTGCTCTGGCAGACCGACGACCTGCGGGTGACCCGGCCGTCGCCGCAGGACGAGGCGCGCAACGGCGTCTACTACCTCGAGGGCTTCGCCGCGGGTGCGGTCGCGGATGTCGTGGAGGCGCTCCGCGACGAGCTGTCCGCCGCCGGCGTCGACCTGCCCGTGGACGCCCGCCCCTTGAGCTTCGGCACGTGGATCGGGGGTGACCGCGACGGCAACCCGTACGTCACCCCGGAGGTCACGCGGGAGGTCCTGCTGCTCCAGCACGACCACGGCTCGCGCGCGATCCTCGAGCTGCTCGACCGGCTGCGGGTGCAGCTGTCGGTGTCGAGCCGGGTCGGCGTCAGCGACGGGCTGGTGACGGCGCTGCAGGAAGCGCTCGACGTGCTGCCGGAGGTCGAGCCGCGCTACCGGCGGCTCAACGCCGAGGAGCCCTACCGGCTGATGGCCACCTGCATCCGCGCACGGCTGCAGAACACCCGACGCCGGCTCGCGGCCGGCGCGCCGCACGAGCCGGGTCGCGACTACCTGCGCGACGACGAGCTGCTGGCGGACCTGCTGCTGATGCGCGACTCCCTGCTCCAGCATCGCGGCGAGCTCAGCGCGACAGGGATCCTCGAGCGCGCGATCCGCACCGTCGTGGCGTTCGGCAGCCTGCTCGCGACGATGGACGTGCGCGAGCACGCCGATGCGCACGAGGCGACCCTCGGGCAGCTGATCGACCGCACGCACGAGCTGTCACACCCGTGGGCGGAGCTGTCGCGCTCCTACCGTCTCGCGGTGCTCACGCGCGAGCTGGACGGTCGGCGACCGCTGGCCCCCGTGCCACCGCCGCTCGACGAGGACGGGGCGAAGGTCTTCGCCGTCTTCACCACCATCCGCGAGGCGATCGCACTGCTCGGTCCGCGTGCCGTGGAGTCCTACATCATCTCGATGACGCGCAGCGCCGACGACGTCCTGGCCGCTGTCGTGCTCGCCCGCGAGGCGGGTCTCGTCGACCTGCACGCCGACATCGCGCAGGTGGGCTTCGTCCCGCTGCTGGAGACCGTCGACGAGCTGCGCGGCGCCGAGCAGGTGCTGTCGGACCTGCTGTCGTGCGCGCCGTACCGCCGGCTGGTCGCGCTGCGCGGCGACGTTCAGGAGGTGATGCTCGGCTACAGCGACTCCAACAAGTCGGCGGGCATCGTGACGTCGCAGTGGGAGATCCACCGCGCGCAGCAGCGACTGCGAGACGTCGGTGCACAGCACGGCGTACGGATCCGCTTCTTCCACGGGCGCGGCGGATCCGTGGGGCGCGGCGGCGGACCGAGCCACGAGGCGATGCTCGCGCTGCCGTACGGCACGCTCGACGGGGCGGTGAAGGTGACCGAGCAGGGCGAGGTCATCTCGGACAAGTACAGCCTGCCGGTGCTCGCCCGCGAGAACCTCGAGCTCACGCTGGCCGCTGCGCTCGAGGCGACGGTGCTGCACCGCCGGCCGCGGCGCAGCGCCGAGCAGGCCGAGCGGTGGGACGCGGCCATGCAGGTCGTGTCCGACGCGGCGTTCGCGCGCTACCGCGGACTGGTCGACGACCCGGACCTCGCGGCGTACTTCTTCGCCTCCACCCCGGTGGACCTGCTGGCCGACCTGCAGATCGGCTCGCGCCCGTCACGCCGTCCCGACACCGGCGGCGGCGTCGAGGGGCTGCGCGCGATCCCGTGGGTGTTCGGCTGGACGCAGTCTCGGCAGGTCGTGCCCGGCTGGTACGGCGTCGGCAGCGGGCTGGCGGCCGCGCGCGAGCAGGGCATGGGCGACGCGCTGGTCGAGATGCACCAGGGCTGGCCGTTCTTCCGGACGCTGCTCGGCAACGTGTCGATGACGCTCGCCAAGACCGACCTCGGGATCGCGCGGCGCTACGTCGACGCGCTGGTGCCGGAGGCGCTGCGGCACGTCTTCGACGACGTCGTGGCCGAGCACGAGCTCACGCTCTCCGAGCTGCTCGCCGTGACGGGGGAGCCCGAGCTGCTCGCCTCCGACCCGGTGCTGAAGCAGACGCTCGAGGTGCGCGACGCCTACCTCGCGCCGCTCAGCGCGCTGCAGGTGGCGCTGCTGACGCGGCTGCGGGCGACGGAGGACCCGGAGCCCGACCTCGTGCGCGCGCTCCTGCTCACCGTCAGCGGCGTCGCGGCCGGGCTGCGCAACACCGGCTGACTCCCTGGACGTCCATGTACTTTACCTGGACGTCCAGGTACCTTGGTGGGGCCGCGCCGATCCCCTGGAGCTCCCATGTCCCTGCACGTCCCCGTGCACCCCGTCCGGTTCGTGACCTCGGCGAGCCTGTTCGACGGTCATGACGCCGCCATCAACATCATGCGGCGGGTGCTGCAGAGCCAGGGCGTCGAGGTGGTGCACCTGGGTCACGACCGCAGCGTCGAGGAGGTCGTCACGGCCTGCCTGCAGGAGGACGTGCAGGGTGTGGCGGTCAGCTCCTACCAGGGCGGTCACGTCGAGTACTTCTCCTACCTGAAGGAGCGGCTCGTCGAGGTCGGCGCCGGCCACGTGCAGGTCTTCGGCGGCGGTGGCGGCGTCATCGTGCCCGAGGAGATCGCGCTGCTGAAGAGCCGTGGCGTCACGATCTTCGCGCCGGAGGACGGCCAGCGGCTCGGCCTCGCCGGGATGATCAACACCCTGGTCGAGGCGTGCGACGTCGACCTCGCGGCGACGCCGCCGGCGCTGGAGGACGTGCTCACCGGCGACGCCGCGGCGCTCGCCCGCGCGCTCACCGTGCTCGAGGCAGGTCGCTCACCGGAGCTCGCCGGGGCCGTGCGCGAGCGCGCCGGCACCGTCCCCGTTCTCGGCATCACCGGCACGGGCGGCTCGGGCAAGAGCTCGCTCACCGACGAGCTGGTCCGCCGGCTGCGGCTCGACCAGGAGGACAAGCTCCGCATCGCGGTGCTGGCCATCGACCCGACCCGTCGCAAGGGCGGCGGCGCGCTGCTCGGCGACCGCATCCGGATGAACTCCCTCGCCGGCGGCTCGGTCTTCTTCCGCTCCTTCGCGACGCGCACCAGCGGCACGCCGGTCCCCGAGCACCTCGACGACGCGATCGCCGCCTGCAAGGCAGCCGGCTTCGACCTGGTCGTCATCGAGACGCCCGGCATCGGGCAGGGCGACGCGAGCATCACCGAGCACTGCGACGTCTCGCTCTACGTCATGACGCCGGAGTACGGCGCCGCGTCCCAGCTCGAGAAGATCGGGATGCTGGACGCCGCGGACGTGGTGGCCATCAACAAGTACGAGCGCCGCGGTGCCGAGGACGCTCGCCGCGACGTCGCCCGGCAGCTGGTGCGCAACCGCGAGGCCTTCGGGCAGTCGTGGGAGGACATGCCGGTCTTCGGCACCAGCGCCGCGCGCTTCGCCGACGACGGCGTCACCGCGCTCTACCAGCACCTGCGCGGGCTGCTCGCCGAGCGCGGCCTCGACGCCCCCGCCGGGCGGCTCCCGGTCGTCTCCACCAAGACGTCGACCGGCCTGACCAGCGTGCTGCCGGCCGCGCGCGAGCGCTACCTGTCCGAGATCGCCGACACCGTCCGCGGCTACCACCGGCGCACCTCCGAGCAGGCCGAGGCGGCGCGTCGTCGCCAGCACCTGGAGACGGCACGAGCTCTCGTCGCCGAGACCGCCGAGCTCGACGCCCTCATCGCCGGGAACGAGGTCGATCCCGAGGTGCAGGCGCTGCTCGACACCTGGCCGGCGCGCGTCGAGGAGTACTCCGGCGACGAGCTCGTCTACACCGTGCGCGGCAAGGAGATCCACACGCCGCTCACCCGGGAGACGCTGTCCGGGAACCGGGTCCGCCGTGTCGCGCTCCCTCGTACGTCCGACGCAGGCGAGCTCGTCAGCTTCCTGCGCCGCGAGAACCTGCCGGGCTACTTCCCCTTCACCGCAGGCGTCTTCCCGTTCAAGCGGCAGGGCGAGGCGCCGGCTCGCATGTTCGCCGGCGAGGGGGACGCCTTCCGCACGAACCGCCGCTTCAAGGTCCTCTCCGAGGGCCAGCCCGCCACGCGCCTGTCGACGGCGTTCGACTCGGTCACGCTCTACGGCCGCGACCCCGACCTGCGCCCCGACATCTACGGCAAGGTCGGCACCTCCGGTGTCTCCATCGCGACGCTCGACGACATGAAGGTCCTCTACGGCGGCTTCGACCTGTGCTCGCCGACGACGTCGGTGTCGATGACCATCAACGGTCCGGCGCCGACGATCCTCGCGATGTTCCTCAACACCGCGATCGACCAGGAGCTCGAGAAGCGACCCGACGAGGACCCGGCCGAGGTGCGGAAGTGGGTGCTGCAGAACGTCCGCGGCACCGTGCAGGCCGACATCCTCAAGGAGGACCAGGGGCAGAACACCTGCATCTTCTCGACGGAGTTCGCGCTGCGCGCCATGGCCGACATCCAGGAGTGGTTCGTCGAGCACCGGGTGCAGAACTTCTACTCCGTGAGCATCAGCGGCTACCACATCGCCGAGGCCGGCGCGAACCCGATCAGCCAGCTCGCGTTCACCCTGGCGAACGGCTTCACCTACGTCGAGGCGTACCTCGCCCGCGGCATGTCGATCGACGACTTCGCACCGAACCTGTCCTTCTTCTTCAGCAACGGCATGGACGCGGAGTACACCGTGCTCGGCCGCGTCGCGCGCCGCATCTGGGCCGTCGCGATGAAGGAGAAGTACGGCGCGAGCGAGCGGTCGCAGAAGCTGAAGTACCACGTGCAGACGTCCGGTCGCTCGCTGCACGCGCAGGAGATGGCGTTCAACGACATCCGCACCACGCTGCAGGCGCTCTGCGCGCTCTACGACAACGCCAACAGCCTGCACACCAACGCCTACGACGAGGCGGTCACCACCCCGACCGAGGAGTCGGTGCGTCGAGCGCTCGCGATCCAGATGGTCATCGACAAGGAGTGGGGCCTGTCGGCGAACGAGAACCCGCTGCAGGGCAGCTTCGTCGTCGACGAGCTCACCGACCTGGTCGAGGCGGCGGTGCTCAGCGAGTTCGACCGCATCGCCGAGCGCGGGGGTGTCCTCGGCGCGATGGAGACCGGCTACCAGCGCGGTCGCATCCAGGACGAGTCGATGCTCTACGAGCACCGCAAGCACGACGGGACGCTGCCGATCGTCGGCGTCAACACCTTCCTCGCGCCGAAGTCGGACGAGGCGCCGAAGACCGTCGAGCTCGCGCGCGCGACCGAAGCGGAGAAGGAGTCCCAGCTGACCCGGCTGCATGCCTTCCACGAGGCGCACCGCTCCGAGGCGCCGGCCGCGCTCGCGGCGCTGCAGGAGGCGGCGACGAGCGGCGGCAACGTGTTCGACGCGCTGATGACCGCGGTGCGCTCCTGCTCGCTGGGTCAGATCAGCGCGGCGTTCTTCGAGGTGGGCGGCCAGTACCGGCGGAACGTGTGACCGCGCCGCGACTGGCCCTCGACCCGATCGCGGAGGCGCGCCGGCACTGGGAGGAGCACGGCTGGTCCGACGCGGCGGAGGGCATGGCCGCGGTCACCTCGATCATGCGCGCGCAGCAGCTCGTGCTCGCCCGCGTCGACGAGGTGCTCAAGCCGCTGGAGCTGACGTTCGCTCGGTACGAGCTGCTGATGCTGCTGCACTTCAGCCGTACGGGCGCGCTGCCCGTGACGAAGGCCAGCACCCGGCTGCAGGTGCACCCGACCAGCGTGACCAACGCCGTCGACCGGCTGGAGGCGGCAGGTCTGGTCGAGCGCCGGCGGAACCCCTCCGACGGGCGGGGCATCCTCGTCGCGCTGACACCCGCCGGCCGCGCGCTGGCGCTCAAGGCGACTGAGCGGATGAACGCCGAGGTGTTCGAGCAGCTCGGCCTCGCCCCCAGGCGCACGGGGACGCTGCTGTCGGTGCTCACCGAGCTGCGCCGGTCGTCGGGTGACGTCTCCTGAACCCGCCAGCCGGCTGTATCGGCTAGGCCCGTCCGCGGAGGTGGTCGGCCTCTGGCGTCGCTGTCAGGACCAGGATGGCGATGTCGTCACGCTGGGCCGCGGTGACTGCGGCGTGGATCCGCTCCACGATCTCGCTGGTCGTCAGCCCGTCGCAGTCGGCGAGGACCCTCTCCAGCCCCGCCTGCTGCAGCCGGACCGGCTGACCTGAGTCGTGCACCCCGTCGGTGATGAGGACCAGCGTGTCGCCGGGCGCGAGATCGACGGCGGAGTCGTGCACATCCACCGCAGGCAGCACCCCGAGGAGCGTTCCTGGCTTCCCTACGACCTCGGTCCGTCCGTGTGCCCGCAGAACAGTCGGCAGGGGATGGCCCGCGCTCGCGAACGTCACGGTTGCGCCGTCCGGCCCCGCCTCCACGCGGGCGAACAGTGCGGTGACGAACGGCGCCTCCGAGTCCGCGTTCGGATCGGCGAGCAGCGTCTGGTTCACGGTCTCCAGCACCCTCGCCGGGTGGGCCTCCTGGATCGCGGCGGCGCGGATCGTGTACCGCGCAGCGCTCGTGCGCGCAGCCGCATGGGGACCCTTGCCCATCACGTCGCCGATCACCACGCCCCACACCGCGTCGTCGATCGGGAAGAGGTCGTAGAAGTCGCCGCCGACCTCGAACCGATTGGCCGGCTGGTAGCGGGCGCCGAGCGAGAGGTGCGAGATCGTCGGCAGGGACGGTGGCAGCAGGCTGGCCTGCAGCGCCTGTGCCAGGTGCTCGAGGTCGTTCAGCCGGGCTTCCGCGTCCGCGATGGCGATGCGCGCGTTGCGGCGCAGCTCGAGCTCGTCCACCACGACGTCCGCGAGCTCAACGAGAAGTCGGGTCTCCTCCTCGGAGACCTCGCGGGGCTCGCGGTCGATCACGCACAGCGTGCCGAGGTTGAAGCCGTCGTGCGTGGTCAGTGGCGCACCGGCGTAGAAGCGCAAGCCGAACTCGCCGGCGACCAGCGGGTTGGCGAGCGTCCGAGGGTCGGCTCTCGCGTCGTTCACGATCCACGGCTCGGACCCCAGGATCGCCGAGGCGCACAGGCCCGGCTCGCGGTCGATCTGCGGGACATCCAGACCGTGACGGGCCTTGAACCAGATCCGGTCGGTGTCGACGACGCTGACGATCCCGATCGGAACCCGGAAGATCTGCGCGGCGAGCGCGGCGATGCGGTCGAACGAGCCGTCGGCGGGCGTGTCCAGGACGTCGTACCGGCGGACCGCCTCCATCCGGGCGCTCTCCGTCTCGAGCACCGGCAAAGACACGTCGGTCCCCCCTTACGGCCGGGGAGGGCCCCCGCCGGCCGGCCGATCCTACGCCAGAAACGTCCGCCGTTCGGGGCTTGCTGGCCGCGCACGGCCAGGCGCAGCGCGCTGATGGTGCCCGAGGTGCATAGGGCACACTTCGGGCATGCGTGGTGGCGGTGGTCACAGGGCCGTGAGGGGCCGGGACGCGCGCGCCAAGATGTCCTTCGGAGCCTCCCCGGTGAGTGCACGGGAGGCCCGCCGCTTCCTGAACGGCTTCCTCGTCGAGAACGGCATCGCGGGGGAACGGGCCGAAGCGGCGGAGCTGGCGCTGTCGGAGGTCGTGACCAACGCGGTCCTGCACGCCCACACCGGGTTCGACGTCGCCCTGGCGCTGACCACCGCACAGGCCCTGCGGGTCGAGGTGACGGATCGGAACCCGCAGCTCCCGGTCCAGCGGGGCTACACGGAGCAGGCCACCACCGGCCGTGGACTGGAGCTCGTCGCCGCCTACACCCACGGCTGCGGCGTCGACAGCCATGGCCCGCACGGCAAGACGGTGTGGTTCGTCCTGCTGGATGACGCCTTGCCCTTCGACGCCGAGCAGCACCTGCTCGACGCCTGGGACATGGACCCGGACGACGCCGGCGGCGGAACGGAGAGGTTCGTCCTGCTCGGACTGCCCCCGAGGCTCTGGCTCGCCTCGCGCGAGCACCATGACGCCGTCCTGCGCGAACTCGCGCTCTGGGCCGCTGAGCACCCGGACGGCGCCCCCGACGCGGATCGGATGGCCCTGGCGGACCGGGCCCGTGCGTGGATCTCCAGCCAGCTGGTCGCCGAGCTCGACCGGCGTGCGTCGTCCACGGCGCCGGTCCATCGGGGCCTGCCGCAAGGCCACCGCGACATGCTGCCGCACACTCCCGCCGCGCTGGACCTGGAGGTGTCTGTCCCGGTCGACGCCGCACGGGCCTTCGGCGCCCTGCAGGACGTCCTCGACACCGCGGAGCGGCTCGCCGTCGCGGGGCAGCTGCTGGCCCGGCCCGCCCTGCCGGAGGTCGTCGCTGTGCGCGACTGGGCGTGCGAGCAGGCCATCTCCCAGCAGGCCGGGGTCCTGCCCTCACCGTGGCCGGGCACCAGCCAGGAGCGCTTCACCACCGAGGTCCGCGACCGGGCGGAACCCGAGCTGCCGGGCTGGGACATGCGAACGGTCGCCGACTCCGACCGCGGCGCCCTCGCAGCCGACGACGCGAATCGGATCATCGCCGTCAGCCGCAGCCTCGCCGACGCCCTCCGATGGCGTGTGGAGGACCTGGTGGGGCGCAGAGTCGTCGCCGTCATCCCACCCGAGCTGCGGGAGGCCCATGTCGCAGGCTTCACCCGGCACCTCACGACCGGCGAGCGCCAGGTCCTCGGCGTGCACCTGACCTTGCCCGTGCTCCGCGCCGACGGCACGCAGATCGAGTGCCGCGTCCTGATCGAGCAGGCGCCGGCGAGCAGCGGCCGCACCGTGTACATAGCCTGGATGGAGCCACTGATGCGCAGGCCCGGCGACGAGTAGCGGGTCAGCCCGCGCCGAGCGCCGCCCGCGCGGCCGTACGACCGGCAGCCGGGTCCGCGGCGTCCAGCGCTGCCTCGGCCGCCTGCCGGCAGGCCTCGATCGACACCGCTCCGAGGGCTGAGCCGACTGCGGGAACGGCCGCAGCGGCGGCCGACAGGGACGTCACCCCGAGCCCGGCCAGCACGCAGGCCAGCAGCGGGTCCGCCGCCGCCTCGCCGCACACGCCCACCGGCTTGCCGGTCGCGATCCCGGCGCGCGCGGTCGCGGCGACGAGGGCGAGCACCGCGGGCTGCCAGGGGTCGGTGAGCACCGCGAGGTCGGGGGAGAGCCGGTCGGCGGCCATCGTGTACTGCGACAGGTCGTTGGTGCCGATCGAGACGAAGTCGACGACGTCCAGGAAGCGCTCGGCGAGCAGCGCAGCCGCGGGGACCTCGACCATCACGCCGGGGACCAGCCCGCGGGCGCGCGCCCGGTCGGCGAAGAAGCGCGCCTCGGAGACGGTCGCGACCATCGGGGCCATCACCCACGGCGTGGCTCCGGTGCGCTCGGCGGCGAGGGCGATCGCGTCGAGCTGGCGCTCGAGGATGCCGGGGTCGTCCAGCGCGATCCGCAGTCCGCGCACACCCAGCGCGGGGTTCGCCTCGTCCGGCATCCCGGCGAAGGCGAGCGGCTTGTCCGACCCGGCGTCGAGGGTGCGCACGACCACCTTGCGCCCGGCGAACGCCGCGAGCACCTCGGCGTAGATCGCGGCCTGCTGCTCGACGGTCGGCTCGGCGTCGGCGCCGAGGAAGCAGAGCTCGGTGCGGAACAGGCCGACGCCCTCGGCAGCCCCGGCGGCAGCGGCCCGCGCGCCCGCGCCGTCCTGCACGTTGGCGAGCACCTCGACGCGGGTGCCGTCGACGGTCCGGCCCGGACCGGTCCACCGGTCCGTCACGGCGCGCTCCTCGCGGGCCCGGGTGACCGCCTCCTGCGCGGCTTCCGGGTCGGGCTCCAGCTCGACCGCGCCGGTCGCGCCGTCCACGAGGACGAAGCCGCCGACCGGCAGCTCGCCGACGCCGGGAACGGCTACCACGCAGGGGATCCCGAGCTGACGGGCGATGATCGCGGTGTGGCTGGTCGGGCCGCCGAGCCGGGTCGCGATGCCGACCACGAGCGCGGGGTCCAGCCCCGCGGTGTCGGCCGGTGCGAGGTCGTCGGCCACCAGGACGGACGGCTCGTCGGGCACGGGGACGCCGGGCTCGGGCTGGCCGGTGAGCTCGGCGACGACGCGGTCGCGGATGTCGTGGAGATCGGTGACCCGCTCGGCCATCAGCCCGCCCATCGAGCGGAACATGCCGGCGAACTGGTCGACGGCGGCGGCCGTGGCGTGCACCGCGTCCGTGCCCGATCCGATCCGCTTGGCCACCGTCGCGAGCAGCCCCCGGTCCCGCGCCAGGCCGGCGGTCGCCTGCAGCACCTCGGCGGAGACCCCGCTGGAGGCGGCCGACCGGGCGCTCAGCCGGGCTGCGACGGCCTCCGCCGCGGCCGTGAAGCGGGCGGCCTCCGCGGGGCGCTCCGCCTCCGAGACCTCCTGGGCAGCAGGCAGATCCGGGGCGGGCGCGGGCCGGACGACCCGGCCGTACCCCACTCCCGGGACGACGGGCGTGCCGTGCAGGGTGCGTGCGCTGTCCATGACCGGCTCCGCTCGTCGGGGTTGCAGGCGCGTGCCAGGACAGTACGGACGTGACCCTTGACACGTCAAGACGTTCGGGCGTACAACAACACAAGACAACAAACGAAGCCACATGAACGGACAGGAGCAGGGCATGTACGCGGAGGAGCGGCACCAGGCGGTGGCCGGCCTCGTCGCGCGCCAGGGGCGGGTCACCGTCACCGACCTGGCCGCGAGCTTCGGGGTCACCACGGAGACCGTCCGCCGCGACCTGGCCGTCCTCGAGCGGGCCGGGCTGCTGCGGCGCGTGCACGGCGGCGCCGTGTCCACCTCCGTCGTCGCCGTGGTCGAGCCGGGCCTCAGCGATCGCGACAGCACGGCCGCAGCCCAGAAGGACCTCATCGCCAAGGCGGCGCTCGCCTTCCTCCCCCCTGCCGGCGGCAGCGTGCTGCTCGACGCCGGCACCACGACCGGCCGACTGGCCCTGCTCCTGCCGTCGGACCGCCAGCTCGTCGTCGTCACCCACGCGGTGCCGATCGCGGCCCGGCTCGCCGGCGTCGCCGGCATCACCCTGCACGTCGTCGGCGGCCAGGTCCGCGGCACGACGCAGGCCGCCGTCGGCCCCGACGCGGTGCGGGCCTTCGGCGAGCTCCGCGCCGACGTCGCCTTCGTCGGCACCAACGCCTTCTCGCCCGCTCGCGGCCTGTCGACACCGAACTCCGACGAGGCCGCGGTCAAGCGCGCGCTGGTCGGCGCGGCCCGCCGGGTCGTCGTCCTCGCCGACTCCGCCAAGCTCGGTCGCGACGACCTGGTCCGCTTCGCCGAGACCGCGGCCGTCGACGTGCTGGTCACCGACGACGGGATCGCCGACCGCGACGCCCGCGCGCTGCGCAAGGCCGACGTCGAGGTGGTGATCGCGTGATCGTCACCCTGACCGCCAATCCGAGCCTGGACCGCACCGTCACCCTCGACGGACCGCTCGAGCGGGGCCGGGTCCAGCGCGCGGTCGCGACCACCAGCGTCCCGGCCGGCAAGGGCGTCAACGTCGCGCGGGTGGTGCTCTCCGCCGGCCGCAGCGCCGTGGCGGTGCTGCCCGGGGCGCACGACGACCCGCTCGTCATCGCCCTGCGCGACCTCGGCATCCCGCACCGCGCTGTCGAGGTGACCGGGCGCCTGCGGGTGAACCTGACGATCGCCGAGCCCGACGGCACGACCACCAAGGTCAACGAGCCGGGGCTGCCGCTGTCCGCCGACCAGCTCGCCGCCCTCACGACCACCCTCGAGCGCGAGGCCGCCGGCGCGCGCTGGGCGGTGCTGTCCGGCTCGCTGCCCCCTGGCGTCCCGGCGAGCTGGTACGCCGAGCTCGTCGGCCGGCTGCGGGCCAGCGGTGCCGCGGTCGCGGTGGACACCTCCGGCGCGCCCCTGCTGGCGACGCTCGCCGAGGACGTCGCCCACCTGCCGCAGCTGATCAAGCCGAACGGCGAGGAGCTCGCCGAGCTGGCCGGCGTCGTCGGCGTCGACCTGGAGGCCGACGTCGACGCGGCCGCGGCCGCTGCGTCGGCACTGGTCGACCGCGGCGTGGAGGCCGTGCTCGCCACCCTCGGCGCCGCGGGTGCGGTGCTCGCCACCCGGGACGGCGTCTGGATCGCTTGCCCGCCTGCCATCCGGCGACTCAGCACGGTGGGTGCCGGCGACTCGGCGCTCGCCGGCTACCTGATCGCCGACCTCGCCGGAGCGGACCCCGCCGACCGGCTCCGCTCAGCGGTGGCGCACGGCGCCGCTGCCGCCTCCCTCCCCGGCTCCACCCTGCCGACGCCCGCCGACCTCCGCACCGGCGACGTCCAGCTGCACGTGCTCACCGCCCACCGCTCCTGACCCAGCCCTCCTCCGAACAGGACACGTCATGACCGACCTGCTCACTCCCCAGCTCGTCGTCCTCGACGCCGATCTCGGCCGGACCTCCGACGAGGTCGTCCGCGCCCTGACCGAGCGGGTCGTGGCCTCCGGCCGCGCGTCCGACGCGACCGGCCTGCACGCCGACGCGATGGCTCGTGAGGCGCAGTCCTCGACCGGCCTGCCCGGCGGCCTCGCCATCCCGCACTGCCGCTCCGAGCACGTCACCGTGCCGACCCTCGCGGTTGCACGCCTCGCTCCCGGCGCCGACTTCGGCGCCAAGGACGGCCCCGCCGACCTGGTCTTCCTGCTGGCCGCCCCGGCCGGTGGCGGCAGCGACCACCTCAAGCTGCTCTCGGCGCTGGCCCGCTCGCTGGTCAAGCCCGACTTCCCCGCCGCCCTGCGCGCGGCCGCCGACGCCGACGCGGTCGTCGAGCTGGTCCTCGCCGCGGTCGCTCCGCCGGCCCCTGCGTCCGCGCCGACGGCGCCGCCCGCACAGCGCACGGTCGTCGCCGTGACCGCCTGCCCCACCGGGATCGCGCACACCTACATGGCGGCCGACTCCCTCGTCGCCGCCGGTGAGCGGGCCGGCGTCCGCGTCGTCGTCGAGACGCAGGGGTCGTCCGGCTCCACGCCGCTCGAGCCGGCTGTCATCGCCGGTGCCGCAGCGGTCATCTTCGCCACCGACGTCGGTGTGCAGAACCGCGAGCGCTTCGCCGGCAAGCCGGTCGTCGCCTCGGGCGTCAAGCGCGCCATCAACGAGCCCGACGCGATGGTCGCCGAGGCCGTCCGCGCCGCCGACGACCCGGCCGCGACGAGGGTCGCGGGGACGGCCGCCGCCGCGACCGAGACCGGCAGCGTCGACCTGCCGTGGGGCGTCCGGCTCCGGCAGATCCTGCTCACCGGCGTGAGCTACATGATCCCGTTCGTCGCCGCCGGCGGACTGCTCATCGCCCTCGGCTTCCTGCTCGGCGGCTACCAGATCACCGACGTGGCAGACGCTGTCGTGCTGGAGAGCTCGCTGGCCAACCTCCCCGAGGGGGGCCTGTCCACCTACCTGGGCGCGGTGCTCTTCAAGCTCGGCGCCTTGGCCTTCGGCTTCCTGGTGCCGGCGCTCGCCGGCTACATCGCGTACGCCATCGCGGACCGGCCAGGTCTCGCGCCCGGCTTCACCGTCGGCGCCATCGCCGGCTTCGTCGGCGCGGGCTTCATCGGCGGTCTCGTCGGGGGCCTGCTCGCCGGCTTCGCCGCGCTCTGGATCAGCCGGCTGCGGGTCCCGGTCTGGGCACGCGGCCTGATGCCCGTCGTGGTGATCCCGCTCGGGGCGACCCTCTTCGCCGGCGGGCTGATGTTCCTCGTGCTCGGCCGACCGCTCGCCTCGATCACGACCAACCTGCAGGACGCCCTCAACAGCCTGTCCGGCACCAGCGCGGTGCTGCTCGGCGTGATCCTCGGACTGATGATGGCCTTCGACCTCGGCGGCCCCGTGAACAAGGCGGCGTACGCCTTCGCCACCGCGGGCCTGTCGGTCGACAACCCCGCCTCGCTCAAGGTCATGGCCGCCGTCATGGCCGCGGGCATGGTCCCGCCGCTGGCGCTCGCCCTGGCCACCACGCTGCGGCCGGTGCTGTTCAGCTCCGCCGAACGGGAGAACGGCAAGGCCGCCTGGCTGCTCGGCCTGTCCTTCATCTCCGAGGGCGCGATCCCGTTCGCCGCAGCCGACCCGCTGCGGGTCCTCCCGTCGGTGATGCTCGGCGCGGCCACGACCGGTGGCCTGATCATGGCGCTGGGCACCACGCTGAGCGCGCCGCACGGCGGCATCTTCGTCACCTTCGCGGTCGGCGGCGTGGTCGGCTTCCTCATCGCCCTCGCCGTCGGCACCGCGGTCGGCGGGATCGCCGTCCTGCTGGCCAAGTCCGTCCGCCGCACCCCCGCTCCCGTCCTCGCCTGAACAGCCAAGGAGAAGCCATGCCCAGCAAGACCGTCGTCGTCGGCTCGTCGATCGGCCTGCACGCCCGACCTGCCGGCCTGATCGCCGACGCGGCGACAGAGCTCGGCGTGGAGGTCACCCTCGCCACCCCGGGCGGGGACCCGGTGGACGCCGGCTCGGCGCTGTTCATCATGACGCTCGGCGCAGCCTTCGGTGACCACGTCACCGTCAGCAGCGAGGACCAGCGGGCGGTCGACAGGATCGCTGCGCTGGTCGAGCAGGACCTGGACGCCTGACGCGGTGAGCACGCAGTACTACGTCGCCAGC
Organism: Actinomycetales bacterium; assembly: GCA_036675425.1. Classification (GTDB taxonomy): domain Bacteria; phylum Actinomycetota; class Actinomycetes; order Mycobacteriales; family SCTD01; genus SCTD01. Next base: position 3,719 of record JAKFFB010000213.1, on the reverse strand, counting down.
AGCCTCGACGGCTTCATCGCCGAGCCGGAGGAGACCCTCGACTGGCTGCTTTCGCGGGACAGCGGGGACGCGGAGGGGGCTCCCGGCTACGACGAGTTCATCGCCGGCACAGGGGCTCTCGCGATGGGGTCGCGGACGTACGAGTGGGTGCTCGCGCACGAGGACGGGCGCTGGCCGTACGACCTGCCCTGCTGGGTGTTCACCTCGCGGGAGCTGGAGCCGCGTCCCGGCGTGACCTTCACGGGCGACGACGTCACGACGGTGCACCGGCGGATGGTGGAGGCCGCCGGCGGGCGCAACGTCTGGCTGGTCGGCGGCGGTGAGCTCGTCGGCCGCTTCGTCGACGCCGGGCTGCTCGACGAGATCATCCTGGCGCTGGTGCCGGTCACCCTGGGTGCCGGCTACCCGCTGCTGCCGCGTCGCGTCGAGCTGCGGCTCGAGGAGTCGTCCCGGGCCGGCGAGCTGCTGATGACGCGCTTCACCGTGGTGCGCTGACCGCGTACGGTCCCTCGTCATGACGCTCTTCGACCTGACCGGCAAGGTGGCCCTCGTGACGGGCGGGACCCGTGGCATCGGCCTGATGATCGCCCGCGGCCTGCTGGACGCCGGTGCGTCCGTCTACATCAGCTCCCGCAAGGCCGAGGCCGGCGACGCCGCCGTCGCCGAGCTGAGCCCGCACGGCACCGTCGTCAGCCTGCCGGCCGACGTCTCCACGGAGGAGGAGTGCCAGCGGCTCGCCGGTCTGGTCGCCGAGCGGGAGGAGAAGCTGCACATCCTGGTCAACAACGCCGGCGCCACGTGGGGCGCGCCGCTCGAGGAGTTCCCGGCCTCGGCCTGGGACAAGGTCGTCGACCTCAACCTCAAGGCGCCGTTCTACCTGACCCGCGCGTGCCTGCCGATGCTCACGGCGGCGGGTACGGCGGACGACCCGGCGCGGATCATCAACGTCGGCAGCATCGACGGGCTGCGCGTCCCGGAGCTCCCGACCTACTCCTACTCGACCAGCAAGGCGGCGGTGCACCAGCTGACCCGGGTGCTCGCCAAGGAGCTCGGCCCGCGCCACGTCACGGTCAACGCGATCGCGCCCGGGCCGTTCGAGTCGAAGATGATGGCGGCCACGCTCGAGGCGTTCGGCGACCACATCGCGGCGAGCTCGCCGCTGGGCCGCATCGGCCGGCCGGACGACATGGCCGGCACCGCGGTGTTCCTGTCCAGCCGAGCGGGGTCGTACGTGACGGGTGCGGTCATACCGGTCGACGGCGGGATCTGCACCACCCGCTGATCATGGCCCGCGCTACGCTCGGCGCTGCACCAACCGAATGCGCTCCCCGCGGGGGAAGCCGGTGAGACCCCGGCACTGACCCGCAACCGTGTGCGGCTGCTCCTCCGGGAGAGGTCGCGAGTCGGAACACCCGAGGGGGGCGAGCGGCTCCTTCGTACCGTCGAGGTTCGCGGGGCGGAGCCCGGACGACCAGTCCGCCCTCGGCGTTCGCACCGGGAGACCTGGGAGCCCTGGGTCCCCGTCACGGACCGCTCTTCCGAGAGGGCTCCCATGCCTGCCGTCCAGCTCCGCCGGCTCCTGCCGGTCGTCCTTCCCGTCCTCGCAGCGGGTCTCGTCTCGCTGCCCGCACCCGCCGCCGCCGCGACGCCCGACGAGGCCTCGGCCGCTGCGGCGACCTGGCTCGCCGACGCGCTCAGCGACGCCGGCACCGTCGTCGGCAGCTTCCCCGGCCCCGACGACGCGCCCGTCTCCTTCACCGACTACGGCCGCACCCTCGACGCCGCGATCGCGCTGCTCGCCGCGGGCGGTCACGACGACGTCCTCGGGGTGGCGCTCACCAGCGTCACGTCCGCCGACGCGGTGGCGTCCTACACGCAGGGCGTGCCGTTCGACGCCGACGACGCGGCGTACGCCGGCGCGACCGCGAAGCTCGCCTTCGTCGTCGAGGCGGCCGGTCTCGACGCGACCGACGTCGCGGACGTCGACCTGCTCGCCCAGCTGCTGTCGCTCGTCACGCCCGAGGGGCGGCTCGAGGACCGCAGCGACTTCGGCGACTTCGCCAACCTCTACGGCCACGCCTTCGCGCTGCTCGCGCTCGACACCGCCGGACGTACCCCGTCCGACGCGCTGGTCCAGGGCCTGCTCGCGGCGCAGTGCGCCGACGGCTCCTTCCCGCAGGAGTACGAGCCCGAGGCCGGCGAGCCGTGCGACGGCCAGGTCGACGCGACCGGGCTGGTGCTGCAGGCGCTGGCCGCGCTCGACCTGGCTGCGTCCCCGGACGCGGTGCAGGCGCGCGACTGGCTGCTCGCGCAGCGGAACGCCGACGGCAGCTTCCCCGGCGAGGTGCCTGTCAACTCGACCGGCTACGCCGCGGCCGGCCTGCTCGCGGTCGGCTCCGACATCGCCTCGTCCCGGACCTGGCTCGCCTCCCAGCAGAACGCCGACGGCGGCCTCCGTCGTGGCGCCGGGACGTCGACCGGCAGCGACCTGTTCGCCACCGCGCAGGCGCTGCCCGCGCTCGACGGGGCGACCTTCGCCGGCGCCGCGCGCGCCGTCGCGCTGAAGCCGGTGCCGTGCATCGCCACCACCGTCGTGCTCCCGGTCTCGACCATCACCGCCACGGGCGGGGCCACCGTGCAGGTCCGCGGTGGGTCCGGCACGCAGGTCGACCTGCTCGCCTACAGCCGTCCGTCGACGGAGTACGCCGTGGTGCGCAGCGGGCTGATCGGCAACGACGGCAGCGCGACCTTCACGGTGCGCCCGCCGACCAACACGCGGCTCTTCGCCCGGCAGACCGGGTGCGCCGACGGAGCGTCGGTCGTGCTCAACGTGCGCACCGCGCTGTCGCTGCAGGTGGTGCGCAACGGCACCCGCGACTACACCTTCCGCGGCGACAGCCTGCCGGCGCGCACGGGTGGCCTGATCGTGAGCCTCTACCGGATCACCGCCGACGGCCGCAGCGTGCTCACCGCGCAGACCCGCGCGAGCGCGACCACGGGCGACTGGACGCTGCGTCGGGTCTTCACCGGCAGCGGCCGCTTCGGCTTCGTGGTGCGGACCGGGCAGGACCTGCAGAACGCGCCGGGCGCCAGCAACGTGCGCTCCCTGCTCGTCTACTAGGTCGATGCGCGCCGGTCCGCGGCTGCTCGCCGTCGGGATCCTCGTCGCTGCGGGGGTGGCTCCTGCCACCCCCGCGGCGGCGGCCGCCTGCGCCGAGGGCGCCGGCGTGACGGTCGTCGTCGACTTCGCCTCGCTCGGCGGCGGCACCGACACCGACTGCGCCGCGGGCGATCCGGCCAGCGGGCTCGAGGCCCTCCGTGCAGCCGGCCACGAGCCGACCCGGGCCGCGCAGCAGCCCGGCTACTTCGTCTGCCGCATCGACGGCAAGCCCGCTAACGACCCGTGCCAGCGCACGTCGCCGGCTGACGCCTACTGGTCCTACTGGCACGCCGAGCCCGGCGGCAGCTGGACCTTCAGCGACACCGGCGCCGCTGACCGCGACCCCGCGCCGGGCACCGTCGAGGGCTGGGCGTTCGGCGCGGGTGACCCGCCGTCGTCGCCCCCGCCGCGGAACCGGGCCGCCGCCGCGCCGTCGCCCTCGCCGACCCGGGCGCCATCGCCGACGCCCGTCGCGCCGAGGTCACCGGCGGCGTCCTCCCCGGCCGCCACCGTTCCGGGCTCGCCTGTCGCGTCGGCGGTCTCGTCAGCGTCGGGCTCG
>JAKFFB010000064.1:0-4613 GCA_036675425.1 Actinomycetales bacterium | reverse complement strand
AGACCTACGCCGCCGGCGTCAAGGGCTCGTTCGACGCCATGGCGACGCACCCGTACCAGGCGGTCGCAGACCTCTACCCCGAGGCGCCCGACGACGGCACGCGCTACCGGTTCACGCACCTGGCCTCGGTGCACGAGCTGATGGTCCAGTGGGGCGACGGGCACAAGCCGATCTGGGCGACGGAGTTCGGCTGGAGCTCGCACCCGAACGACGGCACCGAGTCGAACTGGGAGCGCGGGGTCACCGAGGCGCAGCAGGCGGACTACGCCGTGCGGGCGCTGAAGCTGGCGGCGTCGACGATGCCGTACGTGACGCACATGTTCTGGTACACCGACCGCGACTTCGCCGCGAGCAACGCGCAGAACAGCAACTACGGGATCTTCCGCAACGACCTGACCCCCAAGCCGATCTACGCGGCGCTCACGGCGTACCTCACCGGCGGCACTCCGACCGCCACGACCGAGCCCGCCAGCGCCGGCACCAGCCCGAGCCCGTCTCCGAGCCCGACGGCAGCGGCCGCAGCCACCGCGTCCCCGACGCCGACGGCCACGGCCACGGCGAGCCCGGCGCCGTTCGTCGGCCCGAAGATCCGTCGCCGCTCGCTGCTCACCGGCACGACGTCCGGCAGCGGTGTCGTGTTCCGCCGCAGCGGGCCGAACCGCCTGGGGCTCTGACCTCAGCCGCGTCGCCCGGCCAGCTCCGCGGTGAGCTCGGCCAGCAGGTCGAGGGACCGAGCCGAACCCAGCGCGCGCTCGGCGTGCTGCCGCCCGGCCGCGCCCTCACGGGCCGCGAGGGCGGGGTCGGCGAGCCTGGAGACCAGGGCGCCCGCCATCGCCGTGGCGTCCCCGGCCGGGACGAGCACGCCCGCGCCCGCACCGAGCGCCTCGCGCACCCCCGCCACGTCCGTCGCCACCAGCGACCTGCCGCTGGCCTGCGCCTCCAACGGGGTGAGCGCCATCGCTTCGCCGTAGCGGGAGCTGAAGGCCACCACGTCGGCCGCGGCGTACCAGTCCGCGACGCGGGGGGACGGCCCGGGCAGGAGCACCCGCCGGCCGAGCCCCTCCCGGTCGACCGCCGCGGTCAGCTCCACCTCTGCCGGACCGGTGCCGACCAGGGCGAGCCGTGCCGACGGCAGCTCGCGCAGCACCGCGGGCCACGCCTGCACCAGCGTGGCCTGCCCCTTCTGCTCGTCCAGCCGCCCGACGCAGACGGCCAGCGGACCGTCCGGCAGGCCGAGGCGCTCGCGGGCCGCCGCCCGGTCGGCGGCGTCCGCGGGGCGGAAGCGGTCGAGGTCGACGCCGTTCGGCACGACGCGCATCGGCGCGGTCAGGCCGTGCGCCCGACCCGCGTCCCGCTCGGCCTGGCTGACGCACACCAGGACGTCGGTCCAGCGCTGGGCCAGCCGCTCCCACCCCACCGCCGCGCGAGCCAGGGCTCCCTGCTCCGACTGCCAGGTCCAGCCGTGCGGCTGGTAGATCGTGGGTCGACGGCCGCGGACCGCCAGCCGGCCGGTGATGCCCGCCGAGGCGGAGTGCAGGTGGACGACCTGCGGGTCGAGCCGTCGCACGGTCGCGCCGAGGCCCCCGACCTGGGAGAGGGTGGCCGCGCGCTTCGCCCGTGCTGCCGGCCAGTCGACCCAGCGCAGGCCCAGGTCCCGCACGTCCTCCGACAGGCCAGGGCCAGCCGGGCAGCCGACCACGACCTGCCAGCCCCGAGCGGCCTGGTCCTGGGCGACGGTCCGCAGCACCGCCGCCACCCCGCCGTCGACCGGCTGCGCGAGGTGCAGGACCGAGGGCGTCACCGCGGCTGCGGCGGCGCGGACCGGACCACGACGAGCAGCAGCGCGAAGACGACGGTGACCGTCGCGAAGATCACCGGGTTGCGCAGCTCGAAGTCGATGATCCCTTGCCCCACGACCACCGCGAGCGCTCCGGCAGCGCCCGCGAGCAGCGCCCGGTCGCGCAGCCGGGGCAGCACGCGCAGCGCGCGCCTGACGCGGGCCAGGACGACCAGGGTGAAGGCGACGACCAGCGCGGCGGCCGGCAGGCCGAGCTCGGCCGCGACGGTGAGCAGCGTGCTGTGCGCGTGCACGGCGGCGACGCTGGCGGACTCCGACGCCGACCGGACCGAGACCACCGGGAACTGCCCCGGCCCCTGACCCAGCCACGGGCTGTCGATGACCTCCCGCCGCCCTTCCGCCCAGATGGAGGGGCGGTCGTCGTACGGGTTGTCCTGGACGGAGTTCACGGTCGCGACCCGGGCGCGGACCACCTGCACCTGAGGCTGGTCCGGCTGCAGGGCCGCGAGGGTCGCACCGGCCAGCACCACGGGCAGCCCGACCGCCAGCAGCCAGCGGCGCGCCGAGGGCAGCACCACGAGCATCAGCGCGACGCCGATGGCGGTCCCCATCCACGCGCCTCGCGACAGGGTCAGCCCCAGCGCCGCGAGCGCGGCGAGACCGCAGCCGATGGCGAGGGAGCGCTCCCGGGTGGACCGAGCCCCGAGCAGCAGGCCGACGGCCAGCAGCAGCACCATCGCGCTGAACGTGCCGAACTGGTTGGGCTCGGTGAAGGTGCCGCGCAGCCGACCGCTGACCACCTGCCCGCCCCCCACGGCCTCGAGCCCGCCGAGTCCGCGCAGGCTGAGCGCGCAGGTGACCGCGCCGACGAGGACCAGCGCCCACACGCAGCGCCGCACGTCGGCGAGCGTGCGGACCGAGCGGAGCAGTGCCGCCACCAGCAGCAGCCCGACGATCAGGGCGATGTCCTGCCGCAGAGCGACCGCGAGGTCGGGGGCGCGACCGGTGCCGACCAGCGCGATGAAGACCAGGACCGCCCCCCACCACAGCGAGCGGTCCCACCTCAGCGGCGCCGTCCAGGTCAGGATCCCGTGCAGCACGACCAGCCCGATGACGACGACGCTGACGCCCTGCACCAGGTCGAGGCCGCCGGGCAGCGGGACCAGCCCGACCGGCAGGGCGACGATCACGAGCAGCGGCGCCCAGCGCACGTCCCGCACCACCAGGGCGCCGACGACCATCGCCAGCGGCAGTCCGACCATCACCGCCGGGCCCGCGAAGCCGCCCACCCAGCCGAGCGCGAGCCCGGCCAGCAGCGAGAGCAGCACGAGACCGGTCACGAGCAGGCCGCCCCGCGCCAGGCGCACCGCCGGCTGGTCGAGCACCGCGGACCTCACGGCTGCTGCTCCGCCGTCCAGCGCCGCCGGACCAGCGGCTTCACCACCCGCCGGTACGCCGCATCGAGGGCAGCGCTGTGCCGCAGCCCGAGGTAGGCACCGGAGCACTTCAGCGCGAACAGCGGCAGGCCGTCCGGCGGCGACACCTGCGGCCGGGGCCAGGCCAGCCGGCCGTCGTCGGGCAGGTCGATCGAGAACGCCACGTCGAAGCCCAGCTCCCCGGCGATCCTCTGGGCGGCGGCGGAGCCGGTCCGGAACGGCCAGGCCAGCGTGGTCGGGCGGCGGCCGACGAGGTCCGACAGCAGCTCCAGCGACGTGGACAGGTCCTCCCGGACCGCGTCCTCGCTCGCGGTGCGCAGGTCGAGGTGGGCGTGCCCGTGGCTCTCGACCTGCATGCCGCGCCGCTCGAGCTCGCGCAGGCCGTCGGCGTCCAGGATCGACAGGTCCAGCCCCGTCGGGGGGTTCCACCGGTTCTCGTCACCGACGTAGGCCGTGGGCACGAACATCGTCGCGGGCAGCCCCAGCCGCTCGAGCACGGGGATGCCGTGCTCCAGCACGCTGCGGTAGCCGTCGTCGAAGGTCAGCGCGACCGTACGAGGGCCTCGTGCCCGGCCGGAGACCACCTCGGCGAGCGGCACCACCCGGCAGGTCCGGGCGAGCAGCTGCATCTGACGGCGGAAGGCGTCCACCGGCGTGAACAGGCTGTGCACGTCTCGAGCCGGGTCGACGTCGCCGATGGCGTGGTAGGCCAGCACGGTCGGGGCCAGCAGCCCGGAGCGAGGGCTCACCAGCGCCGCCGCTCGACCTCGGCGAGCACGACGCGCAGGATCTCCGCCGACAGCTCCTCCGGCGGGCGGGTCCCGTCGAGCCGCACGGCGCCGTGGCGCGGGTGCTCCTCCTGGTAGAGCCGCTCCTGCCGCGCGAGCTGTCCGACGTCGTAGTGGTCGTCCTTGCGCGCGTAGGCCGTCTCGGCCGGGATGTCGAGGAAGAAGGTCACGAGCGGCGCCGGGGACAGCAGGCGGATGATCGCGACCTGGAGCCGGAAGCGGCGCGTCTCGCCGTAGCGGTAGCGCAGGTGCACACCGGAGTCCAGGGTCCAGCGGTCGCACACCACGATCCGGCCCGCCGACAGGTGCGGTCGGGTGCTGCGGCGCTGGGCGAGGCCGTTGGAGACGGCGACCACGGCGGCCCAGATCGCGGTCATGCCGGGGCTGCTCTGCCGGATCCGCTGCTCCGGCGTCGCGACCCGGGACGGGTCGACGCCTCCGGGCACCGGCGCGGGCCGACGCCGCAGCGCGCGGACGGCCTTCTTCACCGGTCGGGCCAGCGCGTCGAGAGCAGGGTCGTACGACAGCCGCGTCCACTGCGTCACCGCCGGCCGGCCGAGCTGCTCCAGGGCAGCGGCGAGGGCTGCCGAC
>JAKFFB010000057.1:0-22647 GCA_036675425.1 Actinomycetales bacterium | reverse complement strand
CGCGACGCTGGATGCCCTGCGGCGCAAGGGATCCACCGTCTACGACGTGCTGCTCGACGGACCGGTGCCGGTCCTCGACGGTGTCCCGGGCGTCGTGTCGGCCACGGCGCTGGACGGCGGCGGTCTGCGGGTCACCGTGTCCGGGCCCCCCACCGGGCTGCTCGCTGCGCTCGCACCGCTGCCCGTCACCTCCCTGCGCAGCCGGGAGGCCGACCTCGAGGAGGTCTTCCTCAGCTACTACGCCGATCCGGGTCCGTCGTGACCGGTGCGTGGCGGTTGCCCTGGCGGCTGGTCCGCCGCGGCGCGGTGCTCCTCTGCGCCTCCGCCGCGCTCTACGCCGTCGTCGAGGTCGTCAGCTACGAGCAGGCCTATCCCGACGACGCCTCCCGTGCCCAGCTCGCGCAGCTCTCGGACAGCGCCGCGGTGCGCGCCCTGCAGGGCGTCCCGCACGCCATCGAGACGACCGGCGGGTTCGTGGCGTGGGACGCCGGCTGGTTCCTCGCCGTCGTGGTGAGCGTCTGGGCCGTTCTCGTGACCACCCGGCTGCTGCGAGCCGAGGAGGACACCGGCCGCGCCGACCTGGTGCTGTCCCGACCGATCCGGCCGGTCCGGCTGCTCGCAGCGCAGCTGGCCGTCGTCGCCGGGGTCGTCCTGGTGTTCGGCGTGACGGTGGCGACCTCCCTGGTGGCGCAGGGGCTCCCGGTCGGTGGCTCCCTGCTGTTCGCTGCCGGCCTCAGCGGGGTCGGCCTCACCCTCACCTCCGTCGCCGCGCTGGCGGCTCAGCTCCTGGACCTCCGTCGCCGAGCGGTGTCGGTCGCGCTCGGCGTGCTCGGCCTGGCCTTCGTGCTGCGGATGTACGCCAACACCTCCGACGACCGCGCCTGGCTGCTGCACCTCACTCCGCTGGGCTGGCTCGACCGTCTTCGGCCGTTCGGCGACGACAGCTGGGTCGGGCTGCTCCCGATGGTCGTCGTTCCGGTGCTGCTGGGCGCGCTCGCGGTGCGCGAGCGCGCCACGCGCGACAGCGGTTCCGCCCGGCTGGCCGGCCGTGAGCACCGCCCGCCGCGCCTCCGGTTGCTCGGCGGGCCGGTCGCCTTCGGCTGGCGCACCACCACGGGTGTGCTGGTCGCGTGGTCGATCGGCGTGGCGCTGTTCGGCGTGGTCCTCGGTTCCGTCGTCAGCGCCGTGGTCGACCTCATCGAGGGCGACCCCGAGTACGCACGGACCCTCGAGCAGCTCGGCGTGGACGTGAGCAACCCCGCCGAGGGATTCCTCAGCGTCATGGCCATCACGCTCGCCATGGTGTTCGGCCTCTACGTGTCCTGGCGCATCGGCGCGCTGCGCACCGAGGAGGCGACGGGTCGGCTGGAGCACCTGCTGGTGCGGCCCGTGCGACGCACGAGCTGGCTGGCCGGCTCGTACGTCCTGGCGGTCGTCGCCGCGGCGGTGGTGGCGGTGGCCGGCTGCCTCGGGATCTGGCTCGGCGCGCGCATCGGCGGCACGGACCTCGGCTGGTGGGACGCGAGCCTGCCGCTGCTCGTGACGCTCCCGGTCGCCGTCCTGTTCGCCGGCATCGGCGTGCTGGCCTTCGGCGCGGTGCCCCGGCTCACCGTGGCGGTGCCGGTGACGCTGGTCGTGCTGGCGTACGTCCTGGAGCTCCTCGGCACGGTGCTCTCGCTGCCCGACCGGGTGCTGGACCTGTCACCGTTCCGCTGGCTGCCGCGGCCGCCGCTCGAGCCCTGGACCGCCGGTCCGTCGCTGGCGCTGTGCGGGATCGGTCTGGCTGCCGCTGCTGTCGGCGTGCTGCTCTTCTCGCGCCGGGACCTCGCCCCCGACTGACGTGCGGGACGTAGGTCCCTTGCTGCCGTTCCGCGCCGGGACGACCGTGGGCTCCACCGAGGGAGTGGAGGCAGCCATGACCGAGACCCTCACCCGCGACCGGAGCACCTGGAGGGCGCTGCTCGAGGAGATCACCGAGGGGCGACGCGGCGAGCACGTCACCCTGGAGGTGCTCGACGAGGGGTTCGGCGACCAGGTGGAGGCGCGCGACCTGCCGCTGGAGTCCCTGGACTTCGACGATCGCGCCGACGTGGTGGTCATCGCCCTGGACGGCCGAGCAGCCGGGTCCGGCGTCGTCCTCCGTCACCTCGTGGAGCGGCCGCGGCAGCTGGACGTGCTCGAGCAGCCGCACGGCTCGCTGGTCCTGCGGATCGTCGCCGGCAGCGGCGCGCAGACCCTGGTGACCTGCCGTCCGTACGCCTGACCGATGACCACCGACGCGGTCCTCGACTTCCTGGGCGCCAACGGCACCGTGACCGGGAGCAAGACGCTCCTGACGCACCGGACCGAGCGCGTGCTGGTCGACTGCGGTCTGTACCAGGGCCAGCGCGAGCTGCGGCAGCGCAACTGGGACCACTTCGAGCCGTCCGCGTCGAGCATCACCGCGGTGGTGCTCACCCATGCGCACCTCGACCACTGCGGCTACCTGCCTCTCCTCGTGCGGCAGGGCTTCTCGGGGCCGGTGCACTGCACGTCAGCGACCGCCGAGCTGGCGCGCATCGTGCTGCTGGACAGCGCTCACCTGGCCGAGGAGGACGCCCGCAACGCGAGCCGGCACGGCTGGTCCAAGCACTCCCAGCCGCGGCCGCTCTACACCGACGAGGACGTCGAGCGGGCGCTCCACAGGCTCGTGACGCACGAGCACGGACAGCCGTTCGCCGTCGCCGACGGCATCACCGCGCACCTCGATCTGGCCGGACACATCCTCGGCTCGGCCACGGCGCACCTCGAGCTCGCCGGTACCTCGGTGCTGCTCTCCGGCGACCTCGGCCGCGACGATCACCCGGTGCTGCGAGCGCCGTCGCCGCCCCGTCCGGCCCGCTACGTCGTCGTCGAGTCGACGTACGGCGACCGCGCGCACGCCGACACCGGCCTCGACCACCTGGCTGCCGCGATCCGGCGCACCGTCGGGCGCGGCGGGTCCGTGCTGATCCCGGCCTTCGCGGTGGACCGCACCGAGGTGGTGCTGCACGCGCTGAAGCGGCTGATGGACGCGCAGCGGGTGCCGCGCGTCCCCGTCTACGTCGACAGCCCGATGGCGCTGAAGGCGCTGGACCTCTACCGCCGCGCCGTCGCCGCCGGCGACCCGCAGGTGCGGTCCGCGACGACCGCTGACGGGGACCCCTTCGACCCGGGCGGGGGCCTGGAGGCGCTGCACACGCCGGAGCAGTCGCGCAGCATCAACGAGCCGGCCTGGCCGTGCATCATCGTGTCCGCGTCCGGGATGGCCACCGGTGGTCGTGTGCTGCACCACCTCGAGCACCTGCTGCCGGAGGAGCGCAACACGGTCGTGCTCGTCGGCTACCAGGCAGTCGGCACGCGCGGCCGCGACCTCGTCGACGGCGTCCGGCAGCTCAAGATGCACGGCCGCTACGTGCCGGTCAGGGCCGAGGTCGTCGTGGCCGACGGCTTCTCGGTGCACGCCGACGCGGACGGCCTGCTCGCCTGGCTCGGCCGTCTCCGCGAGCCGCCGGAGGCCTGCTTCGTCAACCACGGCGAGCCGGAGTCTGCGCGGGCGCTCGCCGATCGGATCACGGCCGAGCTCGGCTGGCTGGCCGTGGTGCCGCGGTTCGGCGAGCGGATCCGCCTGGCCTGAGGCCCCCGTCCAAGCACCCCGAGCACGTCGACCTGGTCCCGGCGGGCGAGCGTGCGCGCTTGGACCTGCCAACGTGGAGGACCGGGGAACAACCGCGCCATCGGGTGGTTGAAGGTAGTTGAGACCTCAACCAAAGGAGAACGAGATGCCCACCGTCAACCCGGTCCGGCTCAACCACGCCGTGCTCTTCGTCGCCGACCTCGGTCGGGCGGAGCGGTTCTACACCGAGGTCATGGGCATGGAGGTGATCGCCCGCGAGCCGCGCGCGAACGCCGCCTTCCTGCGGCTGCCTCGCAGCGGGAACCACCACGACCTGGGTCTTTTCGGCGTCGGCGCGACGGCGCCGCCCAAGCGGCCCGGTGGCATCGGCCTCTACCACCTCGCCTGGCAGGTCGACACGATCGACGAGCTGGTCGAGGCGCGGTACGTCCTCGCCGACGCCGGCGCGCTCGGCGGCGAGAGCAGCCACGGCGCGACGAAGAGCCTCTACGGCGTCGACCCGGACGGCAACGAGTTCGAGATCATGTGGATGCTGCCGCGCGAGGCGTGGGGGGAGTACGAGAACGCCGCTCCCATCGACAGGCTGGACCTGGACCGCGAGGTCGCCCGCTGGACCGGCGTGCGCACCGCGGGACAGGTCGTGCCCGAGGGCGCCGGCTCGTGACGGCGTTCTCCGCGCCGGTCGTGGCCGCCGCCGGGTCTCCGGACCCGGCGGCGCCGCTGGTCGTGCTGCTGCACGGTCGAGGCAGCTCCGAGCAGGACATCGTGTCGCTGGCGCACCACCTCCCGGCCGGCCCGGCGTACGCCGCCGTGCGGGCGCCGATCGCCGAGGGCGGCGGCTACGCGTGGTTCGCGAACCGGGGCATCGGCCGGCCGGTCGCGGAGTCGCTGCGCGAGACCATGGACTGGTTCCGCGGCTGGCTCGACGAGGCGGCGCCGTCCGGGCGGCCGGTGGTGCTGGTCGGCTTCAGCGGCGGCGCGGCGTTCGCCGGTGGGCTCCTTCTGGACGACCCGGGTCGCTACGCGGGCGCCGCGATCCTCTACGGGACAGTGCCTTTCGACGCCGGCGTGCCGACGACGGCGGGGCGGCTGGACGGCGTTCCGGTGATGGTCGCGCAGGGCGACCAGGACACCGTCATCCCGCGCGAGCTGCTCGACCGCACCTGGGCCTACGTCCACGGCGAGTCGGGAGCCGAGGCGACGGGCGGACGTGACCCCGGCGGTCACGCCATCTCCGCGGAGACGCTGCGAGCGCTGGGGGAGTGGCTGCCCGGATAGGTTGTTCCACCCCGGGCCTCGCACGCCGCTCAGCCAGAGCGGTGGATCGCCGCCAGCCGGGCTCGGTAGTCCTCCGGCTCGATCTCGCCGCGGGCCAGGCGCTCGGCCAGGATCTGCTCGGCGCCGGCGGTCACGCTGCCGGATCGCGGCTCGCTCGGCGGCTGCGGCCTGCCTGTCGTGCGGACCAGCCACACGACCGCGAGAGCGACCAGCAGCCAGAAGGCCAGCATGCCCAGCACCATGACGACGCCCCACCCCGCGTCCATGTACCCGTCGTCCCAGCCCGTCATGACCGGTCAGCTCCCAGCTCCACGGGGCGGTAGGTGTAGAAGAACGTGACTCCCTGCGGCCCGACATCGGTGACCTCGTGCAGCACCCCCGGCGGGACGTAGACGTACGACCCGGCCGTCAGCGGCTCGCCCACCATCGTCGCGGCGCCGTCCACGACCCAGATGTGGTGGTGCGCGCCGTGGTGCACGTGCGCGGCCTTCTCGGCCCCGGCCTCGACCCGGATCAGGCCGATGGCGACGTCCCCGGAGCGCCACAGCACCTTGGAGAAGACCCCGGTCTGCTCCGCCATCGGCTCCCATGCGATCGCCTCGACGTCCGAGGTGGCGAGCACCATCAGTCGGCCCAGGTCGTCGCGCACCGGACTCGCGAGCTGCGTCATCGTTGGCCTCCACTCGACGCGGCGGACGCTTCCGCCGGCCGGCGGGCCGCCCTTCGATGCACTGCACCACGACGCGCGCCCCGGCACCAGGGGCCTTGGTCCCGGGTCGGGTCTCGCGTCTGCCGCATGTCCACCACCACGCACGACGTCCGCCGCGCCGGGGTCGGCAACCGCGACGTCGAGGGATGGGACCACCTGATGACGGACTCCGACGGGCTCATCACGACCCTCGTCGTCATGGTGCGACCGCTGTCGGGTCTCATCGCCCTCGCCGAGGCGATGGGACCCGGCTCGCTGCCGACGGCGGCTGACGTGCACCCCCGTGCCGGGGTTCAAGGTGAGGAACGTTCCGGACGAAGACGTCGGGGTAGGTAGTCCACTGCATGCTCCTGCGCGAGGCGGAACCCCCCGAGCGCCCCCTGAACCGTGAACGGCCACGAGGCTGGAGATCCTCGGACCGCACAGGCCCCGGACGCCGCGAGAGCGGCATGGCTGCACCACTTGCGTGCGGTTCCCAGGTGACGTCAACAGGCTGACGTGATGACTGGTCGGCAGGTCAGAGCGACAGCGTGCCGGGCGCGACAGCGTGCTGAGCGGCATCGACGCTTGCGGATCGGACCTCCATGCTGTCCCCGCTCACCTTCGTCCCGCAGACCATCGAGCTCGACAGCGGCCGGGCCGCCGGCCCTGCGCCGATCTACGTCGTCGACGACGACGCCGTAGCGCAGGTGCTGGTAGGTCAGGCCCTCTCCCGAGCAGGCCTCGTCAACCCTGTCGTGGCGCTCTTCGACGGCGAGCAGGCGATCCGCGAGCTGCGGCGCGTCGCCGCGCTGGGTGCCTCGCACCTGCCAGGTCTGGTCGTCCTCGCCTGCGAGCTCCCCGCCTTCGACGGCATCGAGGTGCTGCGCTGGATGCGCAGCTCTGCGGGTCTGGTGAGAGTGCCCGTGGTCATGCTGAGCGCGGACTCGATCGCGCAGAACGTGACGCAGGCGTACGCCCTGGGCGCCTCCAGCTATCTCGTCAAGCCGCTGGCGTTCTCCACGCTGGGCTCCGTCGTGCGGAACCTGGCCCTGCCGTGGCAGATCGTGTGACCGGCCGGCACCGGCCACCGTGGTGGGCGCTCTTCCTCGGACTCGGCATGGCCGCCACGGCTGTCCACCTGCTCTCGGACAGCGCAACGCTGAAGAGCTGGCTGCAGATCGGCGCCTACCTCGGCAGCAGCGCGCTGCTCGTGGTGGTGTGGGCGCGGTGGCGCCGAGGGCACCCGGATCCGCTCGTCCTGTGGGGTGTGCTGTCGTTCGGCCTCTTCGCGGCGGCGAACGTCCTCGGCGCGGTCGTGCCCATGGCGACCGGTCGGACGATGCAGGTGCCGTCGGTCGTCGACGGCATGTTCCTGCTGGCGTACCTGCTCTTCGCGTGGTTCTTCGTCCGGCTGGGGCGCCGCTCGACGCCGTCGGACGGGCGGGACTGGCTCGACCCGCTCATCGTCGTCCTCGGGGTCACCCCCTTGTTCTGGCTGCTGCTGATCGACCCGGTCCTCGTCGGTTCAGCGATCACGCTCGAGACGGCGACGTTCCTCGCCTACCCGGCGCTCGTCTTCGTCCTGATGACGATGATGGTGCGCGCGGCGTTCGTCGCCTTCCGGCTGTCGGTGCCGCACCTGCTGCTGGCCGGCTGGATCTGCCTGGAGCTGGTCGCCGATGTCGGGCTGCTGCAGGCCGGTGCGTCCGGAACGTACGAGCCGGGGCAGTGGTACCAGGCGCTGTGGCTGCTCTCCGCCACCTGCGTCGGCGCCCTCGCCCTGCACCCGCACGCCGGGCGGATGTTCGACTCCCGAGGCAACCGGTCCGTGAGCGGTCCGAGCCGGCTGCTGCTGCTCGGGGCCTGCCTGGCCGTGCCGGTCGTGACCCTGTCGTACGCCACGATCGCCGAGCGCGGCGCGCGCTCCGTCCTCGTCGCCGCAGGGGTCGCGCTCGTGCTCGTCGTGCTGACGTGCGTCCGACTGGCCAAGCTGATGATCGACAACGCCGAGCAGCGACGGGCGCAGACCGTGCTGCAGCAGCTGACCACCGACCTGTCGTTCCAGTCACTGCACGACGCGCTCACCGGGCTGGGCAACCGGGCCCTGTTCGCAGAGCGGCTCGAGCACGCCCTCGCGACGCGTCCCACCGGCGTCGACCGCGCCGCCGCGATCCTGCTGCTCGACCTCGACGACTTCAAGGTCGTCAACGACACCTTCGGCCACGACGCCGGGGACCAGGTCCTCACCGAGGTCGCCCTCCGTCTCGAGGGTGTCTCACGCCAGGCCGAGAGCGTGCACAGGCTCGGTGGCGACGAGTTCGCGTTCGTGCTGGCCGATGCGCGCATCGACGACGTCCTGCGGCTCGCCGACCGCGTCTGCGTCGTCCTGGGGGTGCCGTACGAGCTCGGACCGCGAACCCTCCGACCGCTGGCCAGCATCGGCATCGCCATCGCACTCGCCGGGCAGGACCGGACCAAGCTGCTCGCCGAGGCCGACCTGGCGATGCAGGCCGCGAAGGCTCACGGCGCCGGCCGACCCACGGTCTTCGACGCCGACCTGCACGAAGCCGCGCTGAGCCGTCACCAGCTCGAGCGCGACCTGCGCTCGGCTGTCGACAGCGGACAGCTCCGGTTGCTCTACCAGCCCCTGGTCGACCTGGTGAGCAACGAGATGGTCGGTGTGGAAGCGCTGCTGCGCTGGGACCACCCCACCCGCGGTCTGGTGTCGCCCGTGGAGTTCATCCCGCTGGCCGAGGTCAACGGCGCGATCCTCGACATCGGCGACTGGGTCCTGCGTGAAGCCTGCCGGCAGGCACTGGCGTGGGACTCCGACCGTCCGGAGGGTCCGCTCCGGATGAGCGTCAACGTGTCGCCGCGGCAGCTCGCCGACGAGGAGTTCGTGACGCGGGCCCGGGCCATCATCGCCACGACAGGGATCGATCCCTCACGCGTCACCATGGAGGTGACCGAGAGCGCGTTCGGCAGCAACGCCGAGACGATGATCCGGCGGCTGCACGAGCTCAAGTCGCTCGGCGTCACGCTGGCGATCGACGACTTCGGGACGGGCTACTCGTCGCTGTCCCAGCTGCGTCGGCTCCCCGTGGACATCATCAAGATCGACAAGTCCTTCGTCGACGGCATCGTGCGCGAGCAGCCCGAGTGGGAGCTGACCGCGGCCATCATCCGGCTGGCCGCCGGGCTCGGGAAGCGGACGCTCGCGGAGGGCATCGAGACCGGTGGCCAGCTGGCTCACCTGCGCAGCCTCAACGTCGAGCTGGGTCAGGGTTACCTCTTCGCGCGGCCGCTCCCGGCGCCCGCGATCAGCGGCCTGCTCCACGCCGTGCCAGGGCGGGCGTTCCTCTTCGACTAGCAGCTTGCGCAGGACCCGCTACGCGTCGCGGTCCCTGGCCGCGTGGTGCCGGTCCACGTCGGCCTGCTGACGGTCCGACTCGGCCGCCTTGCGGTCCTGAGGCGCACCGGTGAGGTCGCCGGTGTCCTCGCGCTCGTCCGCCCGGTCGTCGCGCTCCTCGGCGCGGTCGTCGCGGTCGCGGGCGCGCCGGTCCCGCTCCACACCGCGGACGGCGCGCTGCGTGCCGGACTCCGGCTTCCCGCCGTCGTGCTGGTTCCCCGTGGACGACTCGGACGACTCGGACATGGCCCAGACAGTAGGCGACGGACGCCGGTGCGAGGAGGTCTCCCCGGTCAGGGTCGAGGGCTCCTCGCCAGCAGCTGGACGACCGTGCGCGAGGTCCAGCGCTTGCCGGCGGTGGTGAGGTGCTGGTCGGCGTTCAGCGCCGCGGCGATCGTCGCGGGGCTCGCGCCTGTCTCGCTGAGGTCGAGCACGCGGTCGACGACGGCGGCGTCGAGCGACAGGACGTCCGGTCGTCCCCGGTCCTCCAGCGCCTCGCACCCGATCCAGGTCCCGAAGGTCTCCTCGTCCATGGCCGGCGACCAGAGGAAACCCTGCCCGAGAGCGCAGCCCAGGGCCTGCAGGACGAGCCGCTGCTGCTCGGTCTCCACGCCTTCGGCGATGCAGTCCAGCCCCATGGACCGGGCCAGGTTGATGACGGAGGTGACGATCGCGGCGTCGTCGCTGTTGCTGCCCAGCCCGCTCACGAACGACCGGTCGATCTTCAGCGCCGTGACGGGGAAGCGCTTGAGGTAGGTCAGCGAGGAGTAGCCGGTCCCGAAGTCGTCCACGGCGATGGCCACCCCGAGCGCGCGCAGCTCCTGGAGCGTGCGGACGGCGGCGTCGACGTCGGACATCACCGCGCTCTCGGTGACCTCCAGCATGAGGTTGTCCGGCGAGGCGCCGCTGTCGGAGAGCGCGTCGCGGACGACGTCGACGATGCCGCCACGGGTGAGCTGCTTGGCCGACAGGTTCACCGAGACGTGGAAGCTCGAGAGGCTGCCTCCCGCCTGCGCCCATCGAGCCGCCGCGTGGCAGGCCCGGCGCAGCACGACCTGCCCGACCTCGATGATGAGGCCGCTGTCCTCGGCCGCGCCGATGAACGCGGCCGGGCTGAGCAGGCCCTTGTCGGGATGCTGCCAGCGCACGAGCGCCTCGGACGCGACGGGGCGACCTTCGGGCAGTGCCATGATCGGCTGGAAGTGCACGACGAGCTCGTCGGAGTCCAAGCCGCGCCGCAGGTCCTCGATGAGCCGCGCCCGGCACACCGCGGCCGAGGACGACTCCGCCCTCGTGATGTGCATCGGCCCGGCGAGGCCCTCCTTGGCCGTCGTGAGCGCGGACTCGGCAGAGGCGAGCAGCGCGCCGCTGTCCACCGCCGGACCGATCGCGGCGCCGATCGTCGCGGTGAGCATCAGCTCCCGGCCCTCGACCTGCAGCGGGTTCTCGACGGCGTCGAGCAGGGCCGCGGCGATCTCGAACATGTCCGAGATGTCGTCGACGTCGCGGATCAGGGCCGCGAAGCGGTCGCCGCCGACCCGCGCGATGATCCCCTCACCGTCGACCGTGCGGGTCAGTCGTGCCCCGACCTCGATGAGCGCCGCGTCCCCGACCTTGTGCCCGAAGGTGTCGTTGACCAGCTTCAGCCGGGTGAGGTCGACGACGGCGACGCCGGTGCGGCCGGCGCGCCCGGCGGCGAAGGCCGCATCGAGGGCGGCCATGAGCGGTGCCCGGGTGGCCAGGCCGGTCAGCGTGTCCATCCCGGCGAGCTCCTCGAGCACCGCCTCGGAGGACTTCCGCTCGGTGATGTCGACGATGTTGACGACCATCGCCTGCACGGCCGGGTCGTGGAGGTGGTTGCTCAGGGTCTCCTCCACCCACCGCCATCCGCCGTCGGCGTGCCGCAGCCGCAGCTCGAACTTCCAGGACGCCCCGTGAGCACCGCTGCAGGCGGCGGCGAACATCGCCTGAACCTCAGCGAGGTCGTCCGGGTGCACGAAGCTCCAGCCGTCGGCGTCGACGAGGTCCTCGGCCCGGTAGCCGAGCACGGACAGGGCCGCCTCGCTGGCGAAGAGCAGCTGCGCGTCGGCGGTGCACAGCATGGCGACGTCGGAGGAGTGCGATGCGAGCGACCGCCACCGTGCTTCGTTGAGGAGCAGCTGCCGTTCGGCGGCTGCGGTCGCGCTCACGTCCTCGACGACCGCCTCGAGCCGCCTGATCACGCCGTTGCGATCGCGCACGGGGGACAGCGACACGAGCGTCTCGATGAGCGACCCGTCGGCGCGTCGCAGCAGCTGCGGGTGGCGCAGCCCAGCCGCCTGCAACGGCGCGCCGGTGCCCAGGCCGCACGTCGACGAGTCCTGGCCGGCGTCGGACACGAGCTCCACGGCCGCCCGTCCCAGCAGGTCCTTGCGCAGGTAGCCGGAGAGGCGGCAGAGCGCGTCGTTGACCTCGAGGAGCACGCCGTCGGGCGACAGCGTCGCCTGCGCCACGACCGACTGCTCGAACCGGGCCTCGGCCGCGACGCGGGCCTCTTCCAGCTGCTGCCGCAGCTCGACCTCGTGGCTGATCTCGCGCATCAGGAAGCAGGCGCCGACGACCTTGGCGCTGTCGTTCCGGATCGGTGAGAGCCGGCACGAGACGGGGACCAGCGCGCCTGACCGGTGCAGCCGCTCGGTCTCCCACGCGGTCGGCTCGGTCGAGCCGGCGAGGGCACGCAGCACCCGCGCCAGCTCGTTCCGGCGCTCGGGTGGGTGGAGGACGTCGACGGACTCACCCAGCATCTCGTCCGCGGTCCAGCCGAACAGCGACTCGGCGCCCGCGTTCCACACCGTCACGCGGCCGCGACGGTCCATCCCGATGATGGCGTCCGCGGCGCTGCCGACGAGCGCGGCCGCCAGAGCGTTCGACTCCGCCGGCCCCATGAGCCCGCCCCCGCCCGGACACGCTGACAGCGAGGCGTCGCGGGAGCTGTCGGTCACGGCGGCCCTCCCCAAGGGAAGTGGTCCTGGCCTGCGGTCAGGGAACAGAGAGTTGCCTCGTCGGGACGGTACGTCAATATCTCCCGTTTTGGGAGGGGGGTGTCGGAAGAACGACAAGCAGAATCGTCGTCACGTGTGCATTCGCCAGTCCGCCGTTGAGCGCGACATGGGTCGGAGCCGCAGGAGGACGCGAGCGTCTGAGGCCGAACGCAGAAGTGGCGATCACCCCCGCTGGAACGCCGGGGGTGATCGCCACTTCTGGCGGGTTGCGCTAGATGTCGTAGTACAGCGCGAACTCGTACGGGTGCGGACGCAGCCGCAGCTCGCCGATCTCGGTCTCGCGCTTGTACGCGATCCAGGTCGAGATCAGGTCCTCGGTGAAGACGCCGCCCTCGAGCAGGTAGTCGTGGTCGGCCTCGAGGGCGTCGAGCACGGCGTCGAGCGACGCGGGGACCTGGGCGACGTCGGCGAGCTCGTCCGGCGGCAGCTCGTAGAGGTCCTTGTCGACCGGGGTCGGCGGCTCGATCTTGTTCTTGATGCCGTCGAGACCGGCCATCAGCATCGCGGAGAACGCGAGGTAGGGGTTGCTCGACGGGTCGGGGCAGCGGAACTCGAGGCGCTTGGCCTTCGGGTTCGAGCCCGTGATCGGGATGCGGATGCAGGCGGAGCGGTTGCGCTGGCTGTAGACCAGGTTGACCGGGGCCTCGAAGCCGGGCACCAGGCGGTGGTAGCTGTTGACCGTCGGGTTGGTGAAGGCCAGCAGCGACGGCGCGTGGTGCAGCAGGCCACCGATGTAGTAGCGCGCGGTGTCGGACAGACCGGCGTACCCGACCTCGTCGTAGAACAGCGGCGCGCCGTCCTTCCAGAGGGACTGGTGGCAGTGCATGCCGGACCCGTTGTCACCCATGACCGGCTTCGGCATGAACGTGACCGTCTTGCCGGCGGCGGCGGCGGTGTTCTTGATGATGTACTTGAAGAGCATCAGGTTGTCGGCGCTCTCGAGGAGCTCGCCGAACTTGTAGTTGATCTCGGCCTGACCGGCGGAGCCGACCTCGTGGTGGCCGCGCTCGACAATCATCCCGGCCTGCTCGAGGTGGACGGCCATCTCGTCGCGCAGGTCGGCGTAGTGGTCGGTCGGCGAGACCGGGAAGTAGCCGCCCTTGGTGCGCGGCTTGTAGCCCTTGTTGCCACCCGGGATGTCGGTGCCGGAGTTCCAGGCCGCGGCCTCGGCGTCGATGTGGACGAAGGTGCCCTGGGGCTGGGAGTCGAAGCGGATCGAGTCGAAGATGTAGAACTCCGCCTCGGCGCCGAAGAACGCGGTGTCCGCGATGCCCGTGCCCTTGAGGTAGGCCTCGGCCTTCTTGGCCACGTTGCGCGGGTCGCGGGAGTACGCCTCACCGGTCAGCGGGTCGTGGATGAAGAAGTTGATGATCAGCGTCTTGCGGTTGCGGAACGGGTCGATCCGGGCCGAGGTCGGGTCCGGGAGCAGGAGCATGTCCGACTCGTGGATCTCCTGGAACCCGCGGATCGAGGACCCGTCGAAGCCGAGGCCGTCGTCGAAGACGTCCTGGGTGAAGGAGCCTGCCGGCACGGTGAAGTGCTGCATCACGCCCGGAAGGTCGCAGAAGCGGACGTCGACCATCTCGACGCCCTCCTTCTCGATGTACTTCAGGACCTCGTCGGCACTGGTGAACAAGGACGTCCTCCGGGGGTCGGGACACGGCGGCGGCCGTGCCGGGTTGCGGCGCTGGGTCGAGGCTAACCGGGGGGAGTGACCCGGTGGTGTCCCGTGTGTTTCGGGGCGGTTACGCGGGCGGGCGTACGGAGCCCGTCCCCACTAGCCTCTCAGCATGGCGAGACGAGCGGGCGACTGGCTGGACGGACCGGTCGAGCCGCTGCCCGAGGGCTCCTGGCCGGGCGAGTCGCTGGGCCTGCCGCGGGAGGGGCCGGGGACCGTCGCCGGCACCGGCAGCCGGCTGCTGGCGCTGCTCGTCGACCTGGTCGTGGGCGGGCTGATCGGCGCGTTCGTCTTCTCGCTGCTGCAGGACCCCGACGAGGGCCTGCGGGCCACCCTCGGCACCGGCGCCTTCGCCGCCCAGCTGATCGTGCTGCAGGCGCTCACCGGGCAGTCCATCGGCATGCGGCTGACCCGGCTGCGCGTGGCCCGGCTGGCGGCGCCGAACGGCCCGCCCGGCCTGCTGCCGGTGGCCATCCGCACCGCGCTGCTGTGCCTGGTCCTGCCGGCGGTCGTCTCCGACGCCGACGGCCGCGGCCTGCACGACAAGGCCGCAGGCACGGCGGTGCTTCGCGTCTAGCGGCGCGGCACCCGCGTCGGCATCGGGCCCTTCGGGATCGGCATCGAGGTCTGCGGCAGCGCCTTGAACTTGCGCTCCAGCTCGTTGACCGTCTTCGGCTTGATGTTGCGGGGCAGCTTGAGGAAGTGCCGCTCGAGCTGGCGCAGCCCGATCTGGCCCTCGCCGTCGCCGACCACGACGTCGTAGACGGGGGTGTCGCCGATGATCCGGGCGACCTTCTTCTTCTCGTTCGCGATCAGGCCGCGCACGCGGTTGGACGAGCCCTCGGCGACGAGGATGACGCCGGGCCGGCCGATGACGCGGTGCAGCAGGTCCTGCTCGCGGGTGAAGCCGACGGCCGGGGTGACCCGCCAGTCGCCACGCATGTTGCTCAGCACGGCCGCGGCCGCGCCGATCTGCCCCTCGACCTGGGAGTAGGCGGTGGCCTGCACCCGGCGCCCGAAGACGAACGCCGCGGCGACCAGGCCCAGCAGCACGCCGATGAAGGCCAGGTAGAGGACCCCGCCGAAGACCAGGCCGATCACGACGAGGAGCACGACGGGGACGAGGAACGCCCCGAGCACGAGGGGGAGGACCTTGGGGTCCTGCTTGCGGGTGGCGGTGAACGCCAGCTTGATCTGCTTCAGGCGTGCGCCCCGCGGCGGCTTGGCCTTCTTCGCCTTCGACGGAGCCTTGGCAGCGGCCTTGCCCTTGCCGGGAGCAGCCTTCGGGGAGCGCTTGAGCAGGGCCATGCCGTCCAGGATAGGTCGGCGGGCTACGGGCCCTCTGCCTGCCGCCGGGCCTTGCGGCGGGCGTCGACCTCGGCCGTTCGGATCCGCGCCTCCTCGAGCGTCGGGGCGGTGCCGCCCATGCTCGCCGGGATCCACCAGGTGTCGTCCGCGCTGCGCGGCTCGCCCGGGTAGGTGGCGCGGGCCTCGTCGAGCAGGACCTGCATCCGGGCCTTCAGGTCGGCGGTGACGGCGACCGGGTCCTCGGCCGGGTCGGGCGTGAACGGCGCCCCCACGACGATCCGGATCGGCGTCCCGCGGGTCAGGTCCTTGGGGCGCCCCTTGGTGAGGACGCGCTGGCTTCCCCACACCACGCAGGGCAGGAGCGGGACGCCCGCCTCCATCGCCATCCGGGCGGCACCGGTCTTGAACTCCTTCAGCTCGAACGACTGCGAGATCGTCGCCTCGGGGAAGACGCCCACGATCTCGCCCGCCGCCACGGCCTTGACGGCCCGCTGGTAGCTGTCGTTGGCCGCGCCGTGCCGGTCGACCGGGATGTGCTTCATGCCGCGCATGAGGGGTCCGCTGACCCTGTGGTCGAAGACCTCCTTCTTGGCCATGAAGCGGACCAGGCGGCCGGCGGGTCGTGCAGCGAGCCCGGCGAAGGTGAAGTCGAGGTAGCCGACGTGGTTGATCGCCATGACCGCGCCGCCGGTGACCGGCACGTGCTCCTCGCCGGAGATCGTGAACCTCAGCCCCAGCCCGCGGAAGACCAGGCGCGTCAGCGCGATCACGGGGGTGTACGTCGCCTCGGCCATGGGCGGAACCTACCCGGCTGCGCGCAGGCCCCGCCCGGCGAACCCGGGGCTCAGGTGCCGGTGCGCCGTACGCCCGCCTGGGCTGCCGCCCTCTCGGTCGCGGCAGCCAGGGCCAGGTCGGCCTCGCGCTGCGCCCGGCTGCGCGCCGCGTCGGAGACCATCCCGGCCCAGGCGTTGCGGCGCGCGGTGCGCTGGCCGCCGCCGGGAAGGGCCGTCATCAGCAGGGACTGGACGAGCGGGGGGATCGCCATGTGCACCTCCGGGTGTCGACCCCGAGGGTGCCGAGCCCGCGTGTCCGGCAGATGTCCTGCCCGGAAACCTCCCGTGGCGGGTTGCGCACAGGCGAGGGCGCTGCGCCGGAGCGCCGAAGGTCCCGCCCGCGACGTGCCGTACGACTCTCACGGCCCGAGCCGGGCAGGCCCATCCTCAGGGTGAGCCGTTGGAGGACGCCATGACGACCCCGCACCTCACCGCCTCCCTCCGGCACGTGATCGAGGCAGCGACGCTGGCTCCGAGCGTGCACAACACCCAGCCCTGGTGCTTCGTGCTGCGCGCGGACGGGTTCGACCTGCTCGCCGACCCCGGGCGGCGGCTCCCGGTGCTGGACCCGACCGGCCGGCTGCTGCACCTGTCGTGCGGCGCGGCGCTCGTCACCGCTCGGACGGCAGCGCGCGCCCTCGGGCTGGCCGCCGACGTCGCGCTGCTGCCCGACCC
This sequence comes from Actinomycetales bacterium, assembly GCA_036675425.1. GTDB lineage: Bacteria > Actinomycetota > Actinomycetes > Mycobacteriales > SCTD01 > SCTD01. The sequence goes on along the minus strand of JAKFFB010000057.1, from coordinate 6,079 downwards.
CGAGTGGCCCGACCTGCTGGCCCGGCTGACGGTGAGCGCGGGCGCCGTGCCCGACGACGCCGAGCTGGCGCTCGCCCTGGCCGTGCTGCACCGGCACACCGTGCGCGGGCCGTTCGACGACCGGCCGGTGCCCGAGCAGCTGCTGCGGTCGCTGGCCCGGGTCGCGGAGCAGGAGGGCGCCGCGCTGCGCGTCGTCAGCGACGACGGCGAGCGGCTGTCGCTGGCGGTGCTGCTCTCCGGGGCCGACTGGCAGGAGGAGCAGGACCCGGCCTACCGCGCGGAGCTCGCCCGGTGGGTGCGCGAGGACCCGGCGGGCGGCGGCATCCCGCCCCGGGCCGTCCAGGAGGACCCGCGACGCGGGTCGAGCCTGCGGCTGCGCGACTTCACGCTCACGCACCCGGAGCACCCGGAGCACGCGACGGGCGACGCGCCGACGCCGGAGGACCCGGCGGTCGTCGTGCTGACCAGCCGCGGCGACGGCCCGCTGGCGTGGCTGAAGGCCGGGCAGGCGCTGGGCGCCGTGCTCCTGCACGCCGCTGCCGAGGGGGTGCAGGCGCAGCCGCTCGGCCAGGTCGTCGACCGCTCCGGCCCGCGGACGGCGCTCGCGCGGTCGCTGGGGCTGACGGGCGTGCCGCAGATGGTGCTGCGGCTGGGCTACGCCTCCGCGCACGCGGCGACGCCGCGCCGTGAGGTCGAGGACGTGCTCGTGCCCGGCTGAGCCGATGACTGGCGTAGTGGGCTAGGAGCCGGGCGCGTCGAGCGGCGCGGTCCACACCAGCTCGGTGCCGCCAGCGGGGCGGCGCTCGGCGCGGAAGGTGCCGTCCACCAGCGACGCCCGCTCGGCCAGGTTGCCCAGCCCGCTGCGCCGCAGGTCGTCCTCCGGCAGCCCGATGCCGTCGTCGCGCACGACGAGCTGCACGCTGTCGCCGACCTCCAGCACGACCTCGACCCGGGACGCCCTCGCATGGCGGGCGGCGTTCGACAGCGCCTCGCGCAGGACGGCCTGCAGGTGCTCGCCCAGATGCGGCGGGACGGCGGTGTCGACCAGACCGGCGAGACGTACGGCAGGGGCGAAGCCGAGCTGCTCGGTCCCCGCGTCGATGACGTCGAACAGGGTGCTGCGCAGGCTCGCCCGCTCCTCGGACGGCTCGTTCTGCAGCGCGTAGATCGTGGAGCGGATCTCGCGGATGGTCGTGTCGAGGTCGTCGACCGCGCGCCGGACCCGGCTGGCGGCCTCCGGCCGCTCGACCAGCCGGGCGGCGCTCTCGAGCTGCATGCCGGTGGCGAACAGCCGTTGGATCACCAGGTCGTGCAGGTCGCGGGCGATCCGGTCGCGGTCCTCGAAGACGACCAGCCGCTCGGCGTCGCGCCGGCGCTGCGCGACCTCGAGGCCGACGGCGGCCTGGGCGGCGAAGGCGGCCAGCTCGTCGACGACGCCGGGAGCCAGCGACGGCGCGCCGTCGGTCGTGGTGACGACGATGACGCCGCGGCTCGCCAGCGGCGCGAGCAGGGCCGAGCCGATCGGCCCGGCGGCCAGCACGTCCTGGGCGTCCGAGCCCAGCAGCAGCAGCGGCTCGCCGTCCTGCAGCACCTGGCCGCAGGGGCTGGACGTCAGCGGCATCCGCGTGCCCAGCAGCGCCTCCGCCCCCTCCCCGTCGGCGGCCTCGACGAGCAGGTGGTCCGGGCCGGCGGGCAGGGCGAGGTACGACGTCGCGGCGGGGGCGAGCTCGCGGGCGCGGCGTGCGACCAGCTGCAGCACGTCCTCCGGCTCGGCCTCCCCGAGCAGCGCGCTGCTGATCTCGGCGCTGGCCTGCAGCCAGCCCTCCCGGCGCCGGGCGGCGTCGTAGAGGCGGGCGTTCTCGATCGCGACACCGGCGGCGGCGGCCAGTGCCAGGACGACGGCCTCGTCCTCCTCGTCGAAGGAGCCTCCGCCGCGCTTCTCCGTCAGGTAGAGGTTGCCGAAGACCTCGTCGCGCACGCGGATCGGCACGCCCAGGAACGTCGTCATCGGCGGGTGGTGCGCGGGGAAGCCCGAGGCGGACGGGTCGTCGCCGAGCCGGTCCAGGCGCAGCGGTCGCGGCTCCCGGATGAGCAGGCCGAGGATGCCCTTGCCGCGGGGGAGCGCGCCGATCTGGGCGTGCAGCTCGGCCGGGATGCCCACGGTCACGAACTGGGAGAGCTTCCCGTCGTCACCGATGACGCCGAGCGCGGCGTACTTCGAGTCGACCAGGTCCGACGCCGCCTGGGTGATCCGGCGGAGCACCGTCTGCAGGTCCAGGTCGCTGCCGACGGCCAGCACTGCCTGCAGCAGCGACTGCACGCGGTCGCGCGTCGACCGCACGTCGGCGAGCCGGAGCTGCAGCTCCTCCAGCAGCTCGTCCAGCCGCAGCTGGGGGAGCACCAGGCGGGGCGAGGTGTCGTCCACGCCCCTACCGTTTCACGACCGGGGTCAGGAGGTCGCGGCGCGACGTGCGACGGCCTTTGCGTCGCGCCGGAGGCGCGCCATGTCGTACAGCCGACCGGCGCGGTACGACGAGCGCACCAGCGGACCGCTCATCACCCCCGCGAAGCCGATCTCCTCGGCCTCCTGGGCGAGCTCCACGAACTCCTCGGGCTTGACCCAGCGGGTGACCGGGTGGTGCCGCGGCGACGGCCGGAGGTACTGCGTGATCGTCACCAGGTCGCAGCCGGCGTCGTGCAGGTCCTGCAGGGCGGCGCTGATCTCCTCGCGCTCCTCGCCCATGCCGAGGATGAGGTTGCTCTTGGTCACGAGGCCGGCGTCGCGGGCGGCGGTCAGCACCGCGAGCGACCGGTCGTACCGGAATCCGGGGCGGATGCTCTTGAAGATGCGCGGCACCGTCTCGACGTTGTGGGCCAGCACCTCGGGGCGGGAGTCGAAGACCTCCTGCAGCAGCACCGGCGTGCCGTTGAAGTCGGGGATGAGCAGCTCGACGCCGATGCCCGGGACGGCGTCGTGGATGCGCCGCACCGTCTCGGCGTAGAGCCAGGCGCCGCCGTCGGGCAGGTCGTCACGCGCGACGCCGGTGACGGTGGCGTAGCGGAGCCCCATCTGCGCCACCGAGTCGGCGACCCGGCGCGGCTCGTCGGTGTCGTACGCCGCCGGCTTGCCCGTGTCGATCTGGCAGAAGTCGCAGCGCCGCGTGCACTGGTCGCCGCCGATGAGGAAGGTCGCCTCGCGGTCCTCCCAGCACTCGTAGATGTTGGGGCAGCCCGCCTCCTCGCACACCGTCGAGAGGCCCTGCGTCTTCACGAGCCCCTTGAGGGCGGTGTACTCCGGGCCCATCTTCGCCCGGGTCTTGATCCAGGAGGGCTTCTTCTCGATCGGCGTCTCGCTGTTGCGCACCTCGAGGCGCAGCATCTTCCGCCCGTCCGGGCCCACGGAGCTCACACCAGAGGCTAACGCCGCGCGGCGGTGCCGGCTTCCCGCGTGGACAGGCCGGGCAGCCGGGACTCGAGCAGCGGCAGCACCTCGTCGACGGGAACGTCGCGGCCGAGCTCGCGGCTGAGCGAGGTGACGGTCGCGTCGGAGATCCCGCACGGCACGATCCGGTCGTAGGCCGTGAGGTCCGGGTCGCAGTTCAGCGCGAAGCCGTGCATCGTCACGCCGCGGCTCACGCGGATCCCGATGGCCGCCACCTTGCGCGCGCCGTCCGGGGTCCACACGCCGCTGCGGCCGTCGACGCGCCCGGTGTCCAGCCCCAGCTCGGCGCAGGTGTCGATGAGCAGCTGCTCGACCGCCCGGACGTACGCCACGACGTCGACGGGGTCCGCGAGCCGCACGATCGGGTAGCCGGTGATCTGCCCCGGCCCGTGCCAGGTGATCTTGCCGCCGCGGTCGACGTCGACCACGGGCGTCCCGTCGACGGGGCGCTCCCAGGGCTCGGTGCGCTTGCCGGCGGTGTAGACCGGCGGGTGCTCGAGCAGCAGCGTGACGTCCTCGCCGCCCGCCACCACCTCGGCGTGCACGGACTGCTGCAGCCGCCAGGCCTCGTCGTACGGCACGACGCCCAGCCTGCGCAGGATCACGCCGTCGAGCGTACGTCCGCCAGCACCGCCTCGGCGGCCCGGCGACCGGACACCAGCGCGCCCTGGATCGAGGCGCTGTCGCGGTGGTCGCCGCAGACGTAGAGCCCCTCGTCGAGCCGCACCGGCTTGCGGAAGCGGCCCATCGGCGGCGCCGAGCTCGGCAGCGCGGCGGGCAGGTCGTAGGTCGCGACGGACTCCCAGCGCGTGGTGTCGACGCCGTAGATCCGCGACAGGTGCGCGCGGACGGTCGGCTCGTCGACGCCGGGTGCCAGCACGCTGCTGCTCACGAGGGTCCGACCCGGGGCGTACGACGGGGCGGCCTGCGTCAGCACGATCGTGTTGACGACCGGTCCGGAGCGCTCGCCGTCGAGGACGACGGCGGCCTCGTCGACCGGCGGCTCGGGGGCGAGGTGGTAGTGGGTGGTGACCCGGTTCATCGCCGGGATCTCCAGCCCTGGCAGGAGGTTCCCCGCGCTGACGGGGTCGGTGGCGACGACGGTGATCTGCTTCCGGTCGAGCGTGGTGACGGGGTCGCCCAGCCGCACGTCCAGGCCCTTCGCGAGCTGCTGGGGGATCGCGCCCATGCCGCCGGCGGGGACGCACTGGGTGCCGCGCGCGAAGGACCGCCACACCAGGTCGAGGAAGCGGCTGCTGGTCTCCAGCTCGGCGTCGAGGAAGACGCCGGAGAGGAAGGGCCGCAGGAAGCGGTCGATCGCCGTGTCGGACAGGCCGCGCCTGCGGAGGGCGTCGTACGCCGTGGTCTCGGGGCGAGCCAGCAGGGCGCTCGCACGCGGGACCGCGGCGCTCGCTGCGAGGCGGGCGATGGCGAGCTTGTCGAGCGGCGAGCCGATCGGCGCCCGCAGGGTGCTCGGCGCCCACAGCGGCCTCCGTCGCGGGTCGCCGACGCGGTGCAGCCGGTCGCCGACGCGCACGAGAGCGCCTGCGGCGAAGGGCTGCAGGTCCAGGTCGTGGTGATCGAGGACGCGCTGCGCCTCCGGGTAGCCGGTGTTGTGCACCTGGAAGCCGCGGTCGAGGAGCATCCCGTCGACGCGGTCGGTGCGGACGCGGCCGCCCACGCCGTCGGACGCCTCGTGCACGGTCACCGCGACGCCGCGGTCGTGCAGGTGGCGCGCGCAGGCCAGCCCGGCCAGCCCGGCCCCCACCACCAGCACCTCGGTCACGCCTCGGAATGTAGGTGTGGACAACCCGGATCCGCCCGTCGACCGCTGGGAGACTGCGGGCGTGAGCGAGGTCTGGTCCCTGCCCGGCTACGACGTGCAGTGCCTGCTCGGGTTCGGGGCGACCGGTGAGGTGTGGCAGGGGGTCGAGCTCGCTACCGGGGAGACCGTCGCGCTGAAGCGGCTGCGCGAGGGGGCGGACGTCGCAGGGCTGCAGCGGGAGGCCGCGCTGCTGTCGGGGCTGGACACGCCGTACGTCGTGCGGCTGCGTGCGGTCGTGGACTCGGTGCTGGTGCTCGACCACGCGGCCGGCGGCTCGCTGGCCGCCCTGCTCGCCCGCCGCGGCGCGCTCGACCCGGGCGAGGTCGTGACGGTCGCGGCGCCGCTGGCGCAGGCGCTCGCCGCGGCGCACGCGCGCGGTCTGGTGCACGGCGACGTGACGCCCGCGAACGTCCTGTTCACCGCCGACGGCATGCCGCTGCTCAGCGACCTCGGCCTGGCGCGGCTCGCGGGGGAGCGGCTGGCGACGGTGGACGGCACGGCGGAGTACGTCGACCCGGCCGTGGCGGCCGGTGGCGAGCCCGACGCCGCGGCGGACGTCTGGGCGCTGGCCGCGGTCTGCCACCACCTGCTGGCGGGGGCGCCGCCCCACGGCGGGTCCTCCGTCGGGGAGGTGCTCTCGTCGGCCGTCGCGGGGGAGCGCGCGCCGCTCGGGCTGCTCGCGCCGACGGCTCCGCGGGCACTGGTGGAGGTGGTCGAGGCGGGGCTCGTCGCCGATCCTGCCGGGCGGCCGGACGCCGCGGCGTTCGCCGGGATGCTCCGTCGCGCGCACGCGGCCGCGCCGGTGCGGCTGA
>JAKFFB010000144.1:0-4637 GCA_036675425.1 Actinomycetales bacterium | reverse complement strand
TCCTCGGTGCCGGTCAGCGCCGCGGCGGACTCCTCCATGAAGGTCGCCGCATCCACCGAGCAGCCTCGCACCAGGGCGATCTCGTCGCCGTCGCGGATCAGCAGCTCCGCGCTCTGCCGCAGCCGGGCCAGCACGTTGCGCAGCCGCACCCGGCCACGACCCGGCTCCGCCCCGGGCCACAGCGCCTCGACCAGCTGATCGGCGGTGACGCGGCCGCCCTGCAGGGCGACGTACTTCACCGCTTGAGCGCCGGTGCCCGCCGGCAGCGGCACCTGCGCGCCGTCGCGGCAGACGGAGAAGCCGCCGAGCAGCCGGACCTCGAGCCCGCACGGGACGGCCGCGAGGGTCCCTGCCGGAGAGCCGGTGACCAGCGCCTCCGCCTGCGCCGCCCAGCCGCGCGCCCGCAGCCGGATGAAGGCCTGGTGCGCCTCGACGGCCTGCTCCTGCGCACGCTCCGGCGCGACGGACTCCAGCCGCTGGGCGAGCCGCAGCCGGCTGCGCGCCTGCTCGTAGGGCTGCCAGGAGAACGCCGCTACCGACGCGCTGAGCGACTCGACCGCGCGCGCGTCGTCGCTCTCGAAGAACGCCCGGCAGCGCAGCAGAGCCGCGCTCTCCCAGCGGTTCCCGGGCGCCTCCTGCTCGAGCAGCCGGCACACCTCGGCCGCGCGGTCGTGCAGCCCGAGCTGCACCAGCACCGCGATGTGATCGGCGTGCCAGTTGAGCATCCCGGCTCGTCGCTGCCCTGCCATCAGCCGGTCGACCTCGGCGAGCGGACCGAGCGCCTCCTCCGGCCGGCCGAGCGACAGCGCCAGGTGCACCAGCGCCATGTTGGCCGTCACCCGGAACATCCCGATGCCCGTCTCGTCGGACAGCTCGAGCGTGCGCGCGGCGCGGGCCTGGCAGACGTCCGCCCGCCCCTGACCGCCCGCGACGAGCGCGAGCATCGCCTCGGCGTAGAGCTCGAGCGCGACCTCGCCGGTGCCGCCGGCCAGCGAGAGAGCCTCAGCAGCAGCCAGTCTCGCCTCCTCCCAGCGTCCGGCCTTCCAGCCGGCGTGTGCGAGCAGGCAGAGCGGCAGCGGCAGCAGCCCGACGGCGCCCAGCGACCGGGCCGCCGTGAGGAAGCGGGCCGCGGTCTCGACGGCCTCGTCGTACCTCTCCTGGACCACGAGCGCGAGCACCGCGGGCAGCAGCAGCTCGGCCGCGTCGACGATGCCGCCGTCGGCGTCGAGCAGGTCCGCGGACCGGTCGAGCAGCGGCTCGGCCTGGTCCGTGCGGCCGGTGAGGGCGTACGCGATGCCGAGCCCGGTGCTGGCCAGCGCCCCGAGGGTGCCCTCGCCGCCGGTGAGCTCCAGCGCGCGACCCGCCAGCGCCTCGCACTGCGGCAGCTGCCGGGTGTAGGCGGCGAGGACGGCGGCGTCGCAGATCATCGCGGCGGACAGGTCCGGCGCGAGGTCCGCGACCTGCTCGGCGACCGCGAGCAGCTCTGACCAGGCGGCCAGGTCAATCGGTCCGGACCAGGTGGAGAGCCGCGCGCGCAGCCGGATCAGCTCGGCGCGCTCGACCGGATCGGTGGCCAGGGGGAGCGCGTCGGCGACGAGCCGGCGGGCCGTGTCGGGGTGGCCGGCAGTGAGGGCGGCCAGCGCCGCGGCCGGCACCGAGGCCGGTCTACGCAGCGTCGACAGCTGTTCCACGGTCCGTGAAGGTACAGATGGGGGCGGACCCTCACGTCATCAATGTTGTGGATGCGGAGGGTCGGACCTCGCGCTACCCGGCGCGTCACAGACCGCGAGCTCAGCGGACCTGACGCACGCGCTCCCCGCTGCCCCAGTCGCGATCGGCTGTCAGCACCCCGGCGTCGAGTCGTTCTGCCGTCGCGAGGCACAGCCTGTCGGCCAGAGACAGGCTGCCGCCTCGCTCCCAGAGCAGCGCAGCGTTCTCGGCGTCCTCCGCCAGGACAGGCTCGACGGCCACGCCGTAGCTCTGCAGGATGCCGCGGGCAAGGGCCCAGCTCCCGCCGCCCGCCCGCACCTTCTGCGCGGCCTCCGACCAGTTGGCTGCGCTCACCCGGCAGGTCGGCCCCAGCTCCGCCTCGACAGCGTCGGCGCCGTCCTCTCCCTGCAGGAAGACAAGAAGCGCCGAGGCATCGAGGACGATCACTCGTCGGCAGCGGCAGCCCGCCGCTCGGCGAGGAGCTCGTCGACCAGGCTCCTCCCGCCGAGCTGTGCCCGGACCAGTCGCTTGGCCTGCTCGCGGGTCGCGAGCACGACTCCGTCATCGGTGTCGATCAGCAGCAGGGGGCTTCCCGCTTCGAGCTGCAGCCGTTCGCGCAGCTCGGCAGGGACGACCAGGCGACCGCGGTCGCCCATCACGACGGAGTACGTCCCACTCATCTAGGTACCGTACCACGGCACGCAACGCTTTCCCACGCCTTAGCCGCCACCCGCCCGACGCCGCGTCTCCCGGGCCAGCAGCTGGCGCAGCACCGGCAACGCCCGCCGGTCCTTGTCCCGACCCGCGGCATCCTTGCTCCGAACGATGTCGGCCAGCGACGCGAGCAGCACGGGGACGCCCCGGACCGTGACCTCGACGGCATCGCGACGCGTCGTGGCTGAACGGGAGCGGCTCGACCCCCTCGGCCCGGCTCCGCGCGTCGAGCTCGGTCAGGGCCGCGGAGAGTCGGGCGAGGTTGCCCGGCTCCTCCTGCGGGGCGATGTCGCCGTCGGTCGTCAGCATCGGCGAGCCGTGCACGTACGCGGCGAAGCCGGCGACGAGAACGAAGCGCACCTGGTGCTCCTCCAGGACGCGCAGGATCTCGTCCCCCCGGAAGGTCACCGCGCCACCGCCTCGCGATAGGCCTCCTGCAGGTCCTCGGCGAAGGCGACCGCGGACAGCACGTGCTCCACCCGGTCGTCCACCGACATCCGCAGCAGCGCCTCGGCCTGGGCGACGTCGGAGTCGTCGTACGGGTCCAGCGCCACGTCGAGCCGGAACCCGCACAGCCGGATGAGCCGCAGCACGCCGTCGAAGGACGGGGACGTACGGCCGCTCTCGAGCCGGGCGATGGCCGACTGCGTGGTGCCGGCCCGCTCCGCGAGCTCGCGCTGCGTGAGGCCGGCGCGTCTGCGCGCCTCGCGGACGAGATCCGCTCCGGTCACAGATGCAGCATTGCGCAACTGCTGTGTCGGGAGCCCGGGTCAGCCGTCGAACGCGTCGCGGTACGGCAGATCGAGGCTCCGGTTGATGGGGCTGCCCGAGAAGGTGACAGCACCCTGCCGTCGCTCAACCCGCCCACCCCCGACGCCGAGGACCACCCTCGTGCCCACGAACCAGGACGACTCGTGGGACTGGTCCCGCCCCTTCGACGAGGACTTCGTGGCGGCGGCGGCCGTGCGCGAGCAGCCCGGTGCCGTCCGTGCGGCGCGAGCGCAGCGGATCAGCGCTGACCACGAGCGCGCCTCTGCCTGGCGCGGCACCCCTCAGACGAACCTCAGCCCGCCGAGAGCACGACGGCGTCGCGGCGCCCAGGTCGCCCTCGGGATCATCGGGGCCGTCCTGCTCGCGCTGGTCAGCCTGCTGCTCACCGGCCGCAGCGAGCTCTCAGCACCCGCCTTCGCGGGAGACGGCACGCCCCGCGTCCCCGTACCGGCCGACACGCAGAGCCAGCGCGTCCTGCCGCCGGTCCAGGCACCCTCGGGCGAAGGCGGCTACGAGCTGCTCTTCGAGCAGGCCGGACGACCGGTGCTCTTCGACCCCTGCCGCCCTGTCCACTGGGTGATGCGCACGGCCGGGGCGCCGCCGGACGGCGAGCGGCTGCTGCTCGACGGCTTCACCCAGCTCTCCCGAGCGACCGGCCTGCAGTTCGTCTACGACGGGCACACCGACGAGGCGTACGACGAGCAGCGCCCCATGGTGCAGCGCGAGCGGTACGGCGACCGCTACGTCCCGGTGCTGGTCACCTGGTCGGATCCCGAGGAGTCGCCCGACCTCGACGGCGACGTCGGAGGCTTCGCCGGACCGATGGGCGGCGATCCGGACGGTGAGGGCTCGCGACTGCTGACCGGCGCCGTCGTGCTGGACGCCCCGCAGATGACGCGGCTGCAGCGTCCCGGTCAGATCGGCGTCGTCCTGCACGAGCTCGGCCACCTGGTGGGGCTGGCCCACGTCGACGACCCGCAGGACAGCATGTACGCGCGCTCAGGACCCGCGACCGCCTACACGACCGGGGCCCTGCGCGGCCTGGCCGCCGTCGGCAACGGACGATGCGTCCCGGCCGGCTGACGTCTCAGTCCAGCAACCGCTGCGGCTCGATACGCACCCGGAACGGCCGCTCGACCTCGACCGCCTCGTCGCCGCCGACCACGGCTACCTGCCGGTAGACCGCAGCCTCGAGCTCGAGCACCGTCACGACCAGCGCGTCCGGGTCGACCAGCCAGTAGGACGGCACACCTGCCGACTGCAGTCGATCCCGCTTGAGCAGCAGATCCACCCGGCGGGTGCTGGGCGACAGCACCTCGACCGCTAGCAACGGCGCCCCGGGCAGCGCCTTGTCGGTGAACTGAGCACGAGGGGCGACCAGCAGATCGGGCTGCACCTCGGTGTCCTCGGCCAGCGCCACCGCGAAGGGAGCCAGGATCACC
>JAKFFB010000309.1:0-4644 GCA_036675425.1 Actinomycetales bacterium | reverse complement strand
GAGGAGTCGGCCGGGAGGTGCTCAACTACGGCCACACCCTTGCCCACGCGATCTAACGCTCCAGCGGCGACGCCGTCCGGCACGTCGAGGCCTTTGCGATCGGTTCGTTGTACGTCGCCGAGCTGGCCGCCCGCGCCGGCGCCCTCGACCCCGCGCTGGTGGAACGACACCGCGCCGCCTTCGGCCGGGTCGGGCTGCCGACCACCTACGCCGACGCGTCCTTCGAGGACCTGCACGACGCGATGAAGATCGACAAGAAGACCCGCGGCAACCAGCTGCGCTTCGTGGTGCTCGACGACATCGGCAAGCCCCGGATCCTGGCCGGCCCGTCCGAGGACGACCTCCGGGCGGCGTACGACGCGATCGGGGGACGCTCGTGAAGGTCCTCGTGCTCAACGGTCCCAACCTCGGGCGCCTCGGCCGCCGGCAGCCGGAGATCTACGGCCACACGACGCACGCCGAGCTCGCCGACCAGTGCGTCGCCTGGGGCCGGGAGCTCGGCCTCGACGTCGAGGTCCGGCAGACCAACCACGAGGGCGAGCTGCTCGACTGGCTCAACGCCGCGGCCGACGACGACACCCCGGTCGTGCTCAACGCCGGTGCGTGGACGCACTACTCCCTGGCCATCTGGGACGCGTGCGCCCAGCTGACCGCGCCGCTCGTCGAGGTGCACATCTCGGACCCGAAGCAGCGAGCCGAGGAGTTCCGGCACACGTCGGTCGTCGAGCCGCACGCGATCGGGACGATCGCCGGCCGCGGGATCGAGGGCTACCGCGACGCGCTGTCGGCGGTGGCCAGCGCGACCAGCTGATCACGGGTGGCCGCGTCGGCGGGGTAGAGCGCCTCGATCGCCAGCTCCGCCACCGTCACGTCCCTCGGTGTGCCGAAGACGGTCGTGGTCGTGAGGAACGACAGCACGTCGTCGCCCGACCTGAACCGCACGGTGAGCACGATGTCGGGCTGAGTGTGGAGCTGCGGCGCGGGATGGTCGGCGAGCAGCGCGCCGAGCCTGGCGTCTCCCGACGCGTCGAACTCGTGCTGGATCCGGCTCAGGATCCCGGCCCGCCACTCGTCGAGGTTGGCGATCCGCGGCGCGAGCCCCCGCGGGTCGAGCGAGAGCCGCACGACGTTGACCGGAGGCTCGAGCAGGTCGGCGGGCACGTCCGCGAGCAGTCGGTACGCCGCGTCGTTGGCCGCCACGAGATCCCAGCCGCCGTCGATCACCAGGGCCGGGTAGGGCTCGTGACCCGCGAGGATGAGCTCGAGGGCTTCGTTGACCTGGGCCAGCGCCGGCGAGTCGAGCGGCAGCTCGGAGGTGCCCGGCACGAAGCCGGCCGCGGTGAACATCCGCCGCTGCACGCGCAGCGGCACCTCGAGGGCGTCGCCGAGCTGGCTGATCATGGTCGGGCTCGGCACGGACTTGCCGGTCTCGATGTAGGACAGGTGCCGGGTCGACACCCCGCAGCGGTCCGAGAGCGCCTGCTGGGACAACCTGCGGCGTTCTCGCCAGCGGCGTACCAGCGCCCCGACGTGGTCCTGCTCCGGCTCGACCGTCATGGACCAACGATGACAGGCGGGCTCAGCCACGTCGGGCGAACCACGCCTGGCCGATCGCGAACGCCGCGACCAGCACGGCCTGGAGGACGTCCCAGACCCGGCCGATCGTCGTGATGTCGCCCAGGACGGCGTAGGCGAGGCTCGCGACGACCCAGACGCCGTTGAAGGCGGCCAGCTCGAGGACGAGGCTGCGCGGGACGGGCCGCCGGGTCGCGAGCCAGCCGACGCCCACGCCGACGACGACAAGGAAGACGCCGAGGCCGACGAGCATGGTGGTGGAGGCGCCGAACAGGTCGGCGAGCCAGGGCGCCGCGACAAGGTAGGCCAGGCCGTTGCCGGCGGTCAGGGTCGCGTCGGTGAGCAGGAAGGGCCGCACCTTCGGGTGCGTGATGCCGGCGGTCGCGGGAAGAGTGCTGGTTGTGGTGGTCATGGCTCCACCTTCTGCTCGGACCTGCATGAGGTCCATGACGTCTGAGGTCATGTACTCACGCACAAACGCCTCGCGATGCGGGACCCTCAACCATGTTCATCTATGCCGACGCGCAGGCCTGCCCCGGATGTCGTGCCCCTCTTGCTCCCTCCACCCCTTCGTGCGGCGTGTGCGGGCTCGCTCTCAGCGGCCCGGATGCCGGCCGGGTGTTCGCCCTTCTCCGGCAGGTCGACCAGGTCGTCGCCGGCATGTACGCCGCAGCGGACCGTGCACGCGTCACCGTGCCGCCGCAGCCGGCCGCCGCCCACGTGCCGATTCAGCAGCCAGCTCGTCCACCCCTCCCGGCGATGAGCTCGGCCACGGTGCCGAAGATCCTGCTCGCCCTCGGCGCGATGTGCCTGCTCGTCGCCGCGCTCGTCTTCCTAGCCGTCGCGTGGGCGCTGCTGGGTGTCGAAGGCCGGACCGTGGTCCTCGTCGCCTTCACGGCCGTCGCCGGTGTCCTGACCGTCGTCGTGTCTCGTCGTGACCTGCGCGCGGGGGCGGAGTCGCTCGCGGCCGTGACGCTCGGAATCTTCGCTCTCGTGCTCAACGGAGCGTGGCGCTCGGGCTGGCTCGGCTCGATCGGCGAGGAGCCGTTCCTGGTCGTCGCCGGCCTGACCGTCGCCGTCGCCGCGGTGGCAGCGGCGCGTTGGGCGGCGACGATGCCGGTCGGCGCGCTCGTCAGTGCTGAAGTGATCGCGACGCTCGGCCTGGCGGCCGCCGCCCTGGGCGTCCCGGGCACCATCGACGCCGGCGAGGCCGTCGCCGCGCTGGTCGCACTGGCGATCTTCGTCGCCGGAGCCGCCGCGGGCCACCGCCTCGGACTCCGTTTCCTGACCATCGGCGCCCTGTCGGGCGCGGGAATCTCGTGGTTGGCGCTGGTCCTCGTCGGGATCCTCCGTCTCGACGGCGAGCTCTCGATCGCTCGCCTGTGGGGCGACCTCGCGGTGTGGCCGCTCGTCGTCGCCGCCGGCCTGGTAGCGGTCGTGGCAGTGCCGCGCCGGCTGCCCGTAGAGGCGCGAGTCGCGGCGGCCTCCACTGCCGTCCTGCTGGGCACCCTCGTCCTCGCCGTGGCCGTCTTCGACGAGTCGCCGACGCGCATCGCTCTCGTGGAGCTGGCCGTCGTTGGGGCGTACGCCGCGATCGCGACCCGGCTGCCGGGGCTGTGGAAGTGGGTGTGCGCTGCTCCGTCGGTGATCGCGACCCTGGGCCTGAGCGTCAGCGTGATCCGGCTGATCGCGGTCGGGGTGGCCGACCTCGTGCTCAACGAGCCGTGGAGTCGTGGCCTGCTCGACCGGGTCGATGCGCCGGACGTCCCGTGGAGCTGGCCGCTGCTGCTGCCGGCCGGTGTCATCGGGATCAGCGTCACGGTCGCGACCCTCATGCACTGCAGTGGTCGACTGGCTCGCTGGGCGATCGTGCCCGGCACGGCCGCCACGGTCGTCGCGCTGACCCTCCTGCCCACGCTGTACGGCGCACCGCTGGCCTTCGCCGTCGGGGCCGTGCTCGCCGCGGCCGGCGCGCTGGCCGTCGCCGGCACCAGGCTGCAACGGCTCGACCTCGGGGTGGCGGCAGCCGTCATGGCCGCGCTCTCCCTCCTGGGCGGCCTCGCCAGCGACTGGGCGACGGCGGGGGTGCTCGCCGTCATCACGGCGGCAGCGATCGCAGCCGAGGCACGTGGCAAGCAGGCCGCGGCCGGCGCCTTCCTCGCACCCCTGACCGGTGCGGCCCTGATCTGGACCGTCGGGCACCTGGCCGGCCTGGACACCGTGTGGCGCGCCCTGCCCGTGCTGCTGGTGCTCGGCGTCGCGATCCTGTGGCGCCCCGACGTCGAGCGGGAGGTGGCGAGCGGCGCCGCCGCGGTGATCGCGGCGGCCGGCTCGGTGATCGGTACCGGCACGTTCGAGCAGACCTGGCTGGCCGTCTACCTCACCCTCGCCGGGGTCATCTGCACGGCGTCGGCGCTGCTGCACCGCGACCGCCGCGCCCTCGCCTGGGCGGGGCTGGCCATGCTGACGCTCGCGCAGTGGGTCCGCCTCGAGCAGCTGGGCGTCGGCACGGTCGAGGCCTACACGCTCCCGCTCGCACTGGTCCTCCTCGTGGTCGGCACGGTCGCGCTCCTGCGGGGCAACGACTCCAGTCTCTCGACGCTGTCACCCGGGCTCGGCCTGGCGCTCGTGCCCACCCTGCTGTTGGTGCTGGTCGACCCGGTCGGGCTGCGCGCGATCCTGCTCGGCCTCGCGTGCATCGCGCTCGTCGCGATCGGTGTGGCCCGCGGCTGGGCGGCTCCGCTCCTGGCAGGCGCCTCGGTCGGCGCGCTCGTCGTGCTGCGACAGGCGACCTTCGCCCAGGTCATCCCGCAGTGGATGCTGATCGGTCTGGTCGGCGTCGCACTGACCATCGTCGGGGTCACCTGGGAACAGCGCCTCCAGGAGTTCAGGAAGGTGTCGGCGTACGTTCGTGGCCTGCGGTGAGTGGAGGGCCCCCTGGCGGACGGCCGAGGCTCGGCTCGCGTCGCAGGCGGGCGAGACCGCGGTGGCGGGCGACCCGGACGGTTGCCCGGGACATTCCGAGGGCGGCCGCGGTGGTGCGGATGTCGAGTCCCACGACCTCCAGGC
>JAKFFB010000194.1:0-4646 GCA_036675425.1 Actinomycetales bacterium | reverse complement strand
CGGCCAGCCGCACGACGTCGCCGTCGACGAGCTGGATCGAGCCGCCGGTGAAGGAGATGAGCCGGCGCAGCGCCTCGAAGGTCGTCTCCATCACCGAGTTCAGGTCCACGCAGCCGGTGATGTCGCGGGCCGCCTCCAGCAGCAGCCGGTACTTCTGCGCGACGTCGCGTCCCCGCGTGTCGCGCTCGGCGGCGGGCGCCGGGCGCGGGGCGGGGACCTCGGCCGCCGGGGCGTTGAGGACGTCGTGCACGGCGCCGTCCACCATCGGCCGCGCCAGCAGGAAGCCCTGGACCCGGTCGACACCCAGCCGCCGCAGCTGGTGCAGCTGCTCCGCCGTCTCGACGCCCTCGGCGACGACGGTCAGCGCGAAGGCGCTGGCCATGGCCACGACGCCGCCGACGATGGCGGCCGAGCCGGCCTCCTCAGCGACGCCGGCGACGAAGGAGCTGTCGACCTTGACGACGTCCACCGGCAGCTGGGCCAGGTAGGTGAGCGAGGCGTGCCCGGTGCCGAAGTCGTCGATGGCCAGGCGCACGCCGATGTCCCGCAGGGCGCGCAGCGCCGGGACCAGGGTCCGGGTGTCCTCGACGAGGGCGGTCTCGGTGACCTCGATGGTCAGCCGGGACGCCTCCACCCCGTGCTCGGCGAGCAGCTCGACGATCCGGCTGGGGAAGGTCGAGTCGAGCAGCTGCCGCGGGGAGACGTTGACCGCGACGCCCGGTGGTCCGCTCCGCCCCTTGGGCCACTGCGCGGCGTCGCGCAGGGCACGGCCGAGCACCCAGTTCCCGATCTCGTCGATGAGGCTGCTCTGCTCGGCGACCGGCACGAACTCCGCCGGTGACACCGCCCCCCGGTCGGGGTCCTCCCACCGGAGCAGGGCCTCCAGCTCGGTGACGCGGCCGGTGGCGAGGTCGACGATGGGCTGGTAGCTCAGGGTCAGCGCACCCTCGGCCAGGGCGCGCCGGAGGTCGCGCTCGAGCTCGTGGGTGCGCCGGGCGGCGTGGTGCAGGTCGGGGGTGAACACCTTGGCCTTGCCGCCGCCCGCGGCCTTGGCGGCGTACATCGCGGCGTCGGCGTCGCGCAGCAGCGTCTCGGCCGTGCAGTCCCCCTCGGCCACCGCCACCCCGGCGCTCGCCGCCACGACGACCTCCGACCGGGCGTCGAGCTCCACCGGCGGGCGCAGCCCGGACAGGACCCGCTCGGCGACGGCCATCGCCTCGTCCTCGCTGTGCACGCCGTGGCAGAGCACGACGAACTCGTCGCCGCCGAGCCGGGCGACCACGTCGCCAGGGCGTACGACGGTGCGCAGCCGGTTGGCCACCTCCTGCAGCAGCCGGTCGCCGGCGGCGTGACCCAGCCCGTCGTTGATGATCTTGAAGCGGTCGAGGTCGAGGAAGACCACGCACAGCTGCCGGTCCCCCTGCAGCGCGCTGTCGAGGTGCGCCAGCAGCAGCGGACGGTTGGCCAGGCCGGTGAGGGCGTCGTGCTGGGCGAGGTGGGAGAGCCGCTCCTCGGCGTTCTTGCGGTCGGTGACGTTCTCGACCTGGGCGACGACGCGCGGCGGAACGCCGGCGGCCCCATCGAGCCAGGACGCCGCGACCAGTCCCCAGCGCTGCTCGCCGTCGGCGCGCACGAAGCGCACCTCGGCGCGGATCCCCTGGTGCGTGCCGGTCAGCCGCCGGAGCGCGGCCTGCAGCTCGGCGCGGTCCTCCTCCGCCGCCCAGTCGCAGAGGTCGCTGCCGACGACGACCTCGACGGGTGTGCCGAGCAGTCCCGCGAGGGAGGGGTTCGCCTGGAGCACCTCCAGTGCCGGGTCGAGCAGGGCCATCCCGATCGAGGCGTGCTCGAACGCGGCCTCGAACTGGCTCTGGGCCTGGCGCAGCCGCGCGCCGCTGCGCCGCCACACCTCGGACAGCATCGCGGCCGGCAGCGTCACGAGGGCGAGCAGCAGCCACAGCTGAGTGCCACCGGGGGCGCTGCCGCTGATGTCGGGCATCGGCCAGATCGCCGACACCAGGCCCACCGGCAGCCCGGTCGCGAGCACGCCCGCAAGACCCCAGCGCAGCGGCCCGAGCACGACCACGAACAGGACGTAGAGCGAGCCGAGACCGGGGCGGCCGTCCACCGCGGCGGCGTACGCCGCGACCGCGGCCACGTCCAGCGCCGTGGTGGCCACGGCGACCCGGCGAGCAGCGGCGGGACGCAGCCGGGCGAGCGGCACCACGCTCGCGACACTGACCGCCGCCAGCAGCAGGTGGGCCGCGACGAAGCCGTGGGGCACGGGGACCGTGGCCAGCGCGAGGGCGACGCCCGAGAACACCAGCACGAACGCCCGCGTCAGGGCGATGCCGGCCTCGAGCCGACCGGGTCCGCTGACGACGGGCAGCACGAAGCGACCCTCGCCACGCGCGCTCAAGGTCACGGAGCCCTCCCGAAGATCAGAGTACGGCCCGTCACCACCTTGCGTCGGCGTCCGCCCGAACTCACACCTCGAGTGTCGACTCCTCGCCCGACCGCCGCATCCGCCGGACGGCGTAGGCCGCCGGGAGCAGCACGAGAGCCAGGACCGCGAGGCCCAGGTCGGCACCCGTCGCGGGCAGGCTCCGGCCGGGCGAGGCCTGCGGCGGGGTGGTGCCGCCACCGCCCGGCGCGGCGCCGCCGCCCACGGGCTGCGGGTCGGCGCCCTGGGCCGCCAGCGGGTTGGGCGGGCCGGTCCAGGAGAAGACGTCGAGCCCGCGGGCAGTGCCCTCCCCGAGCGCGAAGCTGTTGCTCACGATGAAGTAGGTCCGGGTGCCGTCGGCGTTGTCCTTGGTCGAGAAGACCTCGCTGGCCCAGGTGTTGGCCCCGGGCAGCCGGTAGGCGCCGACCTCCTCGAACGACCACTTCCCGCTCTCGTCGACCGCGTAGTCGACGATCTTGGTGCCGCCGTCGTAGTAGGCCGCCAGGATGCGGGCCTCCCCCGGCACCTGCTCGATCACGTGGATCGTGCAGAACGTCGGCGACGGCGTCGGCGAGGTGCCGATGTAGACGGCCGGCCCGCCGTCGACGCTCTCGGCGGCCACGATCTTGGCCGGGTTGCGGATGTCGTAGACGTGCAGCCCGCCGTTCCCGACCGGGTTGTCGAGACCGGGCGCGCAGGTCGCGCCGGGCGGCAGGATGCCGCCGCCGCGCTCGTCGGTGACGAACATGAAGTCGCCGTCCGGCGTGGGGTCGGCCTCGTGCGCCACGGCGACGCCCTCGTCGGACCGGACCACCGTGTTGGTGTTGCAGGTGAGCGTGGTGGGCGGCAGCGGGCTGCAGTCACGCCCGGGGTGGTTGATAGAGCCGAGGAACCGCAGCCCGGTCGTCCGCGGCTTGCCGAGGTCCTCGTACGCCTTCACCGCGTCGGCGACCGCCGGGGAACCGGTGCTGCCCTCCGGCCGGATCGTGCAGTCCGTGACCTTCGCGGAGGTGGCCGTGCCGTCGACGACGGTGCAGGGCAGCGGCGTGCCGCGCACCTTCCCGGCGCCGTCGAGCAGCTGCGTGGTGTCGAACAGCAGGGTGGCGTTGAGGCCGGCGCAGTAGAGCCGGCCGGTGCGCGCGGTCGTGTCGTGGCAGCTGGCGGGCTCGACCAGGGTGCCGTCGGCGAGCTTCTTCGAGCTCCACGCCGGCTCGTAGGGGAAGCGGTACGCCGTCGGCGCGCAGGCCGCGCGCTTCTCCTCCAGCGTCTTCCCGGCCAGGCCCAGGCAGGACCGGATGTCGATGACGTCGGTCCACGCGAGCGCCGGCCCGTTGGTGCCCGCCGGCCCGAACTCCGAGCCGTTGTTGTAGAGGATCCCGGGCACGTCGGCGTCGGCCGTGACCGTGTGCGTCGTGCCGTTGAAGCGCATCAGCCCGATCTCGCGGGGCTCGAAGCCCTCGGTGCCGAGCCCGGTGACGTCGATGATCTCGATCCCGCCGCCGGCGGTGTCGTGGCAGCGGCCGGCGGCGTCGGTCGTGTCGATGAGAAGCTCGGTCTGCACGGCCGGGACCGCCTGCACGTCGTGCTGCAGGCTGGTGACGGCGCTGTTGGCGTCGCAGAGCGCGGAGCCGTGGTCGGCGACGACCTCCGGCGCGACGACCTCGCCGGCCGCGTCGGTGAGCCGGACGATCCGCTGCCCGACGAAGCCCGGCGTCGGACCCTGCCCCAGGGTGCCGCCCGCGACGTAGGTGACGCCGTCGCGGCGGAAGACCTCGATGTCGGTGCCCATCATCGGCCCGAGGTTGCCCAGGTGCTCCCAGGCGCCCTCGCCGGCGGTCAGCGCGCCCTGCGACGGCTGCGGGACCACCGGGCTGAGCGGCGCTCCCGGGTCGGTGTGGTCCGCCGACGCGCTGCCCGACCCGAGGCCCGGGGCGACCAGGGCGAGGCAGGCGACGGTCAGAACGGCGGTGACACGCGGGCGGAGCTGCACGGCGTTCCTCCTCGAGGCACGGCTGGGGTCCGTTTCGCCTCACTTCGACACCGAGCGGCGATCCCCTCCCCGCGTCGTGCGGTCCCGTACGGTCCCTGCGTGGACGAGGCAGCAGCGCTCCTGCCGGTGGGGCCGTGGGTGCTCGCCGCGGTGGCGACCGCGCTCGTCGTCGCGCTCAGCGTCCCGCCGGGCGGGCCGCGCCCGGCAGACGTCGGC
>JAKFFB010000333.1:0-22753 GCA_036675425.1 Actinomycetales bacterium | reverse complement strand
CGAGCGACCCGTCGTCTTCGTCGGGCCGTACGAGCACCACTCCAACGAGCTGCCCTGGCGCGAGTCGATCGCAGACGTCGTCGTCATCGACGAGGACGCGGACGGCCACGTCGACCTCGCCCAGCTCGAGCAGCGGCTCGTCGAGCACGCCGACCGACCGCTGCGCATCGGCAGCTTCTCGGCGGCCTCCAACGTGACCGGAACGCTCACTGACGCGGACCGGGTCGCGACGCTGCTGCACGAGCACGGCGCGCTCTCGTTCTGGGACTACGCGGCCGCCGGGCCGTACGTCCCCATCCGGATGCGCGCGAGCGGTCCCGGGATGCTCGACCACAAGGACGCGGTGTTCCTGTCCCCGCACAAGCTCGTCGGCGGCCCGCAGACGCCCGGGGTGCTGGTCGTACGACGCGAGCTGGTGCGCACTGCCGTCCCGACGGCGCCCGGCGGCGGCACGGTGGCCTTCGTCGACCCGACCGGTCACCGCTACCTCGACGACCCGGTCGCCCGGGAGGAGGGCGGTACGCCGGCGATCGTCGAGTCGATCCGCGCGGGGCTCGTCTTCGCGCTCAAGGAGGCCGTCGGCACCGACGTGATCGAGGCGCGCGAGGCGCTGCTGTGGCAGCGCGCGCTGGAGCGCTGGCAGGCCAACCCGGCGGTCGAGGTGCTCGGGCACCCGGGCACGCGGCGGCTGTCGATCGTGTCGTTCCGCATCCGGTTCGGCGAGCGCTACCTGCACCACAACTTCGTCGTCGCGCTGCTCAACGACCTGTTCGGCATCCAGTCGCGTGGTGGGTGCTCGTGCGCCGGGCCGTACGGCCACCGGCTGCTCGCCATCGACCCGGAGCACTCGCGCGCCTACCGCGACGAGATCGGCCACGGCTGCGAGGGGATCAAACCGGGGTGGACCCGGATCAACTTCAACTACTTCATCTCGCAGACCGTCGGCGACTACCTCGCCGACGCCGTCGACCTGCTCGCCGCGCAGGGCGCGCGACTGCTGCCGGACTACCGCTTCGACCCGCACACCGGGCTCTGGTCGCACCGCGACGGAGCGGTCGAGCCGCCGCTGCGCCTGACCGACGTGCAGTTCCGCGCCGACGGCACCGTGCACTACCCGAAGGACCGCCCGGTGCTCGGCGAGGAGGCGCTCGCCGGCCACCTCGCCGACGCGCGGGCGCTGCTCGCGTCACGGGTCGCCGAGGTGCCCGACGGGCCGACCGGGCTGCCGCCGGAGTTCGAGGCGCTGCGCTGGTTCGCGCTGCCGCCGGAGTGCCTGCGGGCGTAGGGAAGGATCGGGGGCGGCCCGACCCGACGACGAGGAGCACCCCGTGGCATCACTTCGTACGCACGCCCGCATCGCCCGCCCGGCCGACGAGGTCTGGAAGGTCGTGTCCGACGCCGCCGGGATCTCGGCGTGGTTCCCGGGCATCGAGCAGGCGACGGTCGCCAACGGGACGCGCACGTGCACCCTGGCCGGCGGGATGACGCTCGTCGAGGACGTCGTCACCGTCGACGACGAGCTGCGCCGCTTCCAGTACCGCATCACCGACGGCATGCCGGTCGAGAACCACCTCGGCACGGTGGACGTCCTCGACGACGGGGACGGTGCGCTCGTCGTCTACAGCACCGAGGTCACCCCGGACTCCCTCGCCGACCTGATGCGCCCGGCGATCGAGGGCGGCGTGCAGGGGCTCAAGGCCACGCTCGAGTCCGGCGGCTGATCCCGGCGCATCCGGGACCTTCGGCCCTGGCGAGGACCGGCACCCCTCACGCAGCCTGGTGGCAGAGCCGACCCGTCGGCTTTCCGTCACCTTGCCGAGGAGTCCCATGAGCGTCCAGGACGCAGTCCGCGCCGTCACCGTCCCCCAGCAGGGCGGCCCCGCCGACCCACCGCTGGCGGCTGCCCGTCCGGCGCCGCGCGCCGGCGTCCCGGGAGCGGACCGACCGCTCACCTCCGACGAGCGCCAGTTCATCCTCGGCGCGAGCATCACGTTCGGCGGCCTGGCCGTCATCCTCGTGACGTTCCTGCTGCTGTCGGTCTACGTCTGGTAGCTCGTCCGGCGCAGCACCACCCAGGTGAACGGCTGGACGACGCCGGCCGGTGTGACGTGCTCCTCCCGCTCGCTGTGCTCGAGGACGAAGTCCCCCGAGAACAGCTCCGCGAGCGCCTCCGCGCTGTGCCCCGCCGTCGGCAGCCCGGAGCACTGCGCAGGCCCGTCCTCGGCGAACACCCCCAGCACCGCCGCGCCTCCCGGAAGCACCGCGGCCGCGGCCGTCCCGACGTACGCGCGCTGCTCGTCGCGCGCCGTGAGGAAGTGGAAGACGGCGCGGTCGTGCCACGCGTCGTAGCCCCGATCCGGCTGCCAGGCAAGCAGATCCGTGACGACGTACGAGACGTCTCGACCGGTGAGCCGCGCACGTACGAGGTCGAGCGCCTCGGACGACACGTCCAGCACGGTCACGTCCGACCACCCGGCGTCGAGCAGCCCGTCGACGAGGAACGACGCCCCCGCACCCACGTCGACGACAGCGCCGCGTTCGGGGAACGCCAGCGTCAGCAGCCGGAGCGAGGTCTCCGGGCGGGCCTCGAACCAGCTGACCGACTCGAGCGGCTTCGAGCCGTAGACGTCGTCCCAGTGGGTGGCCGCGTCCTGCACGACCCGAGGGTACGTCCGTCAGGCTCAGGCTCGACGGGCGAGCAGGCTGATGCTGGCCACGCCATAGGTGCTGGTGGCACCGATCGCGCGGTCGGAGACGAACTCGTACTGCGGGTTGTCACGCACCGCCTCCACGCGGAAGCCGGCCGCCTCGATCATCGCCAGGTAGCGGTCGCGCTGCGCGGCGCCGCCGATGCACGCCGCCCACAGCGCCGCGTCGCACGTGACGCCTTCGGGGAGCTCGACAGCGGTCACGATGTCCGCGAGCGCGAGCCGACCGCCAGGGCGAAGCGCGGAGGCCGCGGCCAGGAACACCACGTCCTTGTCAGGTGCGAGGTTGACGACGCCGTTGGAGATCACGCAGTCGACCGAGCCGGCCTCCACCGGAGGCTGCTCGATGCGGCCGTCGCGGAACTCGACGTGCGGCACGCCGGCCGCGTCCGCGAGGCGCCGCGCCTTCTCGAGCTGCGCTGGTGTCATGTCGACGCCGATCACCCGGCCGCTCGGCCCGGTCTGCCGGGCAGCGAGGAAGGAGTCGGTGCCCGAGCCGCTGCCCAGGTCGAGGACGGTCTCACCGGCGCCGATGGCGGCGAGGTCGAGGAAGTAGCCCACGCCGGCGAAGGACTCGAGCGCCCCGGCGGGGATCGCATCCAGCCCGGCGACCGGGTAGCCGAGCGTCAGGGCGAGCTGTCGCCCGGTGTCGAAGTGGAAGTCGTGGTCGGGCTCGTCGGCGACCTGCGTGTACATCGCCTGCACCCGGCTGGTGAGCTCGTCGGTGTCGAGCTGGCGCACCTGCGTCATGTCAGTAGCTGAAGGTCGTGGCCGGCTCGTCGCCGATCCAGTTCCACAGGGGGATGGTCCCCTGCACCTCCGCGCCGGCGATGAGGGCGGTGGCGTCGAGCTGCTTGGCGTTGAAGCAGACCGGGCAGACGTAGTAGCGGCCACCGGCGCTCTCGTAGCGCTTGACGAGGTCGGCGAGCGGCGGGCAGCCGTCGCACGCGACGCCGATCGCGTGGCCCGGTAGCGCGAGCCGCACGGCTTCCTTGGTCAGGAACATCATCGTCTCGCGACCGGTCTCGGCCGCGCCGACGGCCACGAGGAACGCGACCGTCACCTGCTCCGCGTCCTCGAGTCCCGTGCTCAGGCTGATCACTGCCTTGCCGGCCATGGTGGCCCCCCTTCGTCGGTGAAGGGGACGCTAGGAATCGCGGGCTGCTCTGTCGTCGGGAGTTCTCCCTACGAGTGCGCGCTACACCGACATCGGGTCGATGAGCCCGTGCCGCAGCGCGAACAGCGTCGCTGTGGCGCGAGAGGACGCACCGGTCTTGCTGTAGATGCGCTCGATGTGGGTTCCCGCGGTCTTGCTCGTGACCCCGAGCGCGGTCGCCACCTGCTTGGTCGAGCGCCCGCGCGCGATCAGCACGAGGACCTCGATCTCGCGGGGGGTCAGACCACCGGGCCCCGCAGCACGGCGCCGGCGCGGCTTGCCGGCCGCGGCGAGAACCTCGTCGACGGCGTCCGGGTCCAGCCGGCCGGCGGCAGCGTCGGCGCGCAGGACGGCCGCTGCCTGCTCGCTGGACATCGCCGGGCGGTGCGGCCGCGGCTCGACCATCGCGTGGAAGGCGCAGGCCGCCGCAAGGACCCGGCCCGTCACCGGGATGCTCGAGCCGGCCAGCCCTCGCGGGTAGCCGCTGCCGTCGGCGCGCTCGTGAGCCAGACCCGCGACAGCACCGATCCTGGCAAGGGCTGCCGGCCGCGACAGGACCCGCTCCGTGTAGTACGCCGACAGCCGCAGCCGCTCCCACTCGGTCGCGGTGAGCGGACCGGGCTTGCCGAGGGTCGTCGCGGGCACGCCGTGCAGGCCGATGTCGTGCAGCAGCCCGGCTCGCCGGATCGTGAGGACCTCTGCGGCGGCCAGGCCCATCGAGGCAGCGGCCGTGCAGGCGAGCTCGGCCACCCCACGGGAGTGCCCGGCCCGCTCGGTGCAGCGCAGGTCGGTGAAGTCGGCGAGGACCTCCAGGTCCCGGTCGAGCTCCGCCTGGCTGAGCGGCTGCTGCAGCGCGACCTCCGCGCGCAGCACGGCATGCGGGTCGAACGACTCGTCCAGGTCGGCGAGCAGCTGCGGGGCGGCGCGCACGAACGCGTCGGCGAGCTCCGGGTCGAACTGGCCGCCGCGACGCTTCGCGATGACGGCGGCGGCACCGTCGACGCCGTTGACCCGGTGGTGCACCTCGGCGACGTTCGCGACGTGGAACAGCCTGATGGCGAGCGCCATCTGCTCGGCGCCGAGACCGGCAGGCACACCGCGTCCGTCCCAGCGGCTGAAGAACTGGCGGAGCGCGACCCCGACGTCGCTGCTGAGCCCGAGCTGCTCGGACATCGTCGAGGTGGACAGGCAGTGCGAGGTGATGCCCTGCTCGACCTTGCGTCCGCCCGACGCGACGATCGAGCCGGCCAGGCGCGCCCGGTGCGGCCAGGACCCGCCCCGGCCGGCGTGACCCACGAAGAACCCGATGCCCGACAGGCCGGCGAGGTCGACGTCGAAGCTGTCGGCGCGAAAGGCGATGTCGTCGCCGAACATCGCTGCGACCTCCGGGGCGTCGGCGACGCAGCCGACCCAGGCGAGCATGGCGACGTAGAACAACGACTGCCGCTCGTGCACCGGCACGCCGACCTCGTCCGCCAGCCGCACGGCGATCCGCCACGACCGCAGGACGTGCTCGACCGGCTGCCCCAGCCCTAGGTCCGTCGCCAGCGAGAACGCCGCCAGCAGCTCAGGCAGGGTGACCCCGGAATCCGGCTCAGTCATCGCCACGGCTGGACTCCGGTTCAGCGCAGGTGCTCGGCCAGGAAACCAGTGGTCGTCGTCCACGCGCTCTCGGCAGCCGCCTGGTCGTACATCGACGGGGCGTCCCAGTTCGAGAACGCGTGCCCGGCGTCGTAGCGCTCGACGCGCATACCGGGCCGTCCCGCGACCGCGCGCTCGACCTCGTCGATGCTCTCGATCGGGATGTACGGGTCGCGGTCGCCGTAGTGGAAGAGCACGGGACAGCCGACCTCGTCGAGCATCGGCAGCAGCCCGTTGTTGCCCGAGCCGTAGTAGCTCACCGCCGCGTCGATCCCCTTGCCGTCGACGCGGCTCTTGGCGGCGGCGAGGAAGGTGAGCGACCCGCCCAGGCAGAAGCCGACGGCCCCGACCGTGCCGGTGCACTCGGGCAGCGACAGCAGGTGTCTGTGCGTCGCGGAGATGTCGTCCGGGACCGTGGCCCAGTCGAGCTGCCCCACCATCGCCATGCACTCCTGCAGCGCCGACTCGTCGTTGCGCTCGAAGCCGGGCTGGATGCGCCAGAAGACGTCCGGAACCAGCACCACGTAGCCCTCGCGTGCCAGCCGGTCGGCCAGCCCGCGCATGTTGTCGTTGACGCCGAAGATCTCCTGGAGCAGCAGGATCCCCGGGCCCGGCTGGTCCGGGACGGCGCAGTGCGCCGTGAAGGTCCGTCCGTCGAGGGTCGTCACCGTCTCGGTGCGCGCAGTCGTCACGCGCGGAGCGTACGGCGCTGGGGGTCAGATCCGCTCGACGCGATCGGCCTGCGCACCCCGATCGCTCTGGCGCACCTTGTACCGGACCCGCTCGCCCTTCTGCAGCGGCTCGGCGTCGACGAGGACGGACATGTGCACGAACAGGTCGGCGCCACCGGCATCAGGGGTGATGAAGCCGAAGCCGCGCTCCGCGTCGTAGCGCGCGACCACCCCCTCACCCGGTCGTGCAGGGACGTCGCCCGCACTCGGCCGCCGCGGCGTGGATGGCGGCCGCGGCGAGCTGGTCGCTGCGGGGCCCCCGACGACGCGCAGGTTCCGCGCCTGCGGGCCCCGGTCCCCCTGCACGACGTCGTACGACACGCGGTCGCCGTCGTTCAGCCCGGTCACTCCCTCGGCCAGAGCTCGGACGTTGACGAAGACGTCCTCGCCGCCGCCGTCCGGGGTGACGAAGCCGAAGCCCTTGCCCGCGTCGTACCAGGAGACGGTGCCGTCGCCGCCGTCGGCCACGACCGGTGCCGCGACCCCAGCGCCCAGCGGCACCACGTGCTCCGCCTGCGGACCGCGCTCGCCCTCGCCCACGAGGAAGGCGACGCGCTGGCCCGCGGTCACCACGCCGCCGGTGACGATGGCGGAGCTGTGCAGGAAGACCTCGGTCCCGCCGCCGTCCGGCACGGCGAAGCCGTAGCCCTTGGCCGGCTCGTACCACTTGACGGTGCCGAGGACGCCGAGCGCGGCGTCCGCGGCGACGTCACCGGTGACCCGGACACCGCGCGCCTGCGGACCCCGGTCGCCCTCGCCGATCTCGAACTCCACCGCCTGCCCCTCGCGGAGCAGCCGCGTCCCGCCGTCGCCGGCGATCTCGGAGACGTGGACGAACAGGTCGGCGCTGCCGTCCGCGGGCGCCAGGAACCCGAAGCCCCGCTCGGGGTCGAACCAGCGGACGGTCCCCTGCGGCACGGGATTCTCCAAGTCGGGAGGGCGGATGGTGCCCACCAGTCTCGCTCACACCCCGACCGCGCTGAACCCCCCGTCGACGTAGACGACCGTGCCGGTCGTCGCGGGGAACCAGTCCGACAGCAGCGCGACGCACGTGCGCGCCACCGGCTCCGGGTCGCGGACGTCCCAGCCGAGCGGCGCCCGCTCGTCCCAGGCCTGCTCGAACCTCTCGAACCCAGGGATGCTCTTGGCCGCCATCGTCTTCAGCGGCCCGGCGGCGACGAGGTTGGCGCGCACGCCGTGCTCGCCGAGATCCCTGGCCAGGTAGCGGTTCGCCGACTCGAGACCGGCCTTCGCGACACCCATCCAGTCGTACGCCGGCCAGGCGACCCGTGCGTCGAAGTCCAGGCCGACGTAGGACGCACCGCGTGTCAGCATCGGCAGGCACGCGCCGGCCAGAGCGGGGTACGACCACGTCGACACGTGCAGCGCCGTCCCGACATCGGCCCAGTCGGTGTCCAGCACACCGGAGCCGAGCGCGGCGGCCGGCGCGAAGCCGATCGCGTGCAGCACGCCGTCGAGACCGTCGACGTGCTCGCCGACGCGCTTGGGCAGCAGCCGCAGGTCGTCGGGTGAGGTGACGTCGAGCTCGACGACCGGCGGCTCGCCGGGCAGCCGGCGCGCGATGCGGGTGGTGAGCGACAGGGCGCGGCCGAAGCCGGTGAGCACGACGTCCGCACCCTGCTCGATCGCGGTGCGCGCCACCGCGAAGGCGATCGACTGCTCCGTCAGGACGCCGGTGATGAGAAGTCGCTTGCCGTCGAGCAGGCCGGTCATGGAAGGTCCTCTGCGAGATGGGCGGCGAGAGCGTCGGTCGCCTCGCGGGTTGCGGTCCAGAAGACGCCGCCGGCGGGCAGCTCCAGCAGCCGTGCGTGCGGCAATGCGGCAGCGAGCTCGACTGCCAGGTCGACGCAGTGCAGCGGGTCCTGCTGCTGCGCGACGACCAGCGTCGGCGCGGTGACGTCGCGAAGCACCGACCGGTCGGGCAGCGGCCGGTCCGGCCGGCGAGGTCGGGGTGCGGGGCGGGTGGCGAGCTGCGCCGCCCGGCGCGCGAGCAGCAGTCGCACTCCCCGTCGATCACGGATCTCGACCGGCAGCTCGGCGAGCAGCAGGTCGGTGACGGCGGCGACGTCACCGTCGTCGATCGCCCGCCCGAGCCGGCGGATCGCGAGGGTCGCGCCGTCGTCGCGGCCCCGGTCGATCGCGGCCGGCATCACCATGGCCAGCCGCTCGAACCGGGTCGTGTCCCGTGACAGCGCCCGCAGCAGCGCGCCCGCACCGACCGAGAGGCCGACCACGCGGGTCGCCTCGAACGCGTCCGCGACACCGAGCAGGTCGTCGGCGAGCAGGTCGTAGTCCCAGCCGCCCGGCAGCGCGACGCTGTCGCCGTGACCGCGGAAGTCCAGCAGCACCCGGGTTCCCGGCACCCGCGCGGCCAGCGGGCGGGTCTCGGCGGACGTACCGCCCAGCCCGTGGGCGAACACGGTGACGGGACCGCCCTCGCCGAGGACGGTGCAGGCGACGCCGCCGACGTACGTGGGGGCGAACGCGGTGGCCGTCGTCATCAGTGCCCCATCCCGAGTCCGCCGTCGACCGGCAGCACGGCCCCCGTGACGTACGACGCGGCGTCGCTCGCGAGGAACGCGACCACACCGGCGACCTCCTCCGGGCACCCTGCCCGGCCGAGCGGGTTGGCCGCGGCGAGCGCCTCCTGGCGGGCCGGGTCGAGCGCCGCCGTCATGTCGGTGCGGATGAAGCCGGGTGAGACCACGTTGCTGGTGATGCCGCGGCTGCCGAGCTCACGCGCGAGCGAGCGGGAGAAGCCGACGAGGCCCGCTTTGCTTGCTGCGTAGGAGGACTGCCCGGCGCTGCCGGTGAGCCCGACGACGGACGACACGAAGACGAGCCGGCCCCAGCGACCGCGCAGCATCCCCTTGCTGGCGCGCTTGGCGACGCGGAACGCGCCGGTGAGGTTGGCGTCGAGCGTCGCCTGGAAGTCCTCGACGCCGCTGCGCAGCAGCAGCGCGTCACGGCTGATGCCGGCGTTGGCGACGAGCACCTCCACCGGACCGTTCGCTGCCTCCGCGAAGGAGAAGGCCGCGTCGACCTGCTCGTCGTCGGTGACGTCGCAGCGCAGCGTGAGCAGGCCGTCGACCGGCTCGCCGCTGCGTGACGTCACCGCGACCCGGTGACCGGCGTCGGCGAGCGCGCGTGCCGTCGCCAGGCCGATTCCGCGGTTGCCGCCGGTGACCAGGACCGATCGCTCGCTCACAGCGGCGGGTTCCGGTGTCGGCCGCGGGCATCCGGCAGCGCGGCGAGGGCGGTGACCAGGCGCGCGCGTGTCTGCTCCGGTGCGAGGATCTCGTCCACGACGCCGCTGCCGAGTGCGCGGGCCAGCCCGCCGGTCGTCGCCTCGTGGGCGGCCGAGAGACGCAGCACCAGCTCGGCGCGACGCACGGGATCGGGTTCTGCCGCGAGCTCGCGGCGGTGCAGCACCTCGACCGCCGCGCTCGCACCCATGACGTCGACCTGCGCGCCGGGCCAGGCGTAGACGGCGTCGGCACCCAGTCCCTTGCTCCCCATCGCGATGAACGCGCCGCCGAAGCTCTTGCGCAGCACGACCGTCAGGCGCGGCACGACGCACGCGGCGTAGGCGTGCAGCAGCTTCGCGCCGCGGCGCACGACACCGGCGTCCTCCTGACCGACGCCCGGCAGGTAGCCGGGGACGTCGACGAGGAACAGCAGGGGCACGCCGTGCCCGTCGCACCACTGCACGAAGCGCCCGGCCTTGTCGCCGCTGCTCGCGTCGAGGCAGCCCGCCATCCGGATCGGGTTGTTGGCGACGACGCCGACCGTACGCCCGGCCAGGCGCGCCAGGCCGGTGACGACGTTGCGCGCCCAGCCCTCCTGCACCTCGAGGAACGTCCCGGGATCGACGACGGCGCGGACCACCGGTCGTACGTCGTAGGCGAGCCGGTGCTCGGACGGCACGAGCGGGCCGGGGTCGGGGCCGGCGGTGCGGCGCACGTCGACGGCGCCCTGGCGGGCGAGCAGGTCGACGAGCAGCCGCGCCCGCTGCAGCGCCTGCGCGTCGGTCTCGGCACCGAGGTGCACGACACCGCTGCGTGCGTGCGTGTCCGGCCCGCCGAGGCGCTCGGCGTCGACGTCCTGCCCGGTGACGGTGCGCACGACGTCGGGACCGGTGACGAGCACGCGCCCCTGCGGTCCCATGACGATGACGTCGGTGAGCGCGGGGCCGTACGCCGCTCCTCCCGCAGCAGGGCCGAGCACCACCGAGATCTGCGGCACCTGGCCGCTGGCGCGCACCTGCGCGGCGAAGACCTGACCGACCGCGTGCAGCCCGCTGACGCCCTCGCGCAGCCGCGCGCCGCCGGAGTGCCAGATGCCGACGACCGGCACGTGCTCGCGGACGGCCTGGTCGGTGACGGCGGCGATCGCGCGGCAGCTCTCCTCGCCGAGCGCGCCTCCCTGCACCGTCGCGTCGGTCGCGAAGGCGAGCACCTCGGTGTCGCCGATCCGGCCGCGCGCGACGACGACGCCGTCCGCGTGCTCGAGCACGTGCGGGTCGTCGAGCAGCAGGTGGAGCCGCGCCGTGGCCTGCTCGGCGACGGTGCGGGTGAGCATGCTCGTCATCGCGTCAGCACCAGCGAGACGTCGTGACCGCCGAAGCCGAAGGAGGTCGACAGCGCGACGTCGTGCGCGTGCTGCCGTACGACGGTGCGCACGGTGTCGACGTCGGCCTCGTCGTCGGGGTCGTCGAGGTTGCGGATCGGCGGGATCTCCCCGGACTGGAGCGCGAGCACGGTGGCGATCGCCTCGACCGCACCGGCAGCGCCGAGCAGGTGGCCGGTGCACGACTTGGTCGCGCTGACCGGCGGACGGTGCGCGCCGAGCGCGGCGTTCAGCGCGCGGGCCTCCGCGAGATCGCCGAGCGGGGTGGAGGTCGCGTGGGCGTTGACGTGTCCGACGTCCGTCGCGACGACGCCCGCGTCGCGGAGCGCTGCGGTGATGCTGCGCGCCGCGCCCGCACCGGTCGGGTCGGGTGCGGTGACGTGGTGCGCGTCGCTGGCGAGGCCGGCACCGGCCAGCCGCGCACGGACCGTGGCACCGCGCGCGGCGGCGTGCGCCTCGGTCTCCAGCACCAGGACGCCCGCGCCCTCGCCGAGCACGAAGCCGTCGCGACCCTTGTCGTACGGGCGGCTGGCCGCCTCGGGCTCGTCGTGCCGCGTCGACAGCGCGCGCATCTGGGCGAAGCCCGCCAGCGGCAGCGGGTGCACGCAGGCCTCGGCGCCACCGGCGACGACGACGTCGGCGCGGCCCGACCGGAGCAGCTCCAGCGCGACGGCGAGCGCTTCGGCGCCGGACGCGCACGCGCTGACCGGGCAGTGGACGCCGCCCCGCGCACCGAGCTCGAGACCGACCGTCGCGGCCGGCCCGTTGGGCATGAGCATCGGGACCAGGTGCGGGCTGACCCGGCGGGCGCCCTTGGTGCGCAGCACCTCGTCCTGGGCGAGCAGCGTCAGCGCGCCGCCGATCCCGGAGCCGATGACGACGGCCAGGCGCTCCGGCTCGACGTCCGGTGCGCCGGCGTCGGCCCACGCCTCGCGGGCGGCGACGAGCGCGACCTGCTGCACCCGGTCCAGGGTGCGTGCCTCGACGCGCTCGAGCCGGCCGTCGAGGTCGACGGTGGCGGCGAGGCGCACGGGGAGGTCGGCGAAGTCCGGCTCGTCCAGCAGCCGGGTTCCGGACCTGCTGGTGAGCAGGCCGTTCTCCAGCGCGGCGACGTCCGGGCCGAGCGGGGTGATCGCACCGAGACCGGTGACCGCGACTGCCGTCACGCGGTGCCCTTGGCGATCAGGTCGACGGCGTCGCCGACGGTGCGCAGGTGCTCGAGGGCCTCGTCCGGGATGCGGATGTCGAAGCGCTCCTCGCACGCGACGACGACCTCGACCATGGTGAGGGAGTCGATGTCGAGGTCGAAGTAGAAGGTCGCGCCGTCGACGACCTTCTCGGCGGGCGTGCCGGCGACCTCCTCGAGGACGGATGCAAGGGCGGCGGTGAGCTCGGTGCGGGACAGCGTCGAGGCAGTGGTCATGGGGATCTCCTGGTGTCGGGGTGGGCGGAAGGTCAGGGGCAGTGGACGACGCAGCCGGCGGCGGTGAGACCGGCGCCGAAGCCGAGGAGGAGGACGGGGTCGCCGGTGCGGACGGCGCCCTCCTCCTGCAGCCGCGTGAGGGCGAGCGGGACCGAGGCCGCGCTGGTGTTGCCGCTGTCGACGACGTCGCGGGCGACGACCACCGACGGCGGGAGGCCGAGGCTCTTCACGACGGACTCGGTGATGCGCAGGTTGGCCTGGTGCGGCACGAAGGCAGCGAGGTCGCCGGGTTCGATGCCCGCGGCGGCGCAGGCGCGCCGGGCGAGGTCGGGCAGGGAGGTGGTGGCCCAGCGGTAGATCCCGCGTCCGTCCATCCGCAGCCGCAGCGGCGAGCCTTCGATGACCAGACGATCGGCCTGGTCGCCGTCGTTGGCCCAGACGACGCGACCGATCGTGTCGACCTCGGCGACGCCGACGACCGCCGCTCCGGCACCGTCGCCGAAGAGGAACGCGGTGCCTCGGTCGTCCGGATCCACCATCGGCAGCAGCTTCTCCGAGCCGACGACCAGCACCGCGTCGGCGCTGCCGGCTCGGACCGCGTCGGCGGCGAGGGCCAGCGCGTAGGTGAAACCCGCGCAGCCGGCCCCGATGTCGCTGGCGCCGGCCCCCGTCGCGCCGAGACGGGAGGCGACCTCGGGGCTGCCGCCGGGGAGCGGTCCAGGCATGGAGCAGGTCGCGAGCAGCACGAGGCCGACGTCGGCCCCGGTCAGGCCCGCGGCGGCGAGCGCCTTGCCGCCGGCGCTGACGGCCATGTCGACGACGGACTCGTCGTTCCCGGCCACGCCCCGGGTGGCGATGCCGCTGCGCGCGCGGATCCACTCGTCGCTCGAGCCGGTGCGCTGGGCGATCGCCAGGTTGTCCTGGCGGAGCGCCGGCCGGTGCGCACCGAGGCCGAGGACGGCAGCGCCCCTCATGCCGGTACCAGCAGGTCGTCGGGGGTGCGCACCGCTCGCACCTGCAGGTCCGGACGGGCGCGCGCCACCATCGGCATGAGGACACCGGCGGGTGCGAGCTCGACCACCGGTCCGGTCAGGGCGGCCAGGCACAGGTCGAAGCGCACGGGCCGGACGAGCTGGTCGACCAGCCGAGCCAGCAGCTGCCGGCCGTCCCGCAGGACGGCGCCGTCGGCGTTGGCGATGACGTCGCAGCCCGCTTCCCGCGGCGAGAGGTCGTCGACGAGCGCACGGAACCCCTCGACGGCCGGCTGCATGGCGCTGGTGTGGAAGGCACCGGCGACCTGCAGCCGACGGACGCGTGCGCGGCTCGGCGGGACCCAGGCGTCGAGCGCCTCGACTGGTCCACCGACGACGACCTGCCCGGGCACGTTCACGGTGGCCAGCTCGAGACCGGCTGCCTGCAGGGTGCTCCCGTCGACATCGCCGCCGAGGACAGCAGCCATGCCGGTCGGGTGATGGGCTGCCGCCTCGGCCATCAGGCGGCCGCGGCCCGCGGCCAGCAGGACCGCCTCGTCGTCGGTCAGGACGCCCGCGAGGGCGAGCGCCGACAGCTCGCCGACGCTGTGCCCGCAGACGGCGTCCGGGGTCGCTCCGGCGAGCAGCTCCCGGCCGCTCAGCAGCGCGGCGGCGGTCAGGAGCGGCTGCGCGATCTCCGTACGCCGGATCTCGTCGGTGTCCGCGCCCGTCCCCAGGTGGAGCAGGTCGAGGCCGGTCAGGTCCGACCACCGGCCGAGGCTGGTGGTGGCACCCGGGACGTCGAGCCAGGCGGCGAGCATCCCGGGCTGCTGGGCGCCCTGACCGGGCGAGAGGAGAAGCGGCATGCCGACGACCCTGCCGTCCGGCGGGCCCGATCTCTGCATCCGGCTCGCACCGAGAACTGCGGCCGTCGTTGTCGGTAACCTACAAAGCGCTGCTTCTACCGACGAGTAGGGCGAGCCGCACGACGAGTCCGGCCCGCGGGTCGGTGATGTCGCGTCCGGTGAGCTCGGTGAGCTTGCGAAGCCTGTAGCGGACGGTGTTCGGGTGCAGGAAGAGGGCGCGGCCGGCGCCCTCGACCGAGCCGCCGCCCTCGAGGTAGGCCGAGGCGGTGAGGAGCAGGTCGCCTCCCGCCTGCTCCAGCGGGATGTAGACCTCCTCCAGCAGGCGGCGCCGGGCCGCCTCCTCCCCCAGCGCCACCCGCTCGGCAAGCAGGTCGCCCGCGGGCACGGGTCGGGGCGCCTGCGGCCAGGACCCCACCGCCTGCAGGCCGGCCAGCGCCTCCTGGACGCTGGGCGACGCCGAGGCCAGGTCCGCCGCCTGCGGGCCGACCACCACGGGTGCGTCCGGCAGGGCGGCGGCCACCTGCTGCACGGCGGAGTCGACCGAACCGCTGCCGCCCAGGACGAGGACCAGCGCCGACGCCGCCTCCCCCGTCAGCATCGACAGGCCGCTGTGCCGCGCGTGCGTCCGCAGCTGCGCGAGGTCGAGGTCCAGTGGCACAGGGGTGGCGAGGGCGACCACCCACTCCACTCGTCCCCAGCCGAGCGAGGCCGCCCGCGACAGCGTCAGGTCGCCGGCGTTGCCGCGCACCAGCGCGTCGACGACGCCCGCCTCGACCCGCGAGTCCCACGCGCCCCGCGCCTCGGCCGCCGCCGCGTAGACATCCGCTGCAGCGAAGGCGATCTCACGCGAGTAGCGCAGCACCGCGGCGGCCAGTTCGTCGGCCTCGCCGGGCGCGGCGAGCGTCGGCACCGCCTCCTCGACGACGCCGACCGCGATCCGGATGAGCTGCACGGTCTGCTTGAGGTTGACCGCCCGCGCGAGCTCCCGAGGCGCCGCGGCGAAGACCTCGGGTCCGACCGGGAGCGGCTGCCCGGGCGTGCGCAGCCACTGCGCGAACGTCGACAGCGCCGACTGCACGACCAGCCCGACGTACGACCGCTGCTCGGGGTGGAGCGCGGCGAACCACTGCAGGTCCTCCATCGCCTGCACGGCCTTGCGGCTCAGCGACGTCGAGGAGCGCTGCACCCGCTGCCACGTCGCCTGCGCCACGACTCGGACTCTGCCAGAGATCAGCCGGCGGGCGAGAAGACCCGGACCGGGTCCCGTACTCCCTTGCACTGCACCTCGCCGCGCGGCTCGCAGGGGACCCGGTCGCGCAGCAGCCGCCAGGTCGAGTCGCTCACCAGCACGTCCCCCGGCGCGCAGTTCGCCTCCAGCCGCGCGGCGATGTTGGTGTGCAGGCCGATGGCGGTGTAGGTCATCCGCCCGGCGGAGCCGAAGCTGCCGACGCTCAGGACGCCGGTGCTGATGCCGATGCGCATCCGCATCGGCTCCTCCACCCCGATGTCCTGCCAGGACCGGTTCAGCGCGGGGAGCTGCGCCTGCATGTGCTGAGCCGCTCGTACCGCGCTCTCCGCCTGCTGCTCGACCGGCATCTCGTCCGGGGCGCCGAACAGAGCCATCATCCCGTCGCCGGCGAACTCGCTCACGATCCCGCCGTGCTCCTCGACCAGCGAGCTCATCGCCGCCATGTAGTCGTTGGTGACCCGGGTCAGCACCTCGGCGTCGACGCCCTCGGCCAGCGGCGTGAAGCCGACCAGGTCGGCGATGAGGACCGTGACCCGGCGCCGCGTCGGCACGTCGATGCCGACGGTGTCCCCGCTGACGATGTGCTCCGAGACAGCGCGCGGGACGTAGCGACGGATGGTCTCCCGGCTGGTCCGGAGCTCCTCCTGCTGCGCCTCGATGATCTGGTCCTTGATGAAGGTGCGCCGGTCGACCATGTCGATGACGAGGCAGACGAGCAGGCAGCCCAGGTAGGCGATCCACTGCGCGGCGCCGAGCGACGCCGTCTCGACGGAGTTCAGCTCGTCGCGCCGGTAGCCGTCGAGCAGCTGGTACGACCCGAAGGCCACGTACGGCGTGACCGCGGCCATCGCGATGCCGGGCGGGATCCGGAAGACGGCGAAGCCGAAGAACATCACGACGATCAGCCCCGCGGTCATCACGCCCGCGCGGGACTGGCTCAGCTCGTCCTGGAGGACGACCTCCGACAGCAACCAGACGATGAGGAAGCCGGCCAGGCAGTTCGCCACAGCGGCAAGCGGCATCACGGCGCGCTGCAGGGCGATCGGGAGGGTCAGCGCGGTCAGCACCATCAGCAGCAGGATCCAGCCGGCCACCCAGGTGGCGCCCTCCCGGGCCGCGTCCGGATCGAGCAGGACGATCGCGAGCAGGACGCCGATCCAGCTCGGCGTGGAGCCGATGTAGCCGACCCGCGCGAAGGGGGTGGCCGTGGCCAGTCGCCACCGCCGGTAGGCCTGCTCGGTGTCGCGGTCGGTGAACCGCAGACCGAAGAGCCGTCGGGCATGGGCGGGGTCGCGGCGGTGGTCCATGGCGTCCCCCCGTGGCGGCCCGTGCGCGCCTGGTCGCAGCCCTGCCGACTATATGCAGGCAAAGGCGCCGATTCAGCCGATTTCTAGGGCGCCGCGACGTCCGACAGCCCGAGGCACTCCAGCAGCTCGTCGCGGCCGGCACCTGCGTGGACGTGGGCCCGCACCGTCTGCGCCGCCTGCCACATCTGCTGCTGCTCGCGGCGGGCCGCGATCTCGATGGTGTCGCTGTACGTAGGACGTGCGGGGGTGACCATGCTGCTCACTGTCCCCTACGTGTCCAGCCCGTCGCGGACTCGCTCGACGAGGCCGCCGCCAACCCGCAGGGCAAACCGTGGTTCCGCACCGCCTGATCCGGTCCGCCGTGCTAGCTGCTCACCGCAGAGACGACCTCGGGGGCGAACAGCACCGTGACGTGGTTGCAGCGTCCGGGCGTAGTCCTCCGAGAAGGTGGTGAGCAGCCGGTCGACCCCCGCCTCGCCGGCTGGCTCAGGGCGACTCAGGCGCGCGGTAGGGAACCGGGTGGTTGCGGCCGAGCTCGGTGAACCGCTCGTTGAGCGCGTGCGCGATCTGGTCGTGGTCGTGGTCGGCCGCGACGAGCGCACCGTGCAGGATCGCCTCGAGCTGCAGCGGTCCGACCGCTCCTCCGATCGCGAAGTAGCGCAGCCACAGCTCCGGACCGGTCAGTCCGCAGTCCCGGCGCGCGCGGTCGAGGCGATCAGGGACCTCAGCGCTCACGGTCGCCCGCGCTCGACTCGCCGGACCCGCGCAGCAGGTCCTCGCAGACGTCCCGCAGCGGTCGGCTGGTCCGGCGGCTCGTCGCGGTCAGGACCGACCAGGCGGTGTCGGCGTCGACGTGGTCGCGGTGCATCAGCCAGCCCTGGGCGCGAGCGATGACCGCGCGTGAGGTCAGCGCCCAGTCCATGTCCTGGTCGAGGTGCTCGGACGGCAGTGCCTGGTGCGCCACGGTGAGCACGGTCGAGGCCTGTGCCGCGAACTCGTCCGCCACGTGCTTCTCGCGATCGGCGAACGCACCGGCGGTGCGGGCGTAGATGTTCAGCGCTCCGTGGGCAGCGCCGCCGTCGAGAAGCGGTGAGGACAGGATGCTCACGATGCCGCGTGCCCTCGCTCGCGGGACGAACTGCGACCAGCGCTGCTCGTCGGCGAGCGACTCGACGTGGAACGCCTCGCCGTGACGCGCGGCGTCCAGGCAGGGGCCCTCGCCGGTCTCGTACTGGTCGTGATCCATGCCCAGTACGACGTCGTTGCTCGCGGCCACCGTCCCGTACCGCCCGTCGCGAGGCAGCGTGATGCTCACGCCGTCCGCCTTGCCGATCACCGCTTGCGTCAGTGCGACGACCAGCACCAGCGCGGCGTCGAGGACCTGCCGCGTGGGTGCCGAGCCGGCGCGAGCCACCAGCCCGCGCAGCAGCGCGGCGTCGAGCGCGGCGGGCGGCACCGGACCGGGCTCGTCCATCAGTCCCGCGTTCCGGAGCAGCCGCGCCAGTCCACGATCAGGACGGTGGCGTCGTCGCGGACAGCGCCGCCGGCGACGTCCAGCACGGCGCGTGTGAGGACCTGCGCTGCCTCTCTCGGGTGCATGTCCGAGAGACTGCTGAGCAGGGTCGCGACCTCCGCCCCGGCAGCCTCGCGCTCGAACATCCCGTCGGTGAGGAGCACCAGCCTGTCGCCGGCTTCCAGCTGCAGGTGGTGGGCCTCGTAGACCGAGTCGGGGAGCACGCCCAGGACCACACCCGGGCGGAGACCGACCTCGACGACGCGACCCCCGCGTACGAGCAGCGGGCTGACGTGCCCGGCGTTGACC
This sequence comes from Actinomycetales bacterium, assembly GCA_036675425.1. Taxonomy (GTDB): domain Bacteria; phylum Actinomycetota; class Actinomycetes; order Mycobacteriales; family SCTD01; genus SCTD01. The sequence continues at coordinate 4,229 of JAKFFB010000333.1, read as the reverse complement.
AGTGAGGCCGTACCGGTGTCGAGGTCGATCACGACCAGCAGCGCGGTGACGAACTGGTCCGGAGCCGCGTGCTCGTTCAGGGCAGCACTGGCGCGCTGCACCTGCTCCACGGGGCCGAGTCCGGCACGACGGCTGTTGCGCAGGCTGCCGACGGCCAAGGTCGCGAGCTGCGCCGCGGCGACGCCGTGACCCATCGCATCGGTGACGCTCACCGACAGGGTGCGCTGCCCGACGGCGTAGTCGAACGTGTCGCCACCGCCCGAGCTCGCCGGGATCTGCCAGCCTGCAAGGGCGAACTGCGGTCCCTCGCAGCTGTACGACGGCGGGAGCAGGCGCCGCTGGATCTCGGCCTCGAGCGACAGGGCCCTGCCGCGCTGCCCGACCTCGTACACGTCGGTGTGGCGCCGGTCGGCGATGAGCACGTACGCCAGCGCGTGCGCCGCAGCCGTGATGTACGCCGCCACGTCCGCGGAAGGCGTCGCCGGCAGGCGCAGCTCCAGGACGCCGAGCGTCTCCCCGCGCTGGCTCACCGGTGCGTGCACGCGCACCGCGCCCGACGTGCGCTCCACCTGCAGTCGCTGCTCGCGAAGGGCGGTACCCGCGGCCGTTCCTTCTACGGCGATCCGCTGCTCGTGCGGCGCGCCCTCGACGTGCAGCGCGCGCTCGGTGCGCGCGAGGCGGACGAGCGAGCGCCCTTCCAGGTCGACGACGAGCAGGCTCATCGAGTCCGCCCCGATGCGGCTCGCCAGCTCCAGGGCCAGCGCGTCGACCGCTCCCGCCGGGTGCGCGGCCTCGACCGCGCCCATGAGGGCGGACAGGCTCCGGCGAGCCTCGACAGCACTCGCTGCGTCGTCGCGACGCGCCAACGGCACGGCGACAACCGACGTCGGCAGTCGACTTGTGGTCACAGAGGTCCTTCGGCGGGCGGCCAGACGCTGGACTCTCGGGGGGACCCGCGACGAGCGGCTTGCGCAGCGACGTCGTACCAGCCGGCTGTGACCCAACCGGACCCCCCACGATAGAGCACTGCGCAACACCGCGTCGGTGAACGGCGTACGCGTGAGAGGCTGGGACGCCGGGATCAGCACCCGAGCCCAGAGGTCGGAGAGACCATGCCCCAGGACGAGCTCACGCTGAGCCTGGAGGACCTGGCCCGGCTGCTCACCGGCGAGACCAGCCTGAAGAGCACCCTCACCCGGGTCGCGACCTTGGCCGTCCACGCGATCCCTGGCGCGGAGGGGGCTGGGTTGACCCTGCTGGAGCAGGACCGCCCGCAGACCGTCATCGCCACCGACGACTTCGTCCGCGAGGTCGACGACGTCCAGTACGGCCTCGGCGAGGGTCCGTGCATCAGCGCGGTCGCGGCGCGCCGCACCTTCACCTCGGGCAACCTCGGCGGCGAGCCGCTGTGGCCGCGCTTCGGACCGCGGGTCGGGCGTCTCGGCGTCCACAGCGCGCTCTCGCTTCCGCTGCTCGTCAACGACGAGGCCATCGGCGCGCTGAACGTCTACGCCCGGCCGCGCGGCAGCTTCGACGCCGACGCCGTCCGGATGGGCGAGGCGTTCGCCGGCCCCGCAGCCGTGAGCGTCGCGAACGCGCGAGCCCTTGCCCAGGCCGAGAGGCTCGTGGAGCAGCTCACCGAGGCCCTGCGCAGCCGGGCCGGCATCGATCAGGCGCTGGGCATCGTGATGAGCCGGACGGGATGCACGCCCGACGATGCCTTCACGCAGCTGCGCGAGCAGAGCCAGGCCCGGCAGGTGAAGCTCGTCGACGTCGCCCGTGAGCTCGTCGCCGAGGCGGTCGCAGAGGCGAAGGCCGGCCTCGAGGCACCCCCGGAGTCCTGACGCGACAGCCCCCCGAGGGACCTGCGGTGATCTTCACAACCGGGCAGCGCCTGCGTGGTCTCGCCCTGGCAGCGGCGGCGGGGACGACCGGCGCTCGCTCACCCTGTCGGTCGTCCTCCGCACGGCTCCCGCTGGAGGCCGGCGACCTCGATCCGCCGGCCGACCCGTTCTTCGGCGGCGGTCCGGCGACCGAGCTCTCCGTAGGACTCGCGGTCCAGGACTGCGACCGCTTCGAGACCCCCACCTCGTACGACGGCGAGTCGGCCGTCACGCTGTGGGTCACCGGCGGGCGCTACGGGCACCCGTTCGCGCGTGACGGGTCAGACGCCCAGCAGCGGTTGTACGACGCGGCCTGCGGGAGCGCGTCCTGACGCGGCCGCGACCGCCGCCACGGCCATGCGGAGGGCGTCGCACAACGAGTACGCGTCCCACGAACGTCGCCGCGTTCTCGGGATGCGACGAGGGATAGCAGCGTTCAGCTGGCGGCTCGACCGGTCGGATCAGATCGCGGTCGGTTAGGCGCTGCGCTGTGCCGCGGTGGCCTGGATCGCCTCGCCGAGGGTTGAGCGCAGCAACGCGTCGAACTCCACCGAGGAGCTGACGAGGGCGTCGACCGCAGTCGTGGTTGTGACGGTGGCGTTCGCGACGCCGTCGCCCAGCAGGGACAGCTCACCTACGAAGTCGCCTGTGCTCAGCTCGGCGACCGGCTGGCCGTCGCGTGTGACGCTGACAGCACCGGACTCGATCAGGATGAACTGCTCGTTGCGCTGGCCCTCCGTTACCAGCACACGACCGGCCGGAAGGCGGACCAGCGTCATGTACGAGGCGAGGCGCTGGATGACCGCGTTCGACGCCCCATCCAGGAGCGGGAGCCGGGCGAGCGGGTGACGGTTTCGCTTCCACATGGTCATGTCCTGTTCGTCGAGGGGATTTCACTGTGGAGAACGTCCTGCGCTCCGACCGGATACCTGATGGAGGTGGTGACATCGCACACGGGCGTAGGTCACGCCACGGGACGCCGCAGCCCGAGACGCCGTTGCCGCCCCCTCGGGTGAGTCCTAGACCAGACGGGGACTGGGAGCGGCACCTACCCGTAGGCAGCGGCCACGTCCGCCCACAACTCGGCCAGCACCTCGGTCCGCTCGGTGAGCAGGTCCAGTTGGTGCCGCTCGTCGACCTCCGGCGTCTCGTGTAGGCGCTCGTAGGCAGAGGCGTTCCAAGCGGCAGCGGCATCTGCCACGGACCGAGCGAACGCGGCGGACTCTTCGCGCGGCCTGGACTGCCGGATGGCGTCTAGGTACTGCGCCTCTGCCCGCTCGTGCTGCTCTTCCAGGGCGTCGAGGTTGGACACATCAGCAAGGCTAGGACGAGAGCGGCACTACCTCCGCCGCAGAAGGGCAGCGCCGATCAGACCGGCGAACAGCACGACGATCGCCCCAGAGACCGTCTCGCTGATCGGCGTCCAGTAGCCGAGGGTCGTGTCACAGCGCGGTCTGCTCGCATCGCTCGCTTGGCTGCAGGAAACAGGACTGACCAAGGCCGCAACCACTGCGGTCAATGCGGCGGCGAGCAGCAGAGTCCGTCGCGTCACCACTATTGGACGTGATGCCAGTTCCTGACGTTCCCCGCGCGGACAGCAAGTAGCGGCACTTTTCTACGGCGTCCAGCGCATGGGATCGTGCCGCATGGACGACCCGTGGATCGTGACCATCCGTCTGCGCGTGGACGTGCATGACAGGGCCGCTCTCATTGCCGCAGCGAGCCCCGGCGCACACCCGGACTTCGAGTACCCGACAGATGTGCAGTCGGCGCTGCAGGAGGTCATCGCCCCGCCGGACCTCGCCCAGGTTCCGGGGGTGAGGTCAGCCGCAGTCGGCTGGTTCGCCTCTGTCGAGGCCGCCCCCGCCGAGGGGAAAGACCGGGAGTAGCGGAGCAGGTAGCAGCATCACTTAGCCGGTGCAGGCGGTGGTCTGCTCGTAGGCCGCGACGGCCATCGCTCGTCCTCGCGGCGGTCCTTGAGAGATGCCAGCAGCGACGACCTTTGGGACGCAGGCTGCCGGGTCGGCGGCGCATCCCTCGTCGAGCAACTCAACGGTCTTGCGCATCCGTACTGCCTGGGGGCCTGCCGTGTTGTCGTAGGCGAGTGCGTCCTCGTAGTAGATGGTCATGATTCGGCCAGCGCACCTGGCTGCTCGCTCCTTGGCAGCCACTTCGGCAACGGTCGGTGCGGCGGGTGGGTCATCCACCAGGTTGCACCCAGAAAGCAGCAAGCCCATGCCGGCTAGAAGCGTCGTCGCACTTCGCACAGGGACACCCCGACGGCAGGTCACCGTGGCTGCGCTCTATGGTCGGCGTGCATGACTCGACCTAGTTACTAGACGACGG
>JAKFFB010000206.1:0-4680 GCA_036675425.1 Actinomycetales bacterium | reverse complement strand
ACGCCGACGACCTCGACCTCGCCCCGCTGTCCGACGGGGGACCGGGGCTGGTGGACGTGCTGGCCGCCGCGCTCCCGACCGCGGTCCGGCACGTGGTCGTCGTCGAGGACCCGCTCGGACGTCCCGTGGAGGCTGCCTTCCTGGTGGACGGCACCACGGCGTACGTCGAGGCAGCCGCGGCGTGCGGCCTCCACCTGCTGGAGCAGTCCGAGCGGGACCCCGAGGTCACCACGACCTACGGCGTCGGCCAGCTCGTGGCAGCCGCCCTGGACCTCGGCGCCACGCGGATCGTGGTCGGCCTGGGCGGCAGCGCCACCAACGACGGCGGCGCGGGGCTGCTGGCGGCACTGGGGCTGCAGCGCCTGGACGCGTCCGGCGAGCGCCTCCGACCCGGGGGCGCGGCGCTGCGCGACGTCGACCGGCTCGAGGGCGCACCCCGGGTCGCTGTCGAGCTGGTCGCCGCCACCGACGTGGACAGCCCGCTGCTCGGCCTCTACGGCGCCTCGGCGACGTTCGGCCCGCAGAAGGGCGCCTCTCGCGAGGCGGTCGCCCGGCTGGACGCCGCGCTCACCCGCTGGGCCGACGTGCTGGAGCCGCACCTCGGGGTCTCCGTCCGAGACCTGCCCGGCGCCGGCGCGGCCGGCGGCCTGGGTGCGGCCCTGCTCGCCCTCGGTGCGCGGCGCGAGCCCGGCATCGAGCTCGTCCAGCGGCTGGTCGGGCTCGAGGACCGGGTGGCTGCCGCCGACCTGGTCGTCACCGGTGAGGGCGCCTTCGACCCGACCTCGCTCACCGGCAAGGTCGTCTCCGGCGTGGCCGCCCTGGCCGCCGCGCACGCGGTGCCGTGCGTGGTGCTGGCCGGCTCGGTGTCGGTCGGCCGCCGGGAGGCCGCCGCGGCCGGGATCGAGGCGGCGTACTCCCTGGTCGAGACGGTGGGGCGCGAGCGGGCGCTGGGCGAGCCGGCGGCGGCGCTGGCGGAGCTGGCCGCGCGGGTGGCGCGCCAGTGGTCGCGATAGCAGGACCGCCCACGCCGGACGGTGGCACCATGGAAGGGTCCGGCCGCCCCGCGTGTTGAGCGAGGCGACGACATCGATGACCCACGGAGGCCCCCCGACATGACCGCCCCGGAGACGACTACCCCCGCGACCGACACGCCCACCGGCGTGATCCTCAGCGACCCGGCCGCCGAGAAGGTCAAGGCGCTGCTGGCCCAGGAGGGCCGTGACGACCTCGCGCTGCGCGTGGCCGTGCAGCCCGGCGGCTGCTCGGGCCTGCGCTACCAGCTGTTCTTCGACGAGCGCTCGCTGGACGGCGACGCCGTGCAGACCTACGCCGACGGCACCGTCAAGGTCGTCGTCGACCGGATGAGCGTGCCGTACCTCGCTGGCGCCACCATCGACTTCGTCGACACCATCGAGAAGCAGGGCTTCACGATCGACAACCCCAACGCCGGCGGCTCCTGCGCCTGCGGCGAGTCCTTCCACTAGCCGAGGCGCCCCGGCGGCGCCGGTCCCCTCGGGGGCCGGCGCCGTCGTGCTGTCCGGCCCCCTCCGGCGTGATCCACGCGGACCTTGAGGTGGATCCAGCTGGGCGATCCACCTGAAGATGCGCGTGGATCACCGGTGAGGGAGTCGTCGTACGGTGGGGGCATGGCGGCTGAGGCGTTCCTGGTAGGCGGAGTCCGGACCCCGGTGGGGCGCTACGGCGGGGCCCTCGCGGGCGTGCGCGCCGACGACCTCGCGGCGCTCGTCGTGAAGGCGGCCGTCGAGCGGGCCGGCCTGGACCCCGACCGGGTCGACGAGGTCGTGCTCGGCGCGGCGAACCAGGCGGGCGAGGACAACCGCAACGTCGCCCGGATGGCCGTGCTGCTGGCCGGCCTGCCGATGAGCATCCCGGCGTACACCGTCAACCGGCTCTGCGCCTCCGGCCTGACCGCCATCAGCAGCGCCGCCCAGGCGGTCCTGTCGGGCAGCGCGGACGTGGTCGTCGCCGGTGGCGTCGAGTCGATGACGCGCGCACCCTGGGTGATGGCCAAGCCCGGCACGCCGTGGGCGAAGCCGGGGGAGGTGCACGACACCGCCCTGGGCTGGCGCTTCGTGAACCCCAGGCACGACCCGGAGCACACGATCACCCTCGGCCAGACCGCCGAGCGGGTCGCCGCCCTGGACGGCATCACCCGCGAGGAGTCCGACGCCTACGGCCTGCAGAGCCAGGAGCGGGCCGCCAAGGCCGTCGCGAACGGCGCCTTCGACGACGAGATCGTCCCCGTGGAGACCGCCAAGGGCACCGTCACCGCGGACGAGACCGTCCGCGCGACGTCGATGGAGAAGCTCGCCGCGCTCAGGCCGAGCTTCGCTGCCGACGGCGTCGTCACCGCCGGCTCCAGCAGCCCGCTGTCGGACGGCGCGTCAGCGATCGTCGTCGCGTCGGGGGAGGCGGTGCGGGACCTGGGCCTCACGCCGCGGGCGCGGGTCATCGGCAGCGCGAGCGCCGGGCTCGAGCCGCACCTGATGGGGCTGGGCCCCGTACCTGCGACGGAGAAGGCGCTCGCCCGGCACGGCTGGTCGGTCGCCGACCTCGACGCCGTGGAGCTCAACGAGGCGTTCGCCGTGCAGGTCCTCGCCAGCGCGCGCCGGCTGGGCCTCGACATGGAGACGCTGAACGCCGACGGCGGTGCGATCGCCCTCGGTCACGCCCTCGGCAGCAGCGGCTGCCGGATGGTGGTCACCCTGCTCGGGCGACTGGAGCGGGAGCAGGGCACCCGGGGCCTCGCGACGCTGTGCATCGGCGTCGGCCAGGGGCAGGCCCTGCTGGTCGAACGGGTCTAGGAGCCGTAGTCGTCGTAGCCGACGAGGGCCTGGACGGCCTCGGCGGAGATCTCGACCGGCATCGCACCACGCGACTGCTCCGGGATGCGGATGACGGTCGGGACGAACGAGCCGAGGACGCCCGAGATCTCGCGGCAGTCGTGCACGAGGTCGATGATCGACTCGGCCTCGACGTCGGACGGGACCTGCGTGTGAGTGCTCATGGATCCGACGGTAAGGAGTTACCGACGGGTACCCAAGAGGTACTCGTCAGTAGTGTTGTGCGGATGCGCACCGCCGTCGCCGGGTCCATCGCCACCGACCACCTGTTCACCTTCGAGGGCAGGTTCTCCGAGTCGCTGCTCCCCGAGCAGCTGCACAACGTCTCGGTGTCCTTCCTCGCCACCGACCTGCAGGTCCGCCGCGGCGGCACCGGCGCGAACATCGCCTTCGGCATGGGCGTGCTCGGCTCACGGCCGCTGCTGGTCGGGTCGGTCGGCACCGACGCCGGCGACTACCTGACCTGGCTGCAGGAGCACGGCGTCGACACCACGCACGTGCACGTCAGCACCACGCAGCCGTCGGCCCGCTTCACCTGCACGACCGACCGCGACCAGGCGCAGATCGCCACCTTCTTCCCCGGCGCCATGACCGAGGCCGCCGACATCGACATCGCGGGCGTCGGCGACGTCGACCTCGTCGTCATCGCCCCGGACGACCCGGGCGCCATGCTCCGGCACACCGCCAGCTGCCGCGCCCGGGGCGTGGCCTTCGCCGCCGACCCCTCCCAGCAGCTGACCTTCATGGACGGCGACACGATCCGGCAGCTCGTCGACGGCGCGACCTACCTGTTCACCAACGAGTACGAAGCCGCCCTCATCTTCGAGAAGACCGGCTGGACGGCCGAGGAGGTGCTCGACCTCGTCGGCACCCGGATCACCACCCACGGCGCCAAGGGCATCAGCATCTTCCGCAAGGGCGAGCCGGTGATCGAGGTCGCCCCCGCGCCCGCTCGCGAGGTCGCCGAGCCGACCGGCGTCGGCGACGCCTTCCGGGCCGGCTTCCTCTGCGCCACCGGCTGGGGCCTGCCCCTCGAGCGCGCCGCCCAGGTCGGCGCGATGCTCGCGACCCACGTGGTGGAGACGGTGGGCACGCAGGAGTACTCCTTCACCCCCGACGGGTTCCTGGCCCGGTTCACCGAGGCGTACGGCGAGGCCGCCGCGGCCGAGGTCGCCCCCCACCTGGCCTGATCTTCGCGGTTTCCCCAGCACCCTGGTGCTGGGGAAACCGCAAAGATCTTGAGGGGGTCAGCCGGCGCGCTGCTCGGCCAGCACCCGCGGCAGCACCTCGAGGAAGCGCTCGACGTCCTGCTCGGTCGTCCCCCGGTGCAGCGACACCCGCACGTGCGCGCTGGTGAGCAGCCCCATCGCCTCCAGCACGTGGCTGGGCTCCAGCACCGACGACGCGCAGCTCGAGCCGCTGCTCACGGCGAACCCCTCGCGGTCCAGCGCGCGCTGCAGCACCTCCCCATCCGCGTACGGGAAGGACAGCGCCAGCAGGTGCGGCAGCCGGTCCACCGGGTCGCCCACGACGGAGACGTCCGGCAGCTCGGCGATCCGCGACCGCATCCGGTCGACCAGGGCCCGCAGCCGGGTGTCCTCGGCCGCGGCCTCGGCGGCCGCCGCCTGCAGTCCGACGGCCGCGGCGAGCACCAGCGGGAGCGACGCCCCCGGCTCGCGCTCGCCGCCGGGCAGCGGGGAGGCGAAGCGGACCCCGGTCCGCACCACCAGCACGCCCACGCCGGGCGGCCCGCCCCACTTGTGCGCGCTGGCCACCAGCGCCGACCAGCCCGCCGGCACCGGCGTCCGCCCGATGC